>NZ_NCTE01000141.1 GCF_002114215.1 Streptomyces sp. 13-12-16 | reverse complement strand
GGCGGGCTTCATGGGCGCCGGGGCCCGCCCGTCCGCGCTCACACCGGACGCGCTGGGCGGGCAGATCACGGCGGCGCTGCGCGGGGAGACGCCCGCGGGGCCGCGCGGCCCGGTGCAGCTGTTCTCGGTGACCGACCGATCCGGACTGCCGCTGGTGTTCGCCGCCGACGGCCGGGCCAGGCCGCCCGCGTGGACCGGCCTCGTCCTCCTCGACGACGCGCCCGGCGTCCACGCCCGGGAGGAGGAGCACAAGCGGCGCTGGCGGGCCTGGCTGTACTGGTCCAACCTGCTGCAGTTCCTGGACACCGGTGGCGGCGACGCCGTCCAGCTGACGACCGGCCGCCTCGACGGGTTCCCGGTGGAGACGCTGGCGGTCACGGGCGGAAGCGGTGTCCTCCAGAGCGTCCACCTCACGCTCACCGGCGGCACGCCGGCGCCGGCCAGGACCGCACCGTCGGTTCCCGCGGCCGCCGGGGCGCCCACCACGGGTGACACCGCGCCTGTCCGGGACGCGGCGTGGGACCGGGTCGTCGAGTACCTCGACCCGGACGAGCCCGGCCTGCTCGCGCTCGCCGAGGCCCTCGCCGCACGGGGCGTCCCGGTGCCCCGGGACGGCTACGAGCTCGACGCGCACACCGGCTGGCAGGCCGAACTGGCCTGGCCGGACGCACGCGTCGGAGTCGTCCGGACCCCGAGCCCGCCGGAGGGCGAGGACTTCGATCCGGAGGCCGCCGACCGGGACCGCGACTTCGCCGCGGCCGGCTGGGAGGTGCGGACCGCCGAACACTGGACGGCCGACGACCTCGCCGAGCGGATCGGCCGTCACCCGTCGGACGACACCATCACGGACACCAAGGACACCAAGGACAGCGGGGGGAACGACCAGCCGTGACCGGCAAGAACGTGACACTGCGCCTGCTCGACAAGGCGGACCGGGAGATCCTCAAGCTCCCCCGCCCGGTCAAGGGCGCGATCTACGACTTCCAGCACAAGTTCAAGACCAACCCCGACTCCGCGGGCCTGCGGCTCAAGCAGTTGCAGGGGCACGACAAGCTGCACTCGGCGCGCGTCAACGACGAGTACCGCGCGCTGCTGCTGCGGCTGGCCGACGACGACTGGCTGATCGTCTCGGTCAAGCACCGCAAGGACGTGTACGCGCACCTGGACCGGCTCACCTACTCGGTCAACCGCGTCACCGGCGGCATCGAGTACGTGGACCTCCAGGTCGTGCAGGAGGAGGTGCTCAGCCCCGCCACCCCGCGGACCGCCCCGCCCGTCGAACCCGCCCCGCCCGTCGAACCGGCCGCCCCGGAGCCGCTGTTCGCGACGTGGTCGGAGCAGCAGCTCACCGACCTGGGCGTGGCCCCGTCCCTGGTCCCGGTCGTCGCCGCGCTGACCACCGAGGACCAGCTCCTCGGCCTCGTCGAGTACGCGCCGCAGCTCACCGGCGAGGTGCTGCTGGCGCTGTACGACGGCAAGGCGTACGACGACGTCCTGGAGCAGGTCACCGCCCCCGTGGCGACGCCCGACCCCGTGGACCCCGAGGACTTCCGGGCCGCCGTCGAACGTCCCGCCACCATCGTCACCACGACCGACGACGCGCTGCGCGAGGCGCTGGAGGGCGAGGACTTCGGGCGCTGGAAGGTGTTCCTGCACCCCACCCAGGCCAAGCTGGTCACGCGGGACTACAGCGGTCCGGCGCGTGTGGGCGGCGGGCCCGGCACCGGCAAGACGATCGTGGCGCTGCACCGGGTCAAGCATCTGGTGGAGCGGCTCCCGGCCGGCCGGACCAAGCCGGTCCTGTTGACCACGTACAACAAGAACCTCGCGGCGGACCTGCGTTCGCGCCTGCTCGCCCTGGGCGGCGAGACGCTGCTGTCGCGCGTCGAGATCAGCCACGTCGACCAGCTCGCGCTGCGCACCGTCCGGGAGGCGGAGCCGGGCAACCGCAAGCGGATCGTCGACGAGGCGCAGTCGGTCCGCGAATGGCGCTCGCTCCTCGACGAACTCGGCGAGGACGGCTGGGACGCGGAGTTCCTGCACGACGAGTGGACGCAGGTGATCCTCGGCCAGGCGGTCACCTCCCGCACGGACTACTTCCGTGCCCGCCGCGCCGGACGCGGACGCACGGTCACCCGTGCCGAGCGCGCCGAGATCTGGCAGCTCGCCGAACGGTTCACCCAGCGCCTGGACCGGCTCGGAGTCCAGACGTGGGACCAGATCGCGGAGCGGGCGGCGCAGTTGGAGGTGGCACGCGCCCGGCGCATCCAGGACATCGACCGCCGGCGGGAGGAGGCGGGCGGCCTCGACAACGTCCACGTGGCCGACGGTTCGGGGGGCTGGCTGCGCTACCGGTACCGGCACATCGTGGTCGACGAGGCCCAGGACCTGCGGCCCGCGCACTGGAAGATGCTGCGCGCGATGACCGCCCCGGACCGCAACGACCTCTTCCTGGTCGGCGACACCCACCAGCGCATCTACAAGAACCAGGTGACCCTCGGCAGCCTCGGCGTCAACATCCGCGGCCGGTCGTCGAAGCTGTCGCTGAGCTACCGCACCACCCGGCAGATCCTGCGCTCGGCGCTGAACGTGCTCGGCGAGGAGAAGTACGACGACCTCGACGGCAGCTCCGAGACGCTGGCCGGGTACCGGTCCGTGCTCAGCGGCGCCGTCCCGGACCTGCACCGGTTGGCCGACTGGGCGGACGAGCGCGAGGCGATCGCCGCGCTGATCGGGTCCTGGGGGGAGGTGCCGCACGAGCAGATCGCCATCGCCGTGCCGACCAACGACATGGCGCGCGAGGTCGCGTACACGCTGCGGGAGCACGGCGTCATGGCGCTGGAGATCGGTCCGGACGGGCCCCTCGGCGACAGCGGCGTCCACATCGGCACGATGTTCCGGTTCAAGGGGCTGGAGTACCAGCGCATGATCATCGCCGGGGTGACCGACGGGCTCGTGCCGCGCGCGGACGTCCAGCGGCGGCGCACCACGGACCCGGCGCGCCACCGGACGGAGATGCAGCGGGCCCGGTCCCTGCTCTTCGTGGCGGCCACGCGCGCCCGGGACAGCCTGGACGTCTTCTGGCACGGGGAGCCGAGCCCGTTCCTCAAGGAACTGATAGAGGTCCGGCCGCCGGCCGCGGCGTGACCCGCCCCGGGATCGTGCCGCGGTCCGCCTCGTCTAACGCGGCATGACCGGCGCCTGCGGCACGAGGAACGGCCGCCGGGGATCCTCCGGCGGCATCCTGCGGTTGGCGAACGCCGGATCGGGGGCCGGCAGGTGCGGGGCGAGGGCCGCGTACACGTCCGCCGCACTGTCGGGACGGTCCTCGGGGCGCTTGGCGAGCAGGGTGTGCGTCAGGTCCTGGAGCGCGGCCGGGGCGTCGACACCGCCGTCGGCGAGACGGGGCGGGGGCGCGGTGAGGTGCCGGGTCACCATCTCGGCGGGGTTCGGGCAGTCGAAGGGGGGCCGGCCGGTGAGCATGCAATGCAGCAGGCAGCCCACCGCGTACAGGTCACTGCGGGCGTCCAAGGGCCTGTCCCCGGCCAGGAGTTCGGGTGAGGCGTAGGCGACGTTGCCGAGCGTCTCACCGGTCATGGTGAGCTGTGGGTCGGCGTCCGAGAGGACCTTCACCAGGCCGAAGTCGAGGATCTTCACCAGGCCGCTGGTGCGGACCATGACGTTCTGGGGCTTGAGGTCGCGGTGGACCAGGCCGGCGGCGTGCGCGGCGGAGAGGCCCGAGCACAGTTGCGCGGCCACGGAGACCGCGGCGGGCACCGGCAGGCGCCCGTCGTCGGCGCCGTCGACGACGTTGTCGAGGGTCGTCCCGTCGACGAGTTGCATCACCAGGCAGCAGACGTCCTCGGTCACGGCCGCGTCGTACACGGTGGTGAGGTTGGCGTGGTCCAGACGGGCGGCGGTCTTGGCCTCCCTCTCGAAGCGCGCCAGGGCGGTGCGGCGCCGGTCCGGCAGGGCGAGCAGATCCGTGGCGACGGTCTTGACCGCGACGGGACGCTCCAGATAGACGTCCGCCCCCTGCCAGACGTGGCCCATCGCCCCTCGGCCCAGGATCCGGTCCAGCCGGTACCTGCCGCGCAGTACCTTGCCCGCAGCGAACTGCTCCACGTGCACTTCCCTCGATGAGTCCCAACGGTGTGCCGGCGCGCGGACCGCCCGGCCGGAGGCCCGGCACCGGCAGCCCGCGCGAGCCCGCGCGGAAGAAGTCAACCAGCCTCGTGCGCGGACCGGAAAACCCGGGGAGCACGGAATCCCGCACGGAACCCACGAACGTGACGCCGGCCGGTCCGGCCCCGGAGCGACCGGTGCGTCTCGTGGATCGGACAGTCGGTCCCGTTCCCGGAATCCTGAGGGGCGTGGGGCGGCAGGGGTGACCCGGGACCTACAGGGTCTCGACGGCACCCGGCGGGACCGGGCCCTCGCCCGCGTAGGAGTCGCCGCGTGGTGCGGACGGGGCGTCGTCCTCCGCGACGATCAGCGTGGGCCAGGGGCGGCCAGGATCGCGTCGTCCAGGGTGAGGCCGAGGTGGGTCGAGGACGAGGGCGACCACGGGGGCCGTTTCCGTCTCCCGGGCCTCGAGCAGCAGCGGCAGGTCTGCGGTGTCCCCGTGCAGCCCGACCGGTACGGCCGCGAGCCGCAGTTCGTCCGTCCTGGAGATCCTCGACCCCGGGACCGTCCCCGCGCCCCTGTGGCGCCCCGACACGGCCGCCGGTCCGTGGAACACCGGCGGCACGGAACGGGAGCTCGGCGTCCGGGAACGCCTCATCGCCGCCGGGCCGGCCCGGAAGGCGTGAACGGGCTATGCGTCCCTGTCGTCATCGCGCAGGGAACGGATCATCCTCTGCAGGATGCGGAACGCGTCCGACTGCTCGGTCTCGGTCAGGCCGGCCAGCATTCTGGCCTCGACGGACCGGACGGCCGCGCTCGCCTTCTCGAGGCTCCGTCGGCCGCGAGGTGTGAGCCGCGCGGGAAGCACCTTCCCGACGGGCGCCTCCGCGGGCCTGGTCACGTAGCCGTCCCGTTCCAGGGCCTGGAGCAGCACGCTCATCGTCTGCCGTGTCACGAACGCGCCCCGCGCGAGCTCGGAGTTCGACAAGCCCGGTCGTTGCGCCAGCAGTTCGAGGCAGGAGTAGTGCGTCACGCTCATCCCGAGCGGCCGCAGCACTTCCTCCATGGCCGCGCGGAGGGCGCTCGACGCTTCTTTGAGCAGATAGCCCGGTGACGTCTCCAGGTCGACGCCGACACCTTTTTGACTCATGTCAGTATTCTGACATAGGTTGACGCGTGTCAGAAAACTGACACGAAAAGAAGGAGCATCGTCATGCCCGCCACCGGCCCCGACTTCATCTCGCTCCAAGTGCGCGACCTCGACGCCTCGCAGACGTTCTACGAGCAGTACCTGGGCCTCGTCCGCTCGCCGGCCGGACCTCCGCACGCCGTCGTCTTCGATACGAAGCCGATCGCGTTCGCAGTCCGCGACATCGTTCCCGGAACCGACCTCGCATCCGTCGCCCAGCCCGGCATCGGTGCCGCGATCTGGCTCCACGCCACCGACGTCCAGGCCATCCACGATGCGCTCGTCGCCGACGGTCACACCATCGTCTCCGCACCGGTCGACGGCCCCTTCGGTCGGACCTTCACCTTCGCCGACCCCGACGGCTACCAGGTCACGCTCCACGACCGCGCTTGACCGACCAGCGGACACGTCCGCGAGGAACGCGCGGGCCGGTACGGCGAGGGTGATGTGCCGGTACCGGCGGCGAGGCGGCAGGCGGTCCCTCCCGGGCGGCCGGGCCGCGGCGGGCCGGTACCCACCGGCCGTGCGCGGGGTGGTCGCCGTCGAACTCGTGGACGGCCGGCGGTTTCGCCGCGGCCCGGCCGTGGACGCGCGTCCCCTTCGCTCCCTCACCGCTGGAGCACTGCTGGTCACCTTGTCGGTGAAGTCGCAGGCACGGGTGGTGAAGCGGACGTCGGCCTCCCGCGGAACCCGTCCGCCCGGGGATCCCGGAACGCCGGTGGGCGGGCGGCGTCGCGGGGGAGGATGGCCGTCATGACGGTTGAAGGCTCCTCCATCGACTCCACCAGGCCCAGCATCGCCCGCGTCTACGACTACCTGCTCGGCGGCAAGGACAACTACGCCGTGGACCGGAAGGTCGGCGACGTGTTCCTCCGGGACCTCCCCGGCTCGGTGGCCATCGCCTTCGCCAACCGCGCGGCCCTGACCCGGGCGATCGCGCAGATCGTGACGACCACCGACGTACGGCAGTTCATCGACCTGGGCAGTGGTCTGCCGACCGCCGACAACGTCCACCAGGTCGCGCAGCGGCACGCCCCGGAGTCCCGGATCGTGTACGTCGACAACGACCCCCAGGTGCTGGTCCACGGCTGTGCGCTGCTGGAGCAGAACGACCGCACCCGGGTCGTCCGGGCCGACATCCGCGACCCCGAAGGCGTCCGCACCCACCCGGAGACCCTGGAACTGATCGACTTCGACCGCCCCGTCGCCGTCGTCCTCAGCGCCGTCCTCCACCACGTCAACGACGAGGAGGACCCGGCCGGGATCGTCCGCCACTGGCGTGACCACGTCCCCTCCGGGAGCCACTTCTTCGTCAGCCACTTCCGCTCCGGCGACAACCCGGAGACCGCGGAGGCCGAACGGGTCCTCCAGCAGACCTTCGGCCGCGGCCGGTGGCGCACCGACGAGGAGATCACCTCCCTGCTGGACGGCCTGGAGATCCTCGACCCCGGGATCGTCCCCGCGCCCCTGTGGCGCCCCGACACGACCGCCGGTCCGTGGAACGCCGGCGGCGCGGAACGGGAGCTCACCGTCTGGGAACGCCTCATCGTCGCCGGGCTGGCCCGGAAGACGTAGCGCCCCGGTCGGTGACGGGGGCGCGACGAACACCTTCCCGCGCCTTCAGCCCTTGAGGAACGCGAGGCGCCGACCGGCAGGAAGACGCCGTCCGCGCCACCGCTCCCGGCCTTTCAGCGGCTTCGCCGAAGCCCATCCCGACGAGTCGAAGTCAGCAATGCCGTCTCCAAACCGTCGCGGCTGGTCAGGGTGTCGGGGTGATCGGGACCCAGGACACGGGTACGGGCGACGAGATTCTGCCGGTGATGGTCGGCCGCCTCCGCGTACCGACCCATCCCGTACAGCGCGTCGGCGAGGTTGTGGCGGCTGCCCAGGGCGTGGGGATGATCGGGGCCCAGGACACGGAGGTAATCGGCGAGGGCCTGCCGGTACAGGTCGGCCGCCTCCACGTACCGGCCCATCCCGTACAGCGCGTCGGCGAGGTTGTGGCGGCTGCTCAGGGTGTGGGGATGGTCGGGACCCAGGACACGGGCACGGTCGGCGAGGACCTGCCGGTGCAGGTCGGCCGCTCGCGCGTGCCGGCCCGTCCCGTCCAAAGCGAAGGCCAGGTTGTTGCGGCTGGCCAGGGTGTGGGGGTGATCGGGGCCCAGGACACGGGTACGGGCGGCAAGGTTCCGCCGGTGCAGGTCGACCGCCCGCACGCACTGGCCCATCCCGTTCAGCGCGTTGGCGAGGTTGTTGCGGCTGGTCAGGGCGTCGGGATGGTCAGGGCCCAGGACACGGGTACGGGCGACGAGATTCTGCCGGTGCAAGTCGGCCGCCTGCGCGTACCGGCCCATCCCGTACAGCGCGTTGGCGAGGTTGTTGCGGCTGGTCAGGGCGTCGGGATGGTCAGGGCCCAGAACACGGGTACGGGCGACGAGATTCTGCCGGTGCAAGTCGGCCGCCTGCGCGTACCGGCCCATCCCGTCCAGGGCCTTGGCCAGGCTGTGGCGGCTGCCCAGGGTACTGGGGTGGTCCGCGCCCAGGACGCGGGTCTGTGCGTGGAGGAGGTGTCGGCTCAGTGCGTGTGCCGGCGTGTAGGCGCCCGCGTCATGCAGCACATCGGCAAGGCGGTTGAGGATGTCGCCGATGTCGGTGAGGTCCTGCGGGACCGTGGTGTGGTCGAGCAGGAGCGGGAGGTGCGGGGCGAGGAGCCGGGCGGCGGACCAGCCGGAGCGCCCGGCGCGGGCGGTGTCGTGAGCGGCCTCGGTCAGCCGTGTGGCCATGGCCTGACGCCAGACGATGAGGTTCGGAGTGTCGGCTGCCAGGGCGAGGGCACTGATTTCCCTCACCAGGGGGTGGAGCGCCACCCGGGCGGGCGGGTCGTCACCCGAGGCCGGCCGTGCCTGAGGGCCGGGTTCTTCGGGCAGATCGAGCAGCCCATAGCGGTACAGGCCCGCGAGGGCGGCTTCCACGCCGGCGGTGGTGGCCGATCGTCCTGTCGCGGCGGTGAGGAGGCCGGGGGTGACCAGGAACAGCGGGACGGGGGCCGCCGCCAGTATGGACAGCATCCGCAGCAGCGGGCGGGCCAGCACGTGTCCTTCGGCGGCGAGCTGGTCCAAGGACAACTCCCAGGTGTGGCGGACCACGGTACGGGCGGTGTCCGGGTCGGAGGCGTCCGGGTGTTCAGCACCCAACAGCGTGCCCAGCTCGGCGTCCAGTGCCTGATGGTAACGCTCGAACGTTCGGTAGCGGCTGGTGGGGGTGGCCAGATAGGAGCCGGCCGCGTGCAGGGCCAGCGGCAGCCTGCCCAGACGCTCCGCCAGCTCCTGTGCTTGTGCCCGGGTGCCGGCCCGGGACGCCGCGTCCAGCAGCACTTGCCCCGCGTCGGGCACGGCCAGCGGCCTCAACGGCAGCAGCCGCGCGCGTCGCCCCCACGTCTGTTCGCTGGTGTCCCGGCTGGTGATCAGCAGCAGACCGCGGCCGTGGGGGCGGATCCAGCCCCGGTAGTGCGCCACCGGCTCGCCTTCCACGTCCACCGCCTGCGGCTCGTCGACGTTGTCCAGTACCAGCAGCCACCGCCGTCGTGAAAAGGCAAGCTGCCGCCAGACCACGTCCGGCAGACTCTCCCGTCCGGCCCGTGCCGCCTCCAGATCGGCCTCCGACAGCCCGCAGGCCACCGCCACCCGTGTCATCTGCTGTGCCAGATCCACCGAGTCGCGCCAGCGCACCCAGAACACCTGCCGGCCGTCTTCTTCCGCCCGGGCGGCCAGCTGAGCGGCCACCGTGGTCTTGCCCAGCCCACCGGCTCCACAGACCACCGCGAACTCGTCCTGCGGTCGGCGCAGCATCCTGGTCAGGACGGCCAACTCCGCCTCCCGGCCGCGTACCCGCTCCACATGCGGGTACCGCAGTGAGCCGTGCCGGCTCCCGGCCGGCCGGTCCACCGACGTCAGCCGTGCCGCGGGCCTCTCGCCGTCCAGGTGCCGGCCCCACAACAGCAGTCCCACGGCGGTTGCCAGCAGAACCGCGAACACGAGCCACACCACCCATGACCTGGTGGCCCACCCGGGCACCGAGGCACTCGCGTAGTTGGTCACCAGTCCGAGCCCCGCCATCACCACCGCGGCAGCACCCGCCACTGCGGGCCCCGTCCACGCACCCCGCCTGCGCACCGCTCCCGCCCCCGTCGTTCGGCACCCCCACCTCTCACGGAAGTGTCCACCGACTTCGGCTCGTCGGGGTGGACTTCGGCGAAGCCACTCGAGGTGGTGCGGCGCCCGCGGGTGAGCGGAAGCCGTCCTGCCGGCGGCACCGGCCGCGGCGGGGCGGCGGTGTGCGGACTCCGGCCTCCCGCGGCCCGAGCGGAGTGCGGTGCCGTCCGTCCCCGCACCGTCCGGAGAAGCCGGCCGTGCACCTCGGGCAGGACCCGGCCGGAGTGCCTCCCGACGTCGTACGCGTCCGCCGCCGGAACCCGTGGACGGGGCCAGGGTGTGCGCCGTGGCCGAGGTGGCCACGGCGCACCCCGCACCCCACGCATCCGGACGCATCGCGGTCCCTCGACCGCCCTGGCCGGCCACCACCCACGGACCCCACCGGGTCCGCCCGTTCACGAGACCGCAACACCCGTTCTCAGCATGCGGATTGTCACGGGGCGCCCTCGACAGAACGGGGAGATCGCTGCCACCCTCCCGCCATGTCTCTCGCCCCTTGTGTCCTGCGCCGCATCCTCGCCGGCGTCACCACCGTCCTCTTCGCGACCGCCTCCGGCTGCGCCCCGCAGCCGGAGGACGACGCGTCCGCCCGGCCCTCCGGCTCGACCGGCGCTTCGTGCACCGAGAGCGAGCTCGCCACGAAGACCTCCGGCAAGCTGACGATCGCCACCGACCGGCCCGCCTACGAGCCGTGGTTCAAGGACGACGACCCGTCCAACGGCGAGGGCTTCGAGTCGGCCGTCGCCTACGCCGTGGCGGAGAGGCTCGGATACGGCGAGGACTCCGTGGTCTGGCAGAGCGTGCCGTTCAACAAGGCCTTCGCCCCGGGGGTGAAGACCTTCGACTTCGACATCAACCAGGTCTCCGTCAGCGACGAGCGCAGGAAGGCCGTGGACTTCTCGTCCGGCTACTACGACGTGCGTCAGGCCGTCGTCGCGCTGAAGGACTCCCCGGCCGCGAAGGCGACCGGCGTCGCGGACCTCAAGGACCTCAAGCTGGGCGCCCAGGTGGGCACGACCAGCCTCTCCTTCATCGAGGACATCGTGCGGCCGGCCCGGGACGCCGCCGTCTACGGCAAGAACGACCAGGCCAAGTCCGCACTGAGGAACGGCCAGGTCGACGCGATCGTGGTCGACCTGCCGACCGCGTTCTACATCACCGCCGCCGAGGTGACCGACGCCGAGATCGTCGGCCAGTTCGAGGACCGGGGCGGCGCCCCGGAGCAGTTCGGCCTGGTGCTGGACAAGGGCAGCGCGCTCACCCGCTGCGTGACGAAGGCCGTGGACGCGCTCCGCGAGGACGGCACACTGGCGGAGATCGAGCAACGGTGGCTGGCCGACGCGGCCGACGCCCCGGTGCTCAAGTGACCGTCGTCAAGGGCGAGTCCGGCCGCGACGGCGCAGACGGCAGGGACGACGACGAGGGTGCCGCGCCGGACCCGTACGTGCCGTCGCCGCGCCGGCTGGAGCGCGAGCGGTACCGGCGTGCCCGGGCCCGCCGCGCCACGGCGGTCGCCGCCCTCTCCACCCTGGTCACCGGGGTCGCCCTCTACCTGCTCGTCGTCGGCGCGCCCGGCTGGCCGCGGACCAAGGAGACCTTCTTCGACGGCCGGTACGCACGCGAGGCGTTCCCGAAGGTGCTGGAGGGGCTCTGGCTGAACCTGCGGCTGCTGCTGGTGTGCGGCGCGGCCGTGCTGGTGCTCGGCATGCTCATCGCCGTGGCCCGCACCCTGCGCGGTCCGGTGTTCTTCCCGCTGCGGGTGCTGGCGGCGGCATACACGGACTTCTTCCGCGGGCTGCCGCTGATCATCAACCTGATGATCGTGGTCCTGGGCGTCCCGGCGCTGCGGCTCCAGGGCGTCACGGTCGACCCGGTGCTGCTCGGCGGCACGGCGTTGACGCTGACGTACTCGGCGTACGTGGCGGAGGTGTTCCGCGCGGGCATCGAGTCGGTGCACCCCTCGCAGCGCGCCGCGGCCCGCTCCCTGGGCCTGACCAACCGGCAGGCGCTGCGGTTCGTGGTGCTGCCGCAGGCGGTGCGCCGCCAGGTGCCACCGCTGCTGAACGACCTGGTGTCGCTGCAGAAGGACACCGGTCTGGTGTCGATCGGCGGTGCGGTCGACGCCGTGCGGGCTGCGGACATCGTCGTGGGCCGCAGCCTCAACTACACGCCGTACATCGTGGCCGGGCTGGTGTTCGTCGCCCTGACCATCCCGATGACCCGCCTCACGGACTGGGTGACGGCCCGCATGGACCGCCGGCGGGCGCAAGGAGGAGCGACGTGAGCGAGAACGTACCGCTGTTGCGGATGGAGTCCGTCCGCAAGACCTTCGGCGGCTCGGTCGTCCTGCGGGACGTCGACCTGGAGGTCGCCCCGCACACGGTGACCGCGCTGATCGGCGCCTCCGGCTCCGGCAAGTCGACGCTGCTGCGGTGCGCCGGCCTCCTGGAGGACGTCGATGACGGCGTGATCCACCTGGACGGCGAGGAGATCACCGACCCGCGCGCCGACCAGGACGCGGTGCGGCGCCGGATCGGCGTGGTCTTCCAGGCCTACAACCTGTTTCCGCACATGACGGTGCTGGAGAACATCACCCTCGCCCCGCGCCGGGTGCACCGCGTCCCCCGCGCCCGGGCCGAGGAGCAGGCCCGGCAGCTGCTGGAACGGCTCGGGCTGGGTGGCAGGGCGGGCGAGTACCCGGACCGGCTCAGCGGCGGCCAGCAGCAGCGGGTGGCGATCGCCCGCGCCCTCGCCGTACGGCCCCGGCTGCTGCTGCTCGACGAGATCACCGCGGCCCTCGACCCCGAACTGGTCGGCGAGGTGCTGGACGTCGTGCGCGGCCTCAAGGACGACGGCATGACCATGGTGCTCGCCACCCATGAGATGGGCTTCGCCCGCGAGGTCGCCGACCAGGTCTGCTTCCTCGACGGGGGCGTGGTGCTGGAGCGCGGCACCGCCGAGCAGCTCTTCGGCGCCCCGCGGCAGGACCGCACCCGGCGCTTCCTGCGACGGATCGTGGAGGCGGGCCGCCTGTGAGGGGCCGCGGCGGGTCGGGCGAGCGGGGCGGCGCCGCAGCCGCGGACGTCGGGAGAATGATCCCCCGGAGCCGTTCGTCGGTGGCGGAAGAGCTCAGATCTCGTTCAGGATGGCGGTACGCCGCGCCTGGTACTCGGATTCGGTGATGGCACCGGCGGTACGGAGTCCGTCAAGCTGCTGGAGACGGCCCGCGATGTCGCTCCCGGGGCTCGGAGCCGCCGGCACCTGAGGCTGCGCCTGGGCCTGGGCGGCAAGAAGGGCGTTCTGTTCCTCGAGCAGAGCGCTCTGGCGCTTGGCTTCCTTCGCCGTCTTCTTCGAAGCGCGAGCGCCCTTCGCGGTCTTGCGCGCGATGCGCTCCTTGTCACTACGGAAATCCACCGCGCCCATCGTGGTCAGCGAGAGCATCTTGCGAGTGAGCCCCATGGCCGCACCCTTCCTGCGTACGTATCTGTGTGCATGAGCATTAAAGCGCAGCATTGGTTCCCGCTTGCCCGCGGGACCACCATTCGGGAGGGATGCCGGTCACGTCCCGTTCAGCACCCGAACGGTCATCACTTCGCGTAGTCGAGTCCCAGTGAGCGCGCCCTCTTCGATGTCGACGGTGCGACGTCGGTCGACGCCGCGGACGGCCGTCGCCCGGGCCGGCGTCGTGGCTTGTCGTCAGCCCCTGGGAGCCCTCGCGGAAGAAGTCAACCAGCCCCGTGCGCGGGCCGGAGAACCCCGGGGGCCGCGGGATCCCGCACGGGAGCGACGAAGAAACGGATCGGGCTGTACGAGCGGGGTGTGTCCAGTGAGTGGTGCGACCAGCCGGGCACACCCCCTCCGGGAGACCACACGCCACCTTCGGTGAGACGAAACAGCCGATGGCCCCGACCGTTTCGGTCGGGGCCATCGATTGAGCGATGTGTCCGAGGGGGGACTTGAACCCCCACGCCCGATAAAGGGCACTAGCACCTCAAGCTAGCGCGTCTGCCATTCCGCCACCCGGACAAGGTGTCCGCCGCCTCGGCGAGGTGTTCCCCCCGCGGCGACATGGACAACCATACCAAGGTTTCGCAGTGCCTTTCACCTGCGTTTTCCGTACCTCCGGGCGGTGGCGGGACGGGGTGCACGGCGCGTGTCCGGGTGGTCACGCGCGTCAGGGCATGAGCTGGTACTCCGGGAAGTTGCCGGGCAGGCGTTCTCCGGCCGGGCCCCGGGTCACGGCGCGGACCAGGAGGTCGCCGCCGACGAACGCGCCGCGCCAGGACGCGCCGAAGCCACCGAACAGTTCGTCGCGGTCACCGCGGGAGCGCGGGACGCCGTGGCCGACCTTGAAGGCGCGGATGTGCGGGGCCAGCCGGTCGTAGGTGGACCGGTCGTCCGTGGAGAGCGTGGCCACCAGCGCGCCGTTGGACGCGTTCATGGCGGCCAGCAGTTCCGCCTCCGTGTCGACCAGGACGATGGTGTCGACCGGGCCGAACGGCTCCGCGTGGTGCAGCGGGGAGGACCGGGGCGGGTTCAGCAGCGTGACCGGCTGGACGTACGCCGAGGTGTCCTGACCGGGCAGGAAGCGGGCGTCGGACGGCGTGCCCCGGTGCAGCGGGACGGCGCCGCGGTCGACGGCCTCGGCGACCTGGTCGTGGAGCTCCTTCGCCTTGGCCGCGTTGATCACCGGCCCGAAGTCGAGCCGCGGGTGGGGGTCGGCGGGGTGTTCGACGGCGAGCGGGTGGCCGACCCGGAGCGTGCGCACCGCGGGGAGGTAGGCGGCCAGGAAGTCGTCGAAGAGCCGTCGCTGGACGACGAAGCGCGGGTAGGCCGTGCAGCGCTGCTTGCCGTAGTCGAAGAGTTTGGGGATCACCGCGCTCAGGGTGTCCCAGTCGGAGTGGTTCCAGATGCCCCAGGTGTTGAGTCCTTCCTGTTCGAGGATGTGCCGTTTGCCGAGGTCGGCGACGGCCGTGGCGACCGCGGCACCGGTGTCGCGCCCTCCTACGAAGGAGACGCAGCCGATCTCGGGCGCCCGCACCAGCGCCTCGGACAGCTCGCCCCCGCTGCCGCTGACGAGGGTGACGGGTATCCCCTCGCGGGCCGCGAGTGCCGAGGCCAGGGTCAGGCAGGCGACGCCACCGTCGGTCGGGGTCTTGGCGATGACCGCGTTTCCTGCCAGTGCCTGTACCAGCAATGCGTGAACGAGCACGCTCATCGGGTAGTTCCAGCTCGCGATGTTGGAGACGGGTCCGTCGAGCGGGGCCCGGCCGGCGAGCATGCCGTCGATGCCGTCGGCGTACCAGCGCACGCCGTCGACGGCGCGGTCGACGTCCGCCCGGGCGAGCCGCCAGGGCTTGCCGATCTCCCAGACCAGCAGGAGCGCGAGGAGTTCGCGGTGCTGGGCGAGGGCGTCGAGGGTGGCGGTGACGCGGGCGCGGCGCTCCGGCAGCGGGACGTGCCGCCAGGCGCGGTGCTGGTCGAGCGCGGCGCGCACGGCCTGCCGGGCGGTG
>NZ_NCTE01001360.1 GCF_002114215.1 Streptomyces sp. 13-12-16 | reverse complement strand
CGCACCGCCGCAGCCCGCGGCGCCCGCGTCACACTGATCGCGGCCAACACCGCCCTGCCCGACCCGGCGGGCGTGGACCTCGTCCGGGTCGGGACCGCCGTGGAGCTGCGCGAGGCCGTCCTCGGCGCCGCCGCCGACGCGGACGCCGTGGTCATGGCCGCGGCCGTCGCCGACTTCCGGCCGGCCGCCTACGCCACCGGCAAGATCAAGAAGAAGGACGACCGGGAGCCCGAGCCCATCACCCTGGTACGGAATCCGGACATCCTCGCCGAGATCTCCGGCGACCGGGCGCGTGCCGGACAGGTGATCGTCGGCTTCGCCGCCGAGACCGACGACGTGCTCGCCAACGGCCGCGCCAAACTGAAGCGCAAGGGCTGCGATCTGCTGGTGGTGAACGAGGTGGGGGAGCGCAAGACCTTCGGCTCCGAGGAGAACGAGGCCGTGGTGCTGGGCACCGACGGCAGCGAGACCCCCGTCGCGCACGGCCCCAAGGAAGCCCTGGCCGAAACCGTATGGGACCTGGTGGCCGAACGCCTCGGATGAGTGATTCATTTCGTCCTCCGGTTCCCGAAACCTCGTCCCCGGGGGCGTGGCGCCTCTGGCCAACCTCGCTCGGCATGGGCAGAATGCCCGTGCCGCAGGTCACAGCGCTCTCGCGAGACGAGACGGGGGGACCCGTGGCGAAGCGCGACCGATAAACTGTTCCACGGACGGCGTCGGGTGCAGCCCCCGCCGTCCGCCAATGATCAGCCAGCAGCCGCTGCAACCCCAGGGAGCGTTGTGTCCCGTCGTCTGTTCACCTCGGAGTCCGTGACCGAGGGTCACCCCGACAAGATCGCTGACCAGATCAGCGACACCATTCTCGACGCGCTCCTGCGCGAGGACCCGACCTCCCGGGTCGCCGTCGAGACCCTGATCACCACCGGCCTGGTGCACGTGGCCGGCGAGGTCACCACCAAGACGTACGCGGACATCGCGACACTGGTGCGCAACAAGATCCTGGAGATCGGCTACGACTCCTCGAAGAAGGGCTTCGACGGCGCCTCCTGCGGCGTCTCGGTGTCCATCGGCGCGCAGTCCCCGGACATCGCGCAGGGCGTCGACGCCGCCTACGAGGCCCGCGTCGAGGGTGACGAGGACGAGCTGGACCGGCAGGGCGCCGGCGACCAGGGCCTGATGTTCGGCTACGCGACGGACGAGACGCCGACGCTGATGCCGCTGCCGGTCTTCCTCGCGCACCGCCTGTCCAAGCGCCTCTCCGACGTGCGCAAGAACGGGACCATCCCCTACCTGCGCCCCGACGGCAAGACCCAGGTCACCATCGAGTACGACGGCGACAAGGCGGTCCGCCTGGACACCGTGGTCGTCTCCTCGCAGCACGCCTCCGACATCGACCTGGAGTCGCTGCTCGCCCCCGACATCCGCGAGTTCGTCGTGGAGCCGGAGCTGAAGGCGCTCCTGGACGAGGGCATCAAGCTCGACACCGAGAAGTACCGGCTGCTGGTGAACCCGACCGGCCGCTTCGAGATCGGCGGCCCGATGGGCGACGCCGGCCTCACCGGCCGCAAGATCATCATCGACACCTACGGCGGCATGGCCCGCCACGGCGGCGGCGCCTTCTCCGGCAAGGACCCCTCCAAGGTGGACCGCTCGGCCGCGTACGCGATGCGCTGGGTCGCCAAGAACGTGGTGGCGGCCGGCCTGGCCGCCCGCTGCGAGGTCCAGGTGGCGTACGCCATCGGCAAGGCGGAGCCGGTCGGCCTGTTCGTCGAGACCTTCGGCACCGCCAAGGTCGAGACCGAGAAGATCGAGCGGGCCATCGACGAGGTCTTCGACCTCCGTCCGGCCGCGATCATCCGCGACCTCGACCTGCTGCGCCCGATCTACGCCCAGACCGCCGCCTACGGCCACTTCGGCCGTGAGCTGCCCGACTTCACCTGGGAGCGCACCGACCGCGTGGACGCCCTGCGCAAGGCGGCGGGACTGTAGGTCCGGCCACCCCGCGCCTCCCCGAGGCCCGGCGCCCCTTCCGAGGGGTGCCGGGCCTCGGCGCGTACGGAGCCGCTCCGCCGCGAACGCCCGCGCGCGCCGCGGGAGCGAGCCCCGCGCTGACGGATACTCGCGGGCGACAGCCCTCGCGGGTTCGAATCCCGCTGCCGGTCCCGGACCGGTACGGCCGAGCGGCCCGAGGCGGAAGCGCCCTCGGGCGTTCGTGATCCGTACCCGGCTCGGCCTCGGGCCGGCGTCGATGTCAGTCGTGTTTGGTAAGAATGCAGGCGTGAGCAGCGAGAACGGACAGTCGGACGGCGGTGCGGAGGGCGCGCCGCCCGAGCAGCTCGCGCTCATCCGGGAGAGCGTGCGCAAGGCCAAGGCGCCCCGGGCCAAACCGCGCACCTGGCGCGGCGCCGCGCTCGCCGGGGAACTGCCCGTCGCCCGGGTCCTCGTCGACAAGGGCGTGCTCCACCTCGACCGCTACTTCGACTACGCCGTGCCCGCGGAGCTGGACGCCGACGCGCAGCCGGGGGTGCGGGTGCGGGTGCGGTTCGGGGCCGGACGGCACCGGGTGCGCGAGGGGCGGCGCGAGGGCGGCGGACTGATCGACGGGTTCCTCGTCGAGCGGCTCGCCGAGTCCGACTACTCGGGGCCCCTGGCGGCGCTGGCGCAGGTGGTCTCGCCCGAACCGGTGCTGGACGAGGAGTTGCTGGGCCTCGCCCGCGCGGTCGCCGACCGGTACGCGGGCAGCCTCGCCGACGTCCTCCAGCTCGCCGTGCCGCCGCGCAACGCCCG
>NZ_NCTE01001359.1 GCF_002114215.1 Streptomyces sp. 13-12-16 | reverse complement strand
CCGTCCCGCGCGGACGGGGGCGGCGGACCGCGCCGCCCCCGCACCGGTGCGCGCTCAGGCGGCGTGCCGCCGCATCGCCGGGACCCGGATCGGGCGCGAGCCCGGACCGCCGACGTGAGAGAAGGGCTGGGTGCGCCAGTCGAGTCCCTGGGGGAGCGTCAACAGCAGGGCCGTGTCCTGCTCCTGGGGAGTGACGGACTCGTCGGCCGGCCGCGCCTCGGCGGCCCTGCGGCCGGTGCCGGCGCAGACCGTGAGCCCGAACGGGTTCCACGGCGAGGCGCACAGCGCGTGCTCCGGCAGGGTGTCCTCGTCCGCGAGCAGGGCGATGGGCTGCGCGCAGTCCGGGCAGACGACCCGGTACATCTCGAAGGTGTCGTAGGCGTCGAGTTCCTCGTCCGGGACGTCGGGTTCGACGTACTCCGGATCGAGCTCGACGACCGGCTGCTGCCGCTTGGACGTGGTACGACCAAGGCGCTTAAGACTCTGCATTGGGTTCTCCCCCTCGGGCTGGGCCGTGAAGGCACTGCGGCCTCGACCACAGCAAGCACTTCCCGTCCCTCCTCCGGGGTAATCACGGGAACATCACGGAGACCGCTCGAAGGGTGTGGTGTTCGTCACATGCCAGGTGCGGGTGCCCCGTGCGGGGGCTTTGTCCCCCCGGACCGCGCGCGGTGGCCTCCGGCACATCACGAACCGGGCATGACCTGGGCGGCTCAGGTATCCGAGGAGATCAAGCGCACTGTAGGTTCTTGCGCCATGGAGGAGCTGGACCGACAGATCGTGCAGCTGCTCGTCAAGGACGGGCGGATGAGCTACACAGACCTGGGCAAGGCCACGGGCCTGTCCACGTCGGCCGTGCACCAGCGGGTGCGCCGGCTGGAACAGCGTGGCGTCATCCGCGGCTATGCCGCGGTCGTCGACCCGGAGGCCGTCGGCCTGCCCATGACCGCCTTCATCTCGGTCAAACCCTTCGACCCCAGCGCCCCCGACGACATCGCGGACCGCCTCGCCGGCGTCCCCGAGATCGAGGCCTGCCACAGCGTCGCGGGCGACGAGAACTACATCCTCAAGGTGCGCGTGTCCACACCGCACGAACTGGAGGAACTGCTCGCCCGCGTACGCTCACTGGCCGGCGTCTCCACCCGCACGACGGTGGTCCTCTCCACCCCCTACGAAGCCCGCCCGCCGCGCATCTGACACAGCCCCTCCGGCTGTACCACAGCCCTTCCGGCTGAATCGCAGCCCCTCCGGCGTTTGAGGAGCGGGGGTCCGGGGGCGGAGCCCCCGGGGGAAGGGAATGGGAGGGGGCGGCGGGGGCGATCACCATGGGCCGGACGGGAACGCGTGGGACGCGCCGCCCCCCGGGGTGGCCCTGCGTGCGGAACGCCCCGCACGACGCGCGAAACTGTGGGACATGAGTGAACGCACCGCCCCACCCCGCACCCTCCTGCTCCGCCGCGGTGAGGTCCACAGCCCCGCCGACCCCTTCGCGACCGCGATGGTCGTCGAGCGCGGCCAGGTCGCCTGGGTCGGCTCCGAGGGCGCCGCCGACGCCTTCGCGGACGGCGTCGACGAGGTGGTCGACCTCGACGGCGCGCTGGTCACCCCCGCGTTCACCGACGCGCACGTCCACACCACGGCCACCGGCCTCGCCCTCACCGGCCTCGACCTGTCCACCGCCCCCTCGCTGGAGGCCGCGCTGGTCCGCGTACGGGAGTTCGCCGCCGCCCGCCCGGACGACCGGGTCCTCCTCGGCCACGGCTGGGACGCCGCCCGCTGGCCCGGCGGCCGTCCCCCGACCCGCGCCGAGCTCGACGAGGCCACCG
>NZ_NCTE01001358.1 GCF_002114215.1 Streptomyces sp. 13-12-16 | reverse complement strand
GGCCCGGCCGGCGGCGACGGCGGGGACCGCCCTCGTCGACATGGTTGTCGCCCCGCGCGCGCCGGGCGACGATGTCCCCCAGCGCATCGCCCCGCGGGAGGCCATGGTGACCGATCCCTGGGTGGCCCTGGAGCCAGGAGCCGACCCTGCCGAGCGCGTACGCGTGCTGCACCGGGCGCACGATGCCTTCACCGAGGCCGGTACGGTGCCGCGCCCGGTGCGCGGCGTGGTCGCCGAGTCATGGCGGCGCTCGGCGCGCGCCGGGGTGCACCCGGACGGCACCGCCGACATCGAACTGACGGACGGTGAGCTCGGGGCCTGCCGGGCCGAGCACCCGTTGGCGCATGTGATGCCGCTGTTCCGGGAGTTGCTGGGCACGTTCGCCTCCGACGGCCGACACCTGCTGGCGGTGTGCGACGCGCGCGGCAGGCTGCTGTGGGTCGAGGGGCACACGTCGACGCTGCGGCAGGCGCGGCGGATGAACTTCGTGCCGGGCGCCCGGTGGTCGGAGAACGCGGTCGGGACGAACGCGCCGGGCACGGCGGTCGCCGTGGGCCGTCCGGTCCAGGTGTTCGCGGCCGAGCACTTCGTGCGGCGCGTACAACCGTGGACGTGCGCGGCGGCCCCGGTCCACGATCCCCGCACGGGGCGGCTGCTCGGTGCCGTGGACATCACCGGCGGGGACGGCCTCGCGCATCCGCACAGCCTGGGGTTCGTGCAGGCGGTGGCACGCGCGGCGGAGTCCCAGCTGGCGCTGCTCGCTCCCGGGAGCCGGGTTGCAGGCGGGCCCGAACTGGCGGCACTGGGCCGCGACCGGGCGGTGCTGACGGCGGAGGGCCGCAGGATCCGGCTCAGCCGCCGGCACAGCGAGATCCTCGTCCTGCTGGCCGGGCGCCCCGACGGCCTGACCGGTGACGAACTGCTGTGCGCCCTGTACGAGGACGAGTCGGTGCCACCGGTGACGCTGCGCGCGGAGCTCGCCCGGCTGCGCCGGGCGCTCGGGCCGGGGCTGCTCGCGTCGCGGCCCTACCGGCTCACGGCCCCCCTGGAGTCGGACGTCGCCGTCGTCGAACGCCGGCTGGCGGCCGGCGCGGTCACC
>NZ_NCTE01001357.1 GCF_002114215.1 Streptomyces sp. 13-12-16 | reverse complement strand
GGAGGCCGTCAGCACCGGCCGCGCCCAGCCCGCCGCCACCGTCCGGCACCGGCACCTCTCCGAGCGCCCCCTGGTCTTCGTGCCGCTCATCACCGCCGGCGAGGCGGGCGCCCCGCTCGGCGCGCTGGTGGGCACCGACCGGGACGCGCCCCGGCTGCTCGTCGTACCGCAGCCGCGCGACCGTGACCTCCGCTTCGCGTTCCTGGCCGAGCTGGCCGACGTGGTGCTGCCGTACGTCGACGGTTTCGCGGACGTCGTGGAGGCCGCCGAGCGCGCCGAGACCGACCCGGAGACCGGCAAGCGGGTCAAGGTCGAGGTGGAGCTGTGCGCGGACGCGCCCCAGCTGATCGTGCCGTCCCGGGCCGGCATCGACCTCGTACGGCTCCTCGGCCGGTCCATGCGGTTCCGGCGCACGGCGGAGCAGGATCCGGAGGCCCCGTTCCCGGCGCCGCCCCGGGTGCCGCTGCTCGGGCGGTGGCTGACGCACTTCGGGGAGCGGGCCCGGGTGCCCGGTTCCTCGCTGCTGCTGGCCATGAGCGACGTGCTGGCCCGGCACTGGGCGACCGGGCAGTCCTCCCTGGAGGACCAGCACCTGGGGGCGCTGCTCGCCTGGATCGACCCGCCCGAGGGACGCTCGGGGGCGGAGGCCGCACAGGAGGCCGAGCTCGCGCGGGACGCCGACGGCCAGCTGCGGTGCCCGCCCGCGGGCCCGGCGACCGACCCGGCGTTCGACAACAAGCTGCTCGCCCCGGCCATCGAGCGCTACGACCGGGCCCGTACGGCGCTCGCGGCGGCGGAGGACGGCCTGGAGGCCGACGACCGCCTCGGCGCGCTGACCGCCGCCGAGCGGGAGATCCGCGCACTGGTGGAG
>NZ_NCTE01001356.1 GCF_002114215.1 Streptomyces sp. 13-12-16 | reverse complement strand
GCGGACGGCCGGGCACCCGGCGTGCCCAGCGCCCACGCCGGGTGCGCCGGGCGCAACCGCGCCGGCCATGACACGGGCGCCCGCCCGAAGGCCGGCGCCGGCCCCTCCGTCGATCTGCTCCCTACGGCCGTCGACGTCCACGGGCGCGCGTCCGCCTGATCCCGCCGACCGCCGTACCGAGCTCCCCGGAGTAATCGAACGGTATCTGCACACAATTCGTACGCGGTCCGTACTCGACACGTACTCAATCCGTACGCTTCACGCTATAGTCGAGGAACAGGAGGCCCTCCATGTCCGAATTGTTCGACCGGGTCGACGCGCTCCTCGCGTCCCGTGCCCCACTGCCGCCACCCGAGGAGCGCAGGCGTCTGCGCAAGGCCCACGGCCTGACGATCGACGAGATCGCCACCGCGCTGCAGGTGCGCCGGGCCACGGTCAGCGGCTGGGAGGCCGGCAAGACCGAACCCCGCCCGCCGGAGCGTGACGCGTACGCACGTCTCCTCGACGGACTCTCCGAGCTGTACCCCGCCCCGGCCGACGCCAGTGCCCAGGACGAGGACACGGCGACACCCGAGACCACCACCCCGGCGGCCCCGGTGCCGGAGGCGCGGCCCCTGTCCACGGGCCGGGAACCCGAGGCCGTGACCATGGCCGGGACCACCACCCGGTCCCGTCCGGCCGCGGCGCCGCACACCGGGCCGTCGACGACGCCACGGCGCCCGGACGCGCGGAAGGCGACCCCGG
>NZ_NCTE01001355.1 GCF_002114215.1 Streptomyces sp. 13-12-16 | reverse complement strand
GGCCGCCGGGGAGCCCGGCCGCGCGGTGGGGGAACGGCTCGCCGAGGGGTCGGGACGCGGCCGGGAAGGGCTGGCCGTGGCCGTACGGGCCTGGCGGCACGGCGGTACGGCGGCCCTGGCCGTGCTCGACGAGGAGTGGACCGTGGACGGCGAACGGCTGGCACGCGCGCGTGCCGCTCTCGACTCGGCGTGGGACGAGGACGAACGGCCGGTGCTCCGGGCCCGGGCCAACCGGTGGACGGTGGCCGGCGCACCCGTCCAGCTGCGCCTGGACCGCGAGGGACGCTGGTGGCCGTACCGCAAGGAACGCGGCCGGTGGGCCCCGGCAGGGAATTCCTCCCAGGACCCGGCGACGGCCCTGGCCTCGGCGGAGCGCGCACCCGAAAGGCAGCCGCCCACGAGTTCGTCGTCACACCAAGACCACGACCGGACCCGGTAGCCGTACCGCGAGGAACACGGTCGCCGGGCCCCGGCGGGAGTTCCCGCCGGGGCCCGGCGGCTGCCTCGGCGGAAGGCCTCTCCGGGGAGTGACCGCGTCTCGTGCGGTGCCGTCAGGGCAGTTCCACGTCGCCCAGGGACGGCAGGAGCGACTCCAGGCCGCTCGGCAGCTCGCTCGGGAGCTCGGACGGCAGCTCCGTGGGGAATCCGGAGGGGAGCCGGCTCGGGAGACCGCTGGGCAGCTCGGAGGGGATGCCCGGCGACGGAGCGGGTGAGCCGCCGGTACCCGTGCTGCTCTCGGTGGGCTCCTTGTCCGGCGAGTCGTCGTCGCCCGTGGCCATCAGCACGACGAGGGACGCGGCCGCGATGGCGACCACCACGGCGAGCAGGAGGAGCACGGCCCTGCGCCCGCCGGGCGGTCCGGGAGGGCGGGGCGGCGGCACGCCGTCGTTCGCGGGCGGTCCGAAACTGCCGCCGTCCGGCGGCCGGGGCGGTACGGGTGGCATGGCCATACACACCATCGTCGCCGCGCACACGGGGTCCGCGCGAGGACACCGCGCGGAAGTTGATACGGACTCAGGGCACGGGCGCCATGAGGACGGCGTACCCCACGCGGAGCGCGCGCCCAGAACAGCAGCGTCCGCGCGACGGGCCCGACCCGTGTCACGCTCGTGCGCCGCACGGTCGTACCGCGCGAGGGCGCACCCGCGGGATGCGCACCGAGCCGGCTCGAGCCGCGCCATCGCGCGCGGGACGTCGCCGGCGGGAGGTCCCGTGTCGGCCCGGACACGTGCCACCGCGCGTGAT
>NZ_NCTE01001354.1 GCF_002114215.1 Streptomyces sp. 13-12-16 | reverse complement strand
CGGGTGTCGGCCCCGAGTCGCTCGTCGACGGCGTACGGGTCGGCGTCCAGGTCGAACAGCCGCCGCAGGCGTTGTACGGCGGTGGTCAGATCGCGGGGGTCGGTGAGGTGGACGCGGGCGTCGAGCCAGCCGCCGGGGTGGGCGCCCGGCCCGGTGTGCGGGCGTTCGTCGACGGCGGCGATGCCGGTGCCGTAGGGCAGGCGCAGGGTGCGCCGGTAGGTGCGGGTGCCCGGGGTGCCGCTCACGTCCTCGACGCCGGGGACGGCCTCGCGTTCCAGCAGGTCGAAGACGGGTCCCGCCCGGTAGGGGCCGCGGTGGGCGAGCCGCAGGGGGATTCCGGCGGACGGGGTGGCGGTGCGCGTCCGGCCCCGGTGGGGTGCGGAGGCGCGCAGCTCGCTGGGGGTGGTGGCGTACACGGCCCGTACGGTGTCGTTGAACTGCCGCACGCTGGCGAATCCGGCGGCGAAGGCGATCTCGGTGACCGGCAGCCCGGTGGTCTGCAGGAGGACGCGCGCGGCGTGCGCCCGCTGGGCGCGGGCGAGCGCGACGGGCCCG
>NZ_NCTE01001353.1 GCF_002114215.1 Streptomyces sp. 13-12-16 | reverse complement strand
CCACGAGGTAACCGCGGATCTTGACCTGGTCGCCGACGCGCCCGGCGAACTCCAGCTGCCCGTCGGCGGTGCGCCGCATGAGGTCGCCGGTGCGGTACATGCGCGTACCGGCGGGGTCGGTGACGAAGCGCTCGTCGGTCAGTGCGGTGTCGTGGTGGTAGCCGCGGGCCAGCCGGTCGCCGGCGACGTACAGTTCGCCGGTCTCCCCGTCGGGCACGGGGACGAGGCCGGGACCGAGGAGCCGGAACTCCAGGCCGTCCATCGGCCGGCCCACGGGGACCGGGCCGTCCGGCGGGCAGGCGGCGGTCATCGTGGTGTGCGCCGCGAAGGCGGTGAGCTCGGTGGCGCCGTACATGGCCCGTACGACGGTGTCCGGGCAGGCGTCGAGCACCCGCCGTACGGCCGTCGGGGCGATCACGTCGCCGCCGGTGAGCACCTCCCGGACCGGGGCGAAGACGTCGGGGGCCTCCTGGGCGAAGACGCGGAAGAGTCCGGCCGTCACGTGCAGGGCGGTGATGGACTCGTCGGCGAGGAGCCGGCGGACGGTGGCCACGTCGGGCTCGCCGGGCGGGGCCAGGACGACACGGCCGCCGCGCAGCAGCGGCACCCAGATCTCGTACGTGGAGACGCCGAAGGCGTAGGGGGCCAGGGACAGGATCCGCCGGTGCGCCTCGGACCAGGAGGAGTCGGCGGTGAACGCGAGCACGCCGCGGTGGGTGACCTCCACGCCCTTGGGCGCGCCGGTGGAGCCCGAGGTGTGGATGACGTAGGCCACGGCGTCGGGGCCGCACGCGACGCCCGGGTCGGTGGCGGGTGCGGCGGCCACCGCCGGGTCGGTGGCGGGCTCGACGACCTCGCCGGCCCGCGGCAGTCCGCG
>NZ_NCTE01000140.1 GCF_002114215.1 Streptomyces sp. 13-12-16 | reverse complement strand
ACCACGGACCGGGCGGCCGCCGAGGCCGCCGCCGAGCGGGCCGCACTGCTGGGCACGCCGGAGGGGCGGCGGCTCGCCGACTGGCTGCGGACCGGCGGCCTCACCGGCACGGTCCTGCACCGCGCGGTGACGGACCGGACGACACCGGTCGTCCGGTCCGGCGAGATCACCGCCTTGCACATGTTCCCACTCGCTTTCCGTGAGCTGGGGAGTCCGGCACTCGGTTCCCACCACCGGTGCTGGTGCGCCGCCACCGCGGCCGTCCAGCAGACCCACTGGCCCGCCCTCCTGCCCGAACACCCCGAACTCATATCTCTGCGGCTGATACAGCACGTCCTGCCCTGCGCCCGGTATCCCGAGAAAGATCCGGACGTCTGCTCCGTCCTGCCCTTGCTCGCGCAGTCACCCGGCGCGAGCGGGCCCGCGACGTCCCTGGTGGTGGCCGGCGGGCTCGGCGTCCAGCGCCAGGAGGACAGAATCGCCGCGGTCGACGCACTGCTGCTGTTGGCGGCACAGAAGAAGCTGGATCCCGGTGCGCTCGCCACCGACCTCGGTGCGCTGATGCTCATCGGGATCGTCGCTCCGAGCCGCCTGGCGGAGTCCCTGGGAACGGCCGCGTCCACCGGCGCGTACCGCACCGTCTGGACCGTGCTGCGTGACGCGCTGCCACCGCTCCTGTCCAAAGACCTCTCCCCCGCCGAGTCCCGTGGCCTCGGCGAACTGCTCACCGTCGCCGCCGAGTGCGCCGAACGCACCGGAGCCCAGGGCGTAATACCCGGACTCGACCCGATAGCCGCCCGGCGGGGCAGCTCACGGCTGGTGAGCCAGGCCCGTCGCCTACGCGCAGCACTTGCCGGCACGTAGGTCCGAAGAGGCGCATCCGCCCGGGAGATCCTGCTGCAGGGGCACGTAACGCGGCAGGAACGGTCCGATGCCGGCCGGCTCGAGCGGGAGGTGATCGGCCTCGGCGGCACGGAGTGCGGCCGAGGCCGGCGCCAGGACCTCCGAGCGCGACAACTCCTGTCGCTCGGGCAGCGGTCATGCCGAGTCGGTCGAGGGCGACGACGGCGGGGTGAGTCAGGCTGCGTTCGCCGTGGGGCCCGTACCGCCGCGATCGACGAGCTCGGCCATCTTCGTTCTCAGCGGTCCCAGCTTCCCCCGCACTGTCACCTCCAGGCCGAGCTGCTGCCCTGCGTGGGCGGGGCCCCACACGCGCGCCGTTCTTCTCTCGCGCGGTTGGGTGTCACGTGCGCAGGTGAGACGCGCCGTTGAGGTCGACGATGGTTCCCGAGGCCCATGCCGCGGCCGGGGAGGCGAGGAAATGCACCGTGGCGGCGACCTCTTCCGGGGTGCCGACGCGCCCGAAGGGGCTCTCCACGCGCAGACGTTCTCCTTCCGGGCCGGACAACTTCCCCGTCTGCCGTTCGGTGGCCACGAACCCGGGCGCGACGGAGGTGACCGCGATGCCGTGCGGAGCCAGGGCCACGGCCAGTGACTGACCGAGGGCGTGCAGGGCGGCCTTGGTGGCCCCGTAGGCGGGGAAATCGGGTTCGCCCCGGAACGCGCCGCGCGAGCCGATGTTCACGATCGCCCCGCCGGTGCTCCGGTCGACGAGGTGGTGGGCTGTGGCCCAGCACAAGTCGGCCGCGCCCAGCAGGTTGACGTCGACCATCCGCCGCCAGACCTGCTGCCAGTGCTCCAGCGGGGTCTCGGCGATGGGGTGCCGGGTGTCCGCCGCGGGTGCCACGGCCGCGTTGTTCACCAGCACGTCCACGGCACCGAGCGCGGCCACCGCCTCGGCCACGGTCCGCTCGGCCGCACCTGGCTCGCCCAGGTCGGCCTGCAGCAGCGTGTGCCCGGTGCCGGGAAGCTCGCGCACCGTCCGTTCGGCGTCCGCACGGCGACCGGCGTACTGCACCGCGACACGGTCACCGCCGGCGGCGAAGGCCCTCGCGACGGCGCGGCCGATGCCCCGCGATCCACCGGTGACGAGCACGCCCCTCATCGGGCGAACACCATCGACTCGTCACGGAAGGACTTGAACTCCAGGGCGTTGCCCGCGGGGTCGCGGAAGAACATGGTCCACTGTTCGCCGGGTTCACCGGGAAAGCGGCGATGCGGTTCGATGTCGAAGCGAACCCCCGCGGCTCGCAACCGCTCGGCGAACTGGTGGAAGGACTGTTCGGGCAGCAGGAGACCGTAGTGCGGGATCGGCACCCGGTGCTGTCCCACCACGCTGGTACCCGCCGGCTGCGGCACGGTCGGCACCAGGTGGGTCACCAACTGGTGGCCTTCGAGATTCCAGTCCACCCAGTGGTCGGCGCTGCGCCCCTCGGGCAGACCCAGCACCTGTCCGTAGAAGCCGCGGGCGGCGACCAGGTCGTCGACCGGGACGGCCAGGTGGAAAGCGGGTCGGCGTGGCATGGGGGTCCCCTCTGGTGGAGTCGGCGGCCAGGGCAGCCTGACCCACCCGATCTTTCAATGTCAACATTAGGACAAGAGTCGACTGGAAGCCCGGGGCGAGTCGCCTGGCCGGTCTGGTGGTTGCGATTGTCCGGATGTCAACATGGCGGCATGTCATCTGCACTGCCGAAGGCCGCCCGGCGCGGGCTGGCCGACGAAGCCGCCGACCTGGTGCGCGCCGCGATCTTCTCGGGTCACTTCCCGCCCGGAGCCCCACTGCGCGAAGTGGAGTTGGCCGAACGCCTCGGGGTCAGCCGTGGCTCGGTCCGGGAAGGACTGGCCCGGCTGGAGCATGAGGGGTTGGTGCGTGGCGGCTGGCACCGCGGCACCACCGTCATCAGGGTGACGGCCGAGGACGCGCAGGAGGTCTACGCGCTGCGGGCCGCGTTGGACCGCCTGGCCGCGACCACCGCGCGGCGAGCCGCGACCGCGGAGCAGCTGTCCGCGCTGGATCGGCTGGTGGCCGAGATGGCGGCCGAGATCGCCGAGGGCGGTGACGCCCCCCGGCTGGTGGCGCTGGACATCGCCTTCCACGACCAGATCTACGCCGCGGCCGGGAACGGCAGGCTCACCTCCGCCTGGGAGGCGATCCGCTCTCAGGTGCACCTGTTCCAGCTGCGCCGCGTCGACGTGGCCTACGACCACTACCGCGCACGCGTGGTCGACGAGCATCGCGAGCTGGCCGCTCTTCTGCGCTCCGGCGACATCCGGACGCTGGCCCGCCGGGCCGAAGAGCATGTGGAATCCGCACGGCGCAGTCTGCTGGCCGGTCTGCCGACCGCACCGTGACGTCAAGCACCACGTCAGGCACCGAGGCGTCCGGCCGTACCTGAGCGTGCCCCGTACGCGCCAGGCAGCCGGAAAGCGGCGAGTGGCTGTGGGTGGGCTCCGGTTCCGGTTCCTCACCGCGTCGCACCGGCTCGGATCTCCCGGCGCAGGGCGGGACCGGCCAGGCAGACGCATGCCAAGACAGTGCTGAGGAGTCGCGGCGCTTCACCAGTCGCGGCGCTTCACCTGCGACGGGTGGGAAGCACTCGGCCTGTGCCGCCCTCGGAGAGCGAGGCCGTCGTCGACCCGGACAGGGGTGTGACTGTCCAGGGTGTGCTGTTCCCAGGGTAAGCGCACCCTCCCTCGCCCCTACGGCAGTGCGTCGCGCCGCTCTAGCCTCGACGTATGGACAGAGAGAAGGAGCTCGTCGACAACACGCTGGGGGGTTTTCTCCGGGCGCGGCGCGCCCGCCTGCGCCCCTGCGACGTGGGGATTCCCACCTCCGGTCGTCGCAGGGTGCCCGGTCTGCGACGTGAGGAGGTGGCCGCCCTCGCGGGGGTGAGTTCCGACTACTACACGCGTCTCGAACAGGGCCGCGAGCGGCATCCG
Source organism: Streptomyces sp. 13-12-16 (assembly GCF_002114215.1). Lineage (GTDB taxonomy): Bacteria > Actinomycetota > Actinomycetes > Streptomycetales > Streptomycetaceae > Streptomyces. The sequence goes on along the minus strand of NZ_NCTE01000140.1, from coordinate 51,560 downwards.
TCCCGGCAGATCCTCGAGGCCGTGGGGCGGGCACTGCAGCTGGACGGCGAAGCGATGGCCCACCTGCACCGCGTGGCCGGCCCGACCACCCGCCGGACACGCCGAGCACCGCGCGTGGAACGAGTCGCCCCGCACCTCAGGCGTCTCCTCGACACGTGGCGTGACACGCCTGCCTTCGTCATGAGCCCCGTACTGGACATCCTGGCCCGTAACCGGCTCGCGAGCGTTCTTCACGCCGACTTCACTCACAGTGACAACCTGTTGCGCATGACGTTCCTGGACCCGGTCGCGCGGCGGTTTCACCGGGACTGGGACCGTGCGGCCGAGTCGACGGTGGCCACATTGCGCCGTGCGGCCGGCATCGATCCCGAGGATCCGCGCTTGAGCCAGGTCGTAGGTGAGCTGTCCCTGAGAAGTGCGGACTTCTCCACGCTGTGGGCGCGGCATGACGTGCGCGCCAAGACGCGGGAGGCGAAACGCTTCCACCATGCTCAGGTCGGTGACCTGGAACTGCACTTCGAGTCCTTCACCGTCAACAGCGCCCCGACGCAGCAGCTCGTCGTCTACCAGGCCGAACCAGGCACGGCGTCCGCCGACGCACTGTCCCTGCTCGGCTCTCTCAGTGCCGGCGCAGTGGCCGAGGAGCCGGCGGCCGGCGCCGCGCTCGACTGAGTCGCCGCCGTTCGGGCCGGGTCCACCGGCCAGGCCCACACGTGAGGGACGAAGGGCGGGCCGGCCTCTCCGTTAGGTTGGAACAATGAGCGACACCACTCCCTTGGGAAACTTTCTGAGAGCACGGCGCGAAGCCCTCAAGCCGCAGGACGTGGGGCTTCCGGAGCACGGGCGCCGGCGGGTGCCGGGGCTGCGCCGTGAGGAGGTCGCCATGCTCGCCGGGGTGAGCGCCGACTACTACATGCGCCTGGAACAGGGACGGGAGTCCAGCCCGTCCCCGCAGGTGATCGACGCGGTCGCCGCCGCCCTGCGCCTCAGTGACGAGGCGCACGACCATCTGCGCAGGCTCACCAGGGCGCCCCAGGAACGTCGCGGTGTTCCGGCCGGCGACGACAGGGTCCACCCCCACCTTCTGCGGCTGATCGACGGCTGGCCCGACACCCCCGCCTTTGTCCTGGGCCCGGCCCTGGACATCCTGGCGCGCAATGCGCTCGCCGCGGCCCTGCACAGCGGATTCCAACGGTTCGACAACCTGGCTCGCATGGTCTTCCTCGACCCGGCGGGACGTGCCTTCTACAGGGACTGGGACGACTCCGCCCACTCGTGCGTGGCCGAACTGCGTGCGGCCTTCGGACACGACCCCGAGTCCCCGCGGATCACCGAGGTCGTCGACACGCTCCGCGGGAGGAGTCCCGAGTTCGCCGGGCTGTGGGCACGGCACGAGGTCAGGAGCAAGACGCAGCAGGAGAAGTACCTGTCGCATCCCGAGGTGGGTGCTCTGGAGATCCAGTTCTCGGCCTTCACTGTCGGGGGAGCCCCGCATCAGCAGCTGGTCGTCTACCAGGCAGAGCCGGCGAGCGCCACCGCGGCCGCCTTCGCCGTGCTCCGGTCCGGTGCCGGCGAAGAGGCGTCGGTAGAGGTGGTGCGCGAGGTTTCGCTGTCGTCCGGCAACAGCTGACTGCTGAGTGGCCCCTCGTGTGAAAGGGCCCTGGACGAGAGGGAGGGCTCGCCGGCCGGCGACGAGCCCTCGCTGTGGCATCGGAACGTGTTCGGGCCTGTGAGGGCAACCGTGCCTTGTACCGTCGGCCGCCCGCTCCTGGAGTCGGCCCGAGAACCGACGGCCCCTCGGGAGTCCAGGATCAGGTCCCTCAGCCGCGCGACCCCGTACCTTCCCGCCGGACGCGCTGATCGCCCTCACGGTAGAGCACCAGATGCTCGTGGAAGAGAACGCCGTCACGAACGTCCCCCGTGGCGGTGAAACCTGTGTCGTCGACGTAGTCGATGTGGTTGCCGCTGACGGTGTACCGGCCGGTGTAGGCACTCCGGCGCCGTCCGCGGGCCTCGTCGTAGCGGCCGTTCGGCAGTAGTTCCTGGCGGATGAATCCGTCCGCGGTCACCCACATCCCGACGTACGGGTGCGGAGCGCGAGGCGTGTCGTTGCTGGTCATGGCTTCACTCTCGGCCCCATGACGGAACGTGGCCAGGCCGCCGCGTCCCCGGGTACGGGCTTCCTGGGAGCCGTGCACCCATGATCGCGGAACGGAGCGGGAGTGACGTGCCGGGGCGGACAGATTCCCCGGACGCTCTGCGCCGGGCCTGTGCCGTGCCCGTCATCTCCCTGCCGGCCATGGTGCCGGCCCCTTCCGCTCTCCTCCGGCCGGGCATGGGTGGGTGCCGTGCACCCGGGTGCACGGCGGCCTGGTTCCGCTTGTCCGGCCGGACGAACCTGGTGGTCATGCGGCTGCCGTGACGCCGAGCAGCCGCGACCCGCCCGTGAGGAAGCCCGCGTCGTTCGCCGGGCGGACCGAAGAGCCGAACCCCTGAGGAAAACGATGACCACCAACGACACCCACGCCCACACCGGCGCCCTGAGCTGGCACCCGGAGGCGCTCGACGAGATCCTCTCGAACGACGGGGGCCGCCCCGTCCTGTTCACCAACGCCCGGATCGTGACGATGGACCCGCTGATCGGGACCATGACCGGTGCCGACATCCTGTTCGTCGGCGACCTGATCGTCGGCGTCGGCCCCGGCATCATCACCGCGGCACAGGACGACAACGCCATCGTCGTCGACTGCACGGGCACGACCATCGTCCCCGCCGTCGTGGACACCGTCGCCCTGGCCGGCGGCCGCGGCCGGCGCTCGGAGTACGTCGCGACGCTGACGCCCGGCAACAACACCGACTTCCTGGTGGTACCCGACGAACTCGCCGCCGACGTGCCGAGCGCGGTGGCCACCCTCGTGTCCCACCCGGAGCAGGTCCGCGCACTGGTCGCGGCCGGCCGTCCCGTCCGGTGGTCGGGCACCGAAATCTCCGGCGGGCCCACAACCCCCCAGGCCGGCATCCCCGCCGCTCCGGACCTGACCGGCAGCCCACGGCTCGGCGTCTGGATCGACCGGCAGGACTTCCTGCACCAGGAACTCACCGCGGACGGCCGCTACGACGAGACCCGGGGCGGCCGCCCCCACGCCTACCAGGGGCGGTTCTGGATCGACGGCGACCGCATCGACTACCTGGACGACCTCGGCTTCTGGGCCTACGGAGAGTTCAGGGGCGACGAGCTGCACCACGCCGGCTACGTCATGAAGCTGGGCTGAACCGCCCGGCCGGCAACGGCCGAGCCGCCCGCACACACGGCGACAACACCGGGTCCGGACCGTGCCTCCGCAGCCTTTCGGTCCTGGACGCACGACGCCCGGGTGAACGGCGCCCTGGCTGCCGGGGCCGGCCCCGCCAGAACCGGAAACCGGGCTGCCGGGCGTTCCCGGCAGCCCTCCCCCTCCCCGAAGTACTGAAAGCAGCTTTTCCATGACCCACGTCAACGGCACCGCCGCCACGGCCGCCCTCGAACAGCTCCGCCGTCGCCCCGCGGACGAACGGCGCATCCTGTTCACCGGCGCGACCATCGTCACCATGGACGCCGACCTCGGTGTCCTGCCCAACGCCGACCTGCTCGTCGAGGGCGACACCATCACCGCCGTCGGTCCCGGTCTCGAGGCCGGTGACGCCGTGGTCGTCGACGCCACCGGCACCGTCCTCAGCCCCGGCTTCGTCGACACCCACCGGCACGCCTGGGAGGCCCAGCTGCGCCGGATCATGCCGGACGTCGACGACCTCGGCGCCTACGTCATGTCCACCCTGGCCGGCTACGCCACCGTCTACCGGCCCCAGGACATGTACACCGGCACCAGGCTGGCCGCCCTCACCGCGATCGACAGCGGCATCACGACCATGCTCGACTTCTCCCACAACTCCCGCACCCCCGAACACTCCGACGCCGCCGTCGAGGCTCTCCGCGACACCGGCATCCGCGGTGTGCACGCCTCCATGGGCCCGCACTTCGGTGACTGGGACAAGCAGTGGCCCGGCGACCTGACACGCCTCAGGGAGAAGTACTTCAACAGTGACGACCAACTGCTGACCCTGCGCCTGGCGACGCTCGCCACCGACGAGATCGCCGGCCCGGCCCTCGCCTACGGCCCCGAACTCGCCCGCGTCGCCAAGGACCTGGGCATCGGGGTGAGCGTGGACGCGGTCTTCGGCACAGCCTCCTCCGAGGTGATCCTGAACTGGGCGAAGGACGGCATCCTCGGCAGCAACGTCACCCTCATCCACGCCACCGGACTGACCCCCGAAGCATGGAAGGCGATGGGGGAAAGCGGCACCACCGTGGCCCTCGCCCCCACCTCCGACGCCCAGATCGGCCTGGAGACCGCGATCCCCGCCGTCGACGAGGCTTTGTCCGTCGGCATCCGTCCCGGGCTCAGCATCGACGTCGAAGTCGCCCTGGCCAGCGACATGTTCACCCAGATGCGGGCCCTGCACGCCATCCAGCGGATGCGGGCCGTCAACGCCGCCCACGGCACCGGCCGGCAGCCGGTCCGCATCACCACCCACGACGTCCTGGACTTCGCCACCCTCCAGGGCGCCCGCACCAACGGCCTCGCCGGCGTCACCGGCTCACTCACCCCCGGCAAGAAGGCCGACCTGCTGGTCATCCAGGCCGAGGACCTCAACAACATGCCGCTCAACGACCCGATCGGCACCCTCGTACTGGGCTCCGACGCCCGCAATATCAGCACCGTCCTCATCAACGGCGAGCCCCGCAAGTGGGACGGACAGGTCCTCGACGTCGACCTGCCCGCCCTGCGCAGCGAGGTCCACGCCTCGCGCGAGTACGTGCTGAACACCCACGCAGCCTGATCATCCCGTCACCGCCCCCGGCCGGCCCCTCGCCGGCCGGGGGCGACCCGGTCCCCGGCGCCTGCCATCGGCCGGTCATGCCGCACACGGGGCCACCAGACGTTCTTTCGGAGTCCCATGTCCCACCCCACCAGTGCACTCGATCACACAACCGGGAGCGGAACGCCCGGTCGGCCACCAGGCTGGGCCCCGGCCGCCAGGACCACAGCACTGCTCACCACGCTGGGCATGCTGATGGTCGGTCAGATGTACACCGTCCTGGCACTGCTGCACCCCATGGCCACCGAGTTCGGCACCACACCCGGTCAGGTCACGTGGACGGCGACGGCATTCGGTTTCGCCTACGCAGCCGGGTTCCTCTTCGCCGGCCCGCTCTGCGACCGTTACGGACCACGCGCCGTGATCACCGTGGGGCTCACGGCCGCCACGGCGTCCACCGCGGCGGTCAGCGCGGTCTCCGACCTTCCCACCGCCGTCGTGCTGCGCAGCCTGCAGGGACTGACCGCCGCGACCTTCGCCCCTGCCGCGCTCTCCTACGTCGTCCGGCACATCGCGCCTCGACACCGCGGCACCTCCCTCACCTGCGTCACCAGTGGCATGCTCGCCGCCGCCGTCGTTGTTCAGGTCGGCGCGCAGGCTGTTGCGGCCGGAATCGGCTGGCGTGCGGTCTTCTGGATCAGTGCCGTGCTGATGGCCCTGAACCTGTTCCCGGTGCGCCGGGTCCTGCGACCCACTCCGCGTGGAGGCACCGACGGCGGACTGCTGCAGGCGTTCGCGGCGATGCCGCGGCTGTTGCGACAGCCGCGGCTGGGCGCCCTGTGCCTGTCCACCGTCGCCCTGATGACGGCTTTCGTCTCCCTCTACACGGCGGTGGCCATCGCGGGCCCACCGGCCGTCACCGGCGATGCCACCGCGATCCTCGCCCTGCGGGCCAGCGCGCTCCCCGCCCTGATCGCCGTACCCCTGCTGGTCCCCGTGCTCGGGCGGCTGCCCGCGCCCCTGCGCGCGGCTCTCGCCTTCACTCTGGCCTCTTTCACCGTCGCCACCGGTTCCTTCCTCGGTGATCACACGGCGATGCTCGCCCTGGCCCTGCTGCTGTTCGTGGCCGCCGTCGCGGTAGCGGCGCCCGCGGTCGTCGAGACCATCAACGCCAACGCCCCGCAGGCACGTGGTGCGGCGGTCGCCCTCTACGGGTGCAGCATGTTCATCGGCGCCAGCCTGGGCCCACAGCTCGCCGGTGCGCTCACGGGACTGGGCTTCGACGGCATTCTGCTCGTCGTCGCCGGGGTGCTCCTTCTGGGCGCTTCCCTGATCCTGCCGGCCATGCGCCACCCCACCCCGTGACCCCCGCCATCGGCCCGGCACACAACGCATCGGCCCCCGCAAGGACCTCCCCCGACAGCCGTACGCCGACCGCTGCTCCCCCGGCGTACCACGGGCCCGCCCGCGAGAGCCGGAACCGCCGCCGGCCGAACGCCCCGGGCTCGGCAGCGGAGTCCGTCCGGTGCGGATGCCGGCCATCGAGGCGCATCGGACGGAGCAGAAGCGTTGTCCGGGCCGGCAGCGGAAACGGTCTGCCGGAACCCGGGGGCGACAATCTCTGGCCCGGTTCCCTCCTGACCGCTGATCAGAGACCCGTCCGTGACGAGACCGTCGTCCTTCGTACGAGGGGCGGTTCCCGGACCCGCCGCCTCACCGGACCGGATACCGCCCCTGGACGGTGCCCTTGGGGCCCGAACCCGGGGGTACCGCACCCAGCCGGGCCTCCGTCCGAGCCCCGGCTGTCATCGGCACCGATGTAGTGGTCGGACCGCCGTGTCGCACGGGATGGTCAACGGTGAGCGGACACTGTCCGCGCTGTGCCATCCGCCCCCAACCGTTCAGCGCCTACGGAACCTCGGCAGGGGCGCGCCCACAGCACAAGGGGCACCGGGGCGGGTGGGACGTCGTGGCCGCCGGGGGACCGGCGCCGGGCTCCAAACGGCTGGGTCCCTGAGCCGTGCGGGCGGCGACCCGCCGGACGCAGACCTTGGTGATCCGTCGGGCCTGAGGCCGGGCGGGTTCACCTCACCGTCCACGCCGGCGGGCAGCGGACCTGCCCGCCGCTGGGGACGGTGGCTCAGGGAAGCCGCAGGGACGCCAACGTCACGAGCAGACGGTGTCGTTCGCCGGGACCGTCCCGTCGAGCAGATACGCGTCGACCAGCTCGGTCAGGCAGTCGTTGACGGCGTAGGTGCCGTGCCCCTCGCCGTCCACGGTGAGGTGGACGCCGACCTTCTCTCCCAGTTCGTCCGCCATCTTCTTGGCACCCTCGTAGGGAGTGGCCGGATCACCGGTGTTGCCGATGACGAGGACTGGGTTCGCGCCGTCGGCCGACACCTCGACGGTGGATGCGTGGCCGTCAGCGGGCCAGCCGGTGCACTGGAGCAGCCCCCAGGCCATCCAGTCGCCGAACACCGAAGATGCCGTGCGGAATCGGGGCAGGTGGCGGTGTACGTCCTCAAGGGTGAAGCGGTCCTTGTAGTCCGCGCAGTTCACCGCGGTGTTGGCTGCGTTGATGTTGGCGTATCCGTCGTCGTCGATCCGTTCGTTGAGGAGGTCGGAGAGCAGCAGCAGTGCGCTGCCGTCGCCGTCCATGGCGGCGGCCAGTCCGCCCCTGAGCAGCAGCCAGCTCTCCTGGTCGTAGAGGGCGGCGGCGATGCCGTTGAGGGCGTGGCTCTGAGTCAGGGGACGCCCGAACTCCGTGGGCAGGGGGTCGGTGTCCAGGCGCTCGAGCAGCGCGATGATGTCCTTCTCGCCCTGCTGCGGGTTCGTGCCTTCGAAGAAGCAGGAGTCCTGCCGTGCGCAGTCCTCCAGGAAGTTGCGCAGTGCGCCCTGGAACCCCTTCGCCTGGCCGAGGGCACCGTGCAGGGCGTCCTCGGTGGGGTCGACCACGGCGTCGAAGACGAAGCGCCCGACACGCTTCGGGAAGAGATGTGCGTAGACGCCGCCGAGCTGTGTGCCGTAGGAGATGCCGAAGTAGTTGAGTTTCTCGTCGCCCAGGACGTGGCGCATCAGGTCGAGGTCACGTGCGGCCTCCTGGGTGCCGACGTGATCCAGCACCGCGCCCGACTCGCTCTGGCAGGCTCGGGCGAACGCGCGTACCCCACGCTCGCGGGCCTTCTCCTCCGTGGCGTCGTCAGGGGTGGCGTCCGCGGCCAGCCAGGCGTCCATGGCCTTCGTGTCCAGGCAGTGCACGCCGGCACTGTCCCCGACCCCGCGAGGGTCGAAACTGACCAGGTCATAGCGCTTGTGAAGCGTCATGTACTCGTCGCCGGCGGCGAGGGGGAGGGTGAGCACCCCGGAGCCGCCGGGGCCGCCGAAGTTGAAGACCAGGGACCCGAGGCGCTTCTCGCCGGAGTCCGGGGACGCCTTCGCCCGGATCAGGGCCAGATCGATGGTTTCGCCGTCGGGGTCCGCGTAGTCCAGCGGAGCCTTCATGGTGCTGCACTGCCACGTCGTTCCGTCCGGCAGCTTCTCGGGCCTGTCTCCGCCGCCCTGAGCCGTGGACGGAGCGGAGCACGTGCTCCACTTCAGTTCCTGCTCGCTGAGAGCGGTGGGCACCGCGGGTATCGCGGCATCGCCGCGAGCGTCGTCGGCGGTCTCGGGGTTGCAGGCTGTCACCGCGGTGGCCGCCAGCACGGCGAGCGACGCCAGGGCGACAGCGGTCCGGGACATGCGAGGTTGTGCGGGCATGCTTGTGCCGGTCTCCAGTTGGTGTGGGTGATACGGGCGCAGTGGACGGCCGCTCACACGAAGTCGTGGTGGTGGGCGTACCGGTCGGTGCGTGTGCCCTGGAAGGACCTGATCCCCCCGGAGGCTCGACGCGACGACGCGATCCATGTGCCGATCCTTTCGCGCTGAACGTGCCGCCCCGTCGCCCGCCGGAAGGATCGTCGCCTAGTCCGCGGGACATAGAGCGGTGGCGCGACCGCAGGGCCGGCACCGCGTGACCCCTTGAACCCCGCGGTGTCGGGGAGGGCGACGCCCGGCCATACACTTGCGCCAATGGGGAAAGGACGTCGGGTCAGGCCACTGCCGGTACTGTTCATGGGAGCGCAACTGCTGCTGTGGTTCAGCGTCGTTGCGTCTTCGAAGGAGCCGCCGGACACCGTTGAGTGGATCACCGCCTTCTGTGCCACGGCGCTCGCTGTGGTGGCGCTCGATCGGCGTCACCGGGCACCGCTCGCCGCCCTGGGCGTCATCGTCGCGGTGTCCGTGGTGGGACAGATCCTGGCGCCACCCGACCTGCTGGGCCTGGTACCGGGGCTGGCGGTCATGGTGGCGCTGTTCACCGTCACCGTTCTGTGCAGCTGGCCCGTCGGCCTGGGCGCGACCGCGGCTGTCGCCGTCGTCCAGCTCCTGCAGGCGGCCGCACGGCACGGCGTCGGCGGTCTTCTCCTCTCCGACTGGCTCACTGGTGTCGGCCCTTTTCTGCTGGTGTCCGCTCTCGGCACCGGCCGCCGGCACTGGCTGCGGGAACGGCAGGCCACGGCGGAGCGGCTGGCCGGTGCCGAGCAGCAGCAGGCGCAGGCCGCCGAGGCGGAACGGGAACGGCTGGCCGGTGAGTTGCACGACATCAGCGCGCACCACCTCACCTCCGTCGTGGTATCCGTCGAGGCCGCCCGCAGGCTCGGTGACAGCAGGCCCGACCTGGCCGCGGAGGCACTCGCGTTCGCGCGCCGCACCGCACGGGAGACCCAGTCCGCACTGCGGCGTCTCGTAGCGGTCATGCAGGTGGACGACCCACCGGCTCCCCAGGCGATGACCGCTCCGATCGAGACGCTGATCGCCGGATTCGGCAGGCTGGGCCGCCCCGTCTCCGTCTCCCTGCCCGCTGATCTCACCGGACCCGCGGCGGAAGCGGCCCACGGCATCATCCGGGAGGCCCTGACCAACGCCCTTCGCTACGCGCCGGGCGCCGCGGTCAGCGTGCGGGTGCAACGGGCCGGGGACACTTTGCATCTGACCGTCGACAACGGCAGGCCGCCCGGCGGCACGGACACCGGCACGGCGGGGATCGGCTCCGGCCGGGGGGTGGAAGGAATGCATCGGCGTGCCGCCGTCCTCGGCGGGAGGCTGTCCGCGGGACCCCGCCCCGACGGAGGCTGGCGCGTACACGCCGTGCTCCCCGACGCCGCGTCCGGCCCTCGGCCGAGCCCAGGGCGTCGGCGCGACTTTCCTCGCGAACAGCGGATCGCGGACAGGGCGGTCTTCGGCTCGGCCGCCGCGGTGGCGTCGGGCGTCGCCCTGACGAAGGCGGAGGACGCCGGCTACGGGGCCGGCACATGCCTGCTGCTCGTGTCGGTGCTGACCCTCCACGCACTGCCGTTGCTGTGGCGCCGCCACGCGCCCTGGGCGGTCCTGGCGGTGACCGGGGCCGCCGCCCTCCTGTGGCCGGTTCTGCTCCGCGGTGGTGCGCTGCCGCCGTCCTCCGCGATCTGCTTCCTCGGCGGCGGCATCGTCGCACCGGCCGCGGTCTACGCGGTCGCGGCGTACGGCCGGGTCCTGAGAACCGCGCCCGTGCCCTCCGGCCGACACGTCCCGCTGCCGACGGCGCATCCACTGACATCTCCGGCGGGCTCACGGCTGTCGTTTCTGTCCGTGCCCGCCGCGGTTCTCCCGTCGGCGATCTCCTTCACGTCCGCCTTCGCCGCCGACGGGACGCTGCTCGGAGACCCGGCCGGGCCTTTTCTCGTGCTGTTTCTCGCCTGCTGGACGCTGTTCCTGTCCGGCCTGGGATGCACGGCCGCCTGGGGGGCGGGATGGCTGATGCACAGGCGTCGCAGGCGGGAACTGGGCCGGGAGGACACGGCCCTCACCACTGTGCTGTCGAGCACGAGGGCCATGGTCCACGGCGAACGGCAGCGAGTCGCCGTCGGTCTGCGGGAGACGGTGCTCCGGCAGACGGACCGGATGATCTCCTCGGCTGAGGAGGGCAGCCTGGAGCAGGTGGCCGCGGCTACGCGGGCGACACTGAGCGCCATGCGCCAGTTGCTCGGAAGCCTGGACGCCGGCAGAGCGCCGAAAGCGCCTCGAAGAGCCGTCGTGACGAACACCCCTCGCATGTAGAAGTGTCCGTGCCGACAGGTCGGCGACTGCGTGGCGGCCTCTGGATGCGCACGCCGACCTGGTGGGTCCCGCGCACCGCCTCCATGGGAGGATGCGGCGCAGACAGTGGCCCGGGTGCGGGCGAAGAGAGGAGCAGGACCATCGGTATCCGTGTGCTGGTCGTGGACGATCAGGCGATCGTCCGCGCGGGTTTCGTGGCGATCCTGACGGCCGAAACCGACATGACCGTGGTCGGCGAGGCAGCGGACGGTGACGCGGCTGTGGCGATGTCGGCACAGCTCGCGCCCGACCTGGTGCTCATGGACATCCGCATGCCGGGTATGGACGGACTGACGGCGACCCGGCTGATCACCAGTCACGGCAGCGGCTCCCGGGTTCTCGTGCTCACCACGTTCGACCTCGACGCCTATGTCTACGAAGCTCTGCGCGCCGGGGCCTCCGGCTTTCTGCTCAAGGATTCCGAGCCGGAGGACCTCCTGGCCGCGATACGGGTGGTCGCCTCCGGTGACGGCGTCCTCGCGCCCGCGGTCACGGGGCGTCTGATAGCAGCCTTCGCTCGGGGGGCCTCCTTCGCTCCGGAGATCACAGGGGCGCTGGACAGCCTCACCAGCCGCGAACGCGAGATCCTCGTCCTCGTCGCCACGGGCCTGAGCAACGCGGAGATCGGCGCGCGTCTGGAAGTAGCCGTGGGAACGGTGAAGGTGCACGTGAGCTCAGTGCTCAACAAGCTGGGCCTACGGGATCGTGTGCAGGCGACCATTTTCGCCTACGAGAGTGGGCTGGTCCGCCCGTCGGTGACGCCGGCTCTCTGAGCGGCCCTCCGCTTGCCTGCCACCAGGGCGATCAGAGGGAGAGTTGGCCGCGAAGCCGGCAGTCGCGATCGCGGACCCGCGGTGGACTGCGCCGCCGCTGCCCTGCGCGGGCCGACTCCGCCCAGCCTTCTTCGCCTGCCGTCCAGGACCCCGAAAGCAAGGCCGCCCAGCGCGGAAGGGCCGGGCCCCGGAACAGTCACCGCCGGGTCTTTGTCCGCTCCCCGTGCGCTGCTGCTCGGCAGGTACGACCACGAAGACCACCAGCAGAGCAGGTCACGAAACCCGCACGGGTCGTTCCGTGATCTCACTGCGACGATCCGTGCCGTCGAGACACGGGGTTCGCGGACGGACGAGACGGCGCGTTGCTCCTGCCGGCGATCGACGAGTCGCGCCGCATCAGTCACTGAAGCAACGTGAAGGTCACTCGGACGGCATCCTCCACACGTGATTCCTGGCTTCACCCACCTACACCGCTCCAAGAACACACCTTTACGGAAGCAAACCTCACTGATGGGTGAAGCGACCGGCGCTCCTTGGAGGGCGGCGTTCGACCGTCGGCGACGCGGCCGCCGACCCTGCGATCGATTCCCCAGAAAAGGGATATCGGGCGCGCCGCCGTATCGCGGCATCGTGTGCTCGGATATGTCCCGCAGCCCCGACGCGAGGCTCGATACACGAGGAGGATGGGACCCACCGTGCCTGCACCCACCGTCTGGGAAGGAACCCGCTTGAGGGCGAACGCGCCGTCGCCTTCGTTTTCTTCGGCATCGGCGAGCAGACGAGCGGCAGCAGGGCTCCCGAGGAGCTGACCGCGGCCGCCCGCTTCTGCCGCCCCTTCATGCTGTTGGCGGACGGACCCACGGAGGCGGGAACTACCCGGCTCCAACGGCGGGCAGACGATCCTCCGGCGACTCCGGGGAGACCACACGCTCCGCAGTCGTCGACGCAACGGGCCGATCCGGCGAGCCGCCGTCACTGCCCCGGCGACACCCCCGCGACACCCCCGAGAACGCCACGCCCTTCTCGCCACCCGTCCGGCGAGCATCTTCGCCGACCGCTCTTCGACCGTTCCCAGCACCGGATGGGCGCGAGGTGGCGGCCGACGTGCCCGTGGTTCGGGCACAGGCCACGCCTCTTCCCGCAAGCAAGGCGCCACACAGCGCTCCCCGCACCCGCAAGAGAGTACGAACCATGTCTTTGCCCCCACTGCACATACCGCCGGACGGCGGCTCCCCGGTGTTCCTCGTAGGGGACACCTACACCACCTTGCTCAGCGCCGCTGACACCGGCGGTGAACTGTCCCTGGCAGAGGCCATCGTTCCGGCCGATGCCGGCCCCCCGCCGCACACCCACCATGGCGAGTCCGAGACGTTCGTTCTTCTTGACGGAACACTTCGTGTGACCGTCGGTGACGAGCAGTTCGACGTCGAGCCCGGAGGGGTTGTGTACGTCCCCAAGGGCGTTCGTCACTCCTTCAAGAACACCAGCCCGGGCCACCCCGCCCGCATGTACTTCCTCTATGTGCCTGGCGGCATGGACGGCATGTTCCAGGAGATCGGCCGCCCCGGTGTCCGGGGCCAGGTCGGCCCTCCCCTCGACCCGGCCGATGTGGTCGCCATGGGTGAGGTTGCCGAGAAGTACGGCTACACCCTCGGCTGAACGACCGCCCCTCCGCGACGCCGCCGCAGCCGCCGTACCCGGTGCTTGGGCGGACGTTCACCGGACGCATACCGGTCACCGGCCACGGTGCGCCAAGCTGGCGTCCCGCTGTGTGCAACGCCAGTGCGTTAAGGGTTCGTGCGCCCTGTCGAGAAGGCGGGACCTCTGGTAGTTCGCATGGTGTCGAAGCCTTTGCGAGTGTCCCGGAGGTCCCGTTGCCGCAGAATCCTGTCAGCGTCAGGTCCGGTGCGACAGCCCTCGACGTGTATGCGCCCGGCCATCTGGGCGAGTTGACCGAGATCATCGATCCCGAGCTGATCGGTGCGGTCCTGGAGGACACCGGTGCCCGGCAGCAGCGGCTACGGCTGCTCGACGGAGACTGTGAGGTCGGCGGTCGAGCGGTGAACGGCGGGCCGGGAGGCACCGAGCGTCCTCAGGATTCTCAGCATGCGCACGTTGTCCAAGCCGGTCATGACACTCATGGAGCAGCAGCCGAAGGTGCGGGCCTGCTCCCGGGCGTACTGCGCCAGCGTGGTGCCCAGGCCACGGCTCTGCCACGGGTCCTCGATCATGATGCCGAGTTCGGCGGTGCTGGGCTCGGTCGTGCGGACCAGGTTGGTGGTCGCGATGAGTCGCTGAGGATCGTCCTCCGGGTGGGTGACCCAGGTGAGGCCCAGGTCGGGGCGGGTCAGGTGGTGGAACTCGCCCCGGCGCAGGGAACGCCGGGCGGCCTGGTAGCGCGCGAAGCGCGTCTCGAGCGAGCAGCGGTTGTGCAGCGCGTTCACCGCGTCGAAGTCATCGAGCGTAGCGGGACGGGTGATGGTGCGGGTCCCGGTGTGCGGCAGGCAGGGGCGATGGGGTGCGGTGGTCGTCGGAGCGGGGGAGGGCATAGTGGTCCTCGGCTTGGAGTCAGGGAAGGCGGGGGCAGGGCACGGTGCAGGAGTGCGGCAACCGCCGACAGCCGTTGCGGGGCCACCGACCGGGGCTCGTCACCGTCATTTGCGGTGTCGTCCCCCATGGCAGGATCCCGGCCCCTTGGAAGGGAGTCATTCCCGTGCGGGCCCGGCCGGAGCGGGAGGCTGTCGTCCATGACGAAGCTGACCGTCGAAGCATGGTGCTCAACAGCCGTGTCGGCGACACTGCCGAACGACACGGACTGTTCGGAACACGCGCCCCGCGCCCCGCTCACCGACACGACCTCTCGGTCCGGGGCCGCAGCAGCGTTCCGGACTCAGGGGAACCCCGGACCGTCACAGATCAAGGTTCACCGGACTACGGGAGAGGGACACTCACGCGTCGGGGTCCTGGTGGTAGGCGTGACGGTCGGTGTGTGGGCCTCGGGAGGACGTGAGGAACCGGAGGGCCGACGCGACGAGCACGGTGATCAGAAGGGCGACGCTGAGCAGGAAGGTCCATTCGACCCACGCACCGCCGGACCGCCCCTCCTCGAACGCTGAGAACAGCCGTGCGCCCACGGGGTAGGAGATCATGCAGACGATGACGAGGGGCCAGAAGGACAACACCTTGAGAGGCTTGGTCCATGCGGTGAGGGCAAGGGCCACAACAGCGACCAGGGCGACGAGAACATGCATGCGATCCATGAGCCGATCCTTTCGCGCGGAATCCGCCGCGATCTCGGCCACCAGGAGGAATCGCACCTAGTCCGCGAAGCATAGACCCGCACGAGGGTGCCGCCCTTCCGGCTGCCGCCCTCGTGCGTCAGCGGTCCACGCGGCTCTGTTCCCGGTCGCCCACGGAGGAGGTGTATTCGTCCGGCACACCGGACGCGTACACCTCCTCATGCCACAGACGAGCCGAGACGCGCTCGACCGCAGTCCTGAGATGACGGCGGTAGGTGCTCAGTGACACACCCAGTCGTTCGGCCGCTGCCTGGTGCGTGGCCGTCCCTTCGACGAACGCGGTCACCGCGGCCTGGTGCGGTCCGTGCCCACCTTGCTCCTCGGCCAGCTCGTAGACGGCCTGTTGGAGCACGGCCGCCAGGTCTTCACCGCCTACGGCGGCCACCCGGCTACGCCGCAACGGATTCAGCGCGAGCTCCGACGGCCGCCGCAACGCCCGCAGTCCCGCGTGCACGGCGTCGGCGAACTCCCGCTCGGACAGTACCCCCGTCGGCGTCCGCGCCTCATCCGTGCGGACGAGGCCGGCACCGTTCACCCGATGACAGGGGTCGCGGCCGTCGCCCTCACCCGACACGGAGCGCAGCAGCCCGCGCAGCCAGTCGGAAGCGGGAAAGACCCGCACGTCACGGGCGAACAGACGCTGGGGAACGCCACCGACGTCCCAGCGGTGCTCCGTGGGAAGCAGCCCGTGCCGGCGCAGCGCCCCGTCCCAGACGCCGTCGTCCCGGAGCACGAAGAACACCCAGGCCGGTCCGCCGGTCCGCACGGTCTCCGCGACGAGGCACCGCAGCGACAGCGCCACGGCCGATGAGGCGTCCCGTCGCTCTCGCGGGCCGGCGTGGAAGCGGGCCACCGAGATCCGCTCGTTCGCCCGCAGTGGCCCGTGCCGCCGGACGTGGTCCCAGACGGCGGCGAGCACGGGATCCGCTGTCTCCCCTTCGTACGCCGTCAGCCTCAGCCAGGCCGTGCAGGCTCGGGGTGGGCCGTACGGGACTGGCCGCCGGACCCTGAACGCCTCCGGCTGGTGACGCAGCCAGAACCGTGCGTTCTCCGCGGACTCCGGCCCTTCGCAGTCCGCGATCAGGCCGAGCACGGTGGCCTCGTCCACAGGTCTGCACGCCTCGTCCTCGTGGCTGTCCCGCGCGGTCCACTCATGGGCGGGTGGCAGCGCCGTGATGTCCCGGTACAAGCGGTGCAGGGCTGCCGCAGCGTCCAGGGCGCGGTCGAAAGGCACGGTGCGTATCTGCTCCACCAGGTGGTCGTGCAGGCGCTCGTGCAGAGTGGCGAACCCGTCGGGGTCGTTCCATCTGGCGTCGTGCGCGACCGTGTTGCGTACCGCCTCGTCCAGCCGCAGGCCGCATCCGACGGCCGTCACCCAGGGCTGCGCGCGCAGCCACGCGAACAACCGGGCCGCCGCGCCGGCGCCGAGTTCGGCGCGCAGCAACTCCTCCGTGACGGTCCCCGCCCGGGCGGTCACCTGCAGAGTCCGTCGGTGCTGCTCGGTGGGAAGGCCGCCGACGAGACGGTGGAACAGGACCGCGGTCAGCCGTCGGGAGACGCCCCCGTCCATGGACCACCCTGCTTCCCCACCTGTGCGGGCGGCGGCCGCGACCAGGGACAGAGCCAGGGGATTGCCGCCCGCGAACTCCCGCACGGAGACGTGCAAAGGTGGCGGCACGTCCTGGTCGCCCAGGACCCTCTTGGTCTCCTCCGCACTGAGCGCGGGCAACTTCATCGACCGGGCGCAGGCGGCCCAGCCGGGATCGGTTCTCCAGCCGAGCTGCGGCGGGGTCCTGGACGCCATGACCACGACCGCATCACCCGGCACCTCGGGCAGGAAGCTCTCGCGCAGCCACGCCTCCAGCCCGGTGCACCGCTCCAGGCTGTCGACCAACAGGACGGGTGCGGGATCGTCAAGGACATCACGGAACGCATCCAGGCGACCACAGGCGTCCGCCGGTGTCCTCGCACCGTCCACCCACACCACCGTCCTGCCGGCGGCGGTCGCGTCCCAGGACAGGCGGTGCAGCAGGGCGGACTTACCGATACCGCCGGGCCCGTGCACGAAGAGGACGGGACGGGCTTCGGCTTCTCCCGCCAGCGCCGCTCGGAACGCATCCCGCTCGGCCGCCCTGCCGACGAAGGCCCGGGCACGTGCGGCGGCCACGTGCTCGCCGAGCAGACCGTCACCACAGGAGCCGGCGGGGTCCGTGGCCTTGCTGCCGCTCACTGGTTCGGCTCGGGTAGGGACTGGTCCCGGACTCACCGGAACTCCTCTGCGAAGGGATCGGTCAACCCCTCCAGTCCAACCGTCCCGGTCGTCGGCGAGCTCCGCCTTCGAGGCGAACTCGCGGATCGGCCGACCGGACGAGGTCGCTCTCCTGCTCGTCCTGGAGAACGAGTACGTGCCCCCGGACGCTCCTGCACCGACATCCGGACTGTCCGTGCTCGCGCTGACCCACGGACGAGGGGTACGCCGTCTTCCGGTGTCCCGGCGGGCCGCTGTCGGCCGGCGCGGTCTACCGTGGACCGTCATGAGCGCACTGAACTCGTGGCCGCGCCGCCGTCTGCCCCCCGCCCTGACCGACCTGGCCCTGGGCGTTCTCCTGACAGGCTGGTGCCTGGCCCTGCCCTCCCTGGTCCCTGCGAGCGAGGCCCTGCACAACGCGCCGGGCGGCTGGTGGGTCGCGCTCATCCTGGTCTGCGGTGCGCCCATTACCGTTCATCACCGGTTCCCGCTGGCGAGCCTCGTGGTGGTCGCGGTCACCTGCAGCATCCTCCAGGCGCTGAGTTACGTCCCCCACCTGGTGGGGCCGCAGGGGACCGCGATCAGCCCCACCTACCTGTGCGCCGCGACTGCCCTGTTCCTGACCGCCGTGCGGACCGAGCGCCGCACCGCCGCTCTTGTGGCGCTCCTCCACGTTCCGGCGCTGTCCGTGACGGAAGCCGTGCTGGCGCCCGCGGGTCACTGGCTTGCCGCGGGCACGACCGAGGCGGTGCTGACGGCCGCGGCCTGGTCCCTCGGCCGGCTGGTACGAACGCGGACCGCCATGCAGGATCAGGCGCTGGAGCGCGCCAAGGCGCTGGAGGGTGAACAGCTCGCCAAAGCCCGTGCCGCCGTCATGGAGGAACGCGCGCGCATCGCCCGGGAACTGCATGACATCGTCGCCCACAACGTCAGCCTCATGGTCGTGCAGACCATCGCCGCCGACCGGGTCCAGGCCCGCGACCCGGAGAAGGCCCACGAACTGCACCGCACCATAGAGGAGACCGGCCGGGCCACCGTCGCCGAGCTACGGCAACTGCTGGACGTGCTCCGCACCGACGACGAGGACGACACCGACCCCAGCAAGCAGCCACCGCAGCCCACCATCGACGCCATCCCGGCGCTGCTGGAGTCGGTACGTGCCGCCGGTCTCCAGGTCCACTGCGCCATCAGCGGGGAACCGGTCGACCTGTCGGCCGGCTCGCAACTGGCGGTCTACCGGATCGTGCAGGAAGCCCTCACCAACACGCTCAAGCACGCGGGCCGCACCCGCACCGCCGTCACGCTGACGTGGGAGCACGACCGCCGCAGGCTCTCCTTGAGGATCTGCGACGCGGGCCCCGGCGAGCAGGCCGCGCCTTCATCGGCCCACGTCTTCGACCGGGGGGCGGGGCACGGGCTGGTCGGGATCCGGGAACGGGTCGCGGCCATGGGCGGCACACTGCACACCGGTCACCGGCCCGGAGGCGGTTACTGTGTGCATGCCGCCCTCCCCCTTCCGTCCGTGTACGGCCCGCCCCCGCCGGACGACCGGAGCTCCTGCGTCCTCGCCGAGCCCGTTGGCCACGAGGACGGCACCGGGTCCCACGACGACGAGGCCGGGACCGTCCTCGCTCTCCCGGTCACCTGAGTCAACGCCGCGGCCGGTCCGCGGGTGACAGCAGCGGGGTTCCGGACAGTTCGTGCTCCCACATGATCCGCGTGATCCGGTGTGTCGCCCACGCCAGGTGGCGGCGGTAGGTGCTGAGGGGAAGCCCCAGGCGCCGAGCGGCGGCCGCCTGCGTCGAGGCCCCTTCGACGTAGGCGGCGGTCGCCGCCCGGTAGCCCTTGTCACCACCGCGCTCGAGCGGCAGGCTGCCGATCGCGCTGGTGACCACGTCCTTGAGACCCATGCCGTGCGCCAGGACGAGACGACTGCGCTGGAGCGGGTTGAGCGCCAGCTCACGTGGCCGGCGCAAGACTCGCAGAGCGGCCTTCACGGCGACGGCGAACTCCTCCTCGCCCAGCACCAGGATCTCCGCCGCCGTGCACGGATCCTTCCCGGAGCGGGCTGGACCAGGAGCGGCGCCGGTGAGCAAGGGAGCGTTCGCCGCACCCCCGAACACCGCGGGCAGGGCACGCCGGTCGCAGGCGAAGAGACGGTGACGGTGACCGTTGACGGTCACCGTGCCGGCCGTCGGCTCCATGGCGTGGTGGCGCAGATGAGAGTCCCAGAAGCCGTCGTCGCGCAGGACGGCGAACGCCCAGGCCAGTCTGTCGTCGCGGATGATCTCCCCCACCATGCGCCCGAGGGACGCGTCCATCACGGGGGAGGGACGGTGATCGCCGTACTCGCCGACGTGGAACCGCGCCAGCGCGATGTGCTCGCCGGCCCGCACCGGACCGTGCTTCCTGGTGTGCGCCCAGGCGGCGGCGACGACCGGGTCCTCCGCCTCCCCTTCGAAGGGCATGAGCCTCAACCACGCCGAACATCCGACGTCATCCTCACCAGGTCCGAGGCGTTGCAGAAGGAAGGACTCGGGCTGCTCGCGCAGCCAGTGCGCGGCCATGCGCGCCGACTCCGGTCCCTCCTGGCGGCGTATCCGGCGGATCAGCGTCGCCTCGTGCCCGACCGCGCGGGGCAGCTCTTCGGCCCGGCCGCCCGACGCCCGGCCGTGCGCATCTGCCAGAAAGCGCCCGGAGCGGTGGAGGAACCGCAGGTCCCCCACGGTCTCGAGGACGCGGGAAGCGGGCCCGAGCCTCGTCCGTTCGAGCAGGTGGCCCCGGATCCTCCGGTGCAGTTCTGCGAATCCGGCCGGATCACGCCAGCGTAGATCGGCTCTCAGCGCCTCGCGTACGACGGCGTGGGGGGCCACACCGAGCCGGGTGGTCTGGACGAACGGCTGGTCGCGCAGCCAGAGGAAGAGATCCTCGCCCTGGTCACCGAGGACCGCCCGCAGCAACGCCACCGAAGTGACACGGGCCTGGGCGCACACGTCCAGGGCTGCCTGGTGAGCCTCGTCGGGCGGGGTACCGACGAGGCGGCGCAGCAGAGTGGCGACGGCGTCCTGGCCCAGCGGAGGATCCGCGTGATCGGCACCGCCATCGGTCTCCGTGCGCACCGCCGCCTCCGCGGCCAGGGCGAGAGCCAGGGGGTGCCCTCCGGTGAACTCCAGCAGGGCGTCGTGCAGGTGAGGGAGCACGCCTCGCTGCCGGAGGAACGCCGCTGCGTCGGGTTTGCTCAGACCGCCGAGGGGCAGTACACGCAGCAGCCCCGTCCAGCCCGGGTCGGCCGGCCAGTGAGGGTCAGGCTCGTGGCGGCTCGCCACGACGGCCACGGTGCCCCAGGGGAGGCGGGGTAGGCACTCCTCACGCAACCAGTCCTCCAAGGACCGGCAGTGCTCGAAGGAATCGACGAGCAGAACGGCTCCAGGCTCCCGCGTGACGGGACGTACGGCACGCGTGAACGCATCGGCGGTCGCCGGCGTGGTCCGCCCGTCGACCCGTACGACGGTGCGGCCTGCGGCACGGGCCTCCAGCGCGAACCGGCGCAAGAGCATCGACTTGCCCGTGCCCTCCGGACCGTGCAGGTAGAGAACGCAGGCGGCGCCGGATGCTCCGTGCAACGCTGCGCGGAAGAAGTGGAGCTCATGCCTGCGTCCGAGGAATGAACGCTCCCGGACTCGTTCCAACCGCCGGCCCAGGCTGCCGCCGCGCGTGCTCACTCACTCCGCCTCTCCGTCCCGCCCGACGCGCCCGGGCCGCTGACCGCGACAACGCGGAGCGCGGCCGCGACGGGAGTACTCCGAGAGGAGCATATGCGTCCGTGGATCACCACGGGCGGCCGCCCACGCGGGGCGGAGAGTTCGTCGCCCCTGCCCTCTCGGCCGCCGTTGAGCACAGGTGAGCACATGACGACCACCGCTTGAGCAGCCGGTGGCGCGCGGGGGTGCCGAGCATGGAACGGACCCGCCACACGAGTACCACCCCCCGCCACACGAGTACCACCCCCATGCCCATGCCCATGCCCATGCCCATGCCCATGCCCACAACTGCGATGTCCTCCTCCTGCCCCGTCGATGTCGTCCTCTCACTGCGCCGGCAGAAGACAGCCCGTCTGCTGCGCACCATGCGCCCGTACCACGTGCTGCCGGCCCTGTCCCACTCATGGGGTTCCGCACCGGCCTACATGTCGCTGCTGCGCAGGCCCGACGGACTGACCGTCCTCGATGTGTCAGAGGACGGCGGAACGGACCGACTTGAGCAGCGCGTGCGCGTGCTCAGCACGATCTCCTCGGTCGTGGTGCTGGCCCCCCGGGACGTGGACGTGGTCGCCACGCTGCGTGCGGGGGCCGTCAACGTGCTCCCCCGGGACACCCCTCCTAGGGAGTTGGCCGGACGGATCGTCGCCGAACGCAGGTGGATCGATCTCTCTTCGAGGCGTCAACGCCTGCGGGCACCGTCCCGGAGTCGTCCGCAGGTCGTGCCTCACCAGGCTTCTCAGCAGGTGTTGTTGGAACTTCTAAGCCTGCCTTCCCGTGAGTGGTGTTGTCACGATCTGGGTCTGCTGCTCGGCACCGCCGGGGAGCCGGTGAGCAAACGGGCGCTGCAAGCCCGTGTGATGCGTCTGAACGGACGTCTGGCGCCGTACGGGGTCTCTGTCGACGCCGTACACCGGTGGGGCCGGACCAGGTACTCGGGTGTACGCGAGGCCGTGCCGTACGAGGTGCCGCCCGCGCAGTCGCCGTTGCGCCTCTGATTTCACGCCCCGGATGCGCTGACGACTCGTTCGTGGGAGGCCGTCAGGGAGGAGCAGCCTGTCAGCGGACGGTGGAAGCCTGCCCGACCGGTGTGACCAGGCCGGCGTCGTAGGCCAGGATCACCGCTTGTACCCGGTCACGCAGATGGTACTTCTCCAGGATATGAGCGATGTGTGTCCTGACCGTGTTCTTGCTGACGTCCAACTCCTGAGCGATCTCCTCGTTGGACAGCCCCCGACTCAGCGCACGCAACACGTCGACCTCGCGGGCCGTGAGATGCTCCAGCCGCCTGGACGCGGCCCCGACGGCCGGCTGAGGCAGACGGGCGAAGCGGTCCAGAAGCCGCCGAGTGACACGGGGGGACAGGACCGCGTCACCGGCGGCCACCATCCGTACCGCCTCCACCAGAGACTGTGCGGGCCCGTCCTTGAGCAGGAAACCGACGGCCCCGGCCCTGAGAGCGTCCAGGACGTGCCGATCCAGGTCGAACGTGGTCAACATCACGACCTGGGCTTCCGCATCGGACTCCACGATGCGCCGGGTGGCCTCGACACCGTCCGTGCCGGGCATGCGGACGTCCATCAGGACGACGTCCGGCCGCAGGGCGAAGACCTGCTCAACAGCGGAGTCGCCGTCGGACGCCTCACCGACAACGGCGATGTCCGGTTCGCATTCGAGGATGAGACGGAAACCGGTGCGGATCATCTGCTGGTCGTCGACCAGCAGAACGCGGACGGACTCCATGGAAGAGGCTTCCTTCGTGCGGTGCGGGTGAAACGGGCGGCCGACTCGACTGCCGCCCGAGCGATGCGCTGACGACGAGCATGTGTACCGGCTCTCGATGACGACAGATCACGATATCTGCACGGGTCGTCCGGGACGCGCTGGGTCGATGCGCGCAGCGTGACGCAGCCGACGTGGAGAGACGAGAAGGCACGCTGCTCCGGCCTGGCGACTGATCAAGCCGGCCCGAGAGGGTTGCTCCAGCAACTGAGGAATCATCTGTCGGATCTCTCCCCCTTCGCCTTACCGCCTCACGTGCCCCCACAGCATGCAGTACACGCTTACGCAGAAGTAAATCACGATCAACTTCGTGAAGCGTGCCGTCCGGGCGAGGGCCTGCGTTCGCGGGCGGTGCTGACACCGCACGACCGCCGGTATCGCCGTGGGACACCGTGCCGCCGTGCCACGTCCTCCTGTGATCCGATGGGCTCGCTGCCCCGATCAGGGGCCGAAGGCTCAACGAAGGGAACCACCGTGGCAACCACGCGCTCCGCGCACACCGTCTGGGAAGGCAACCTGCTCGAGGGCAACGGCGTCGTCACCTTCGACTCGTCCGGCATCGGCGAGCAGCCGGTGTCGTGGCCGTCGCGCGCCGAGCAGGCGAACGGCAGGACCAGCCCGGAGGAGCTGATCGCCGCCGCCCACTCCAGCTGCTTCTCCATGGCACTGTCGCACGGCCTGACCGGCGCCGGCACCCCGCCCACCAAGCTCACCACCTCCGCCGACGTCACCTTCCAGCCCGGCGAGGGCATCAAGGGCATCCACCTCACGGTGGAGGGCACCGTCCCCGGCCTCGACAACGACACCTTCGTCGCCGCCGCCGAGGACGCCAAGAAGAACTGCCCGGTCAGCCAGGCCCTGACCGGCACGACCATCACCCTGACCGCGAAGCTGGCCTGAAACAGGGGCGGGGACCGCCACATGACGTGTCGGGAGGGAGCCGGTTCTGTGACGGAACTGCGGTGCAGTCCCCCAGAGGTCTGACTCACGCACCCGCTGAAGACACGTAGTGGCGATTCGACGTGGGCAGGCCACGGCGTTGCCACCGGAGGCCGGCGCGGCCTCGCCGGCCTGCCACCCTCACGGGCGGCGGGCCGGCCCCCTTCTTGTCGTCCCTTGTCTGCTCGGCGCAGGGGGGCGTGCCGGCTTCCGGCCGTATGCGGGTGCCGAGGTCGTCCAGCGGGCCGCCGGCGGTCATCATGCCTCTACTGGTCAGCAGGGCCGGCTCGCCAGACTTGGCCACGGCGCCGTTCGGCTGCTGGTCGGAGGTGCGTAGGCCGACGGCGAAGCCACTGCTGCGACAACAGTCAATCATGACGACCTTCTGTGGCGCGACGCACTGTTCCAACAGCTCATCGAAGAAACCGGCGCTGACACCGGTCTCGGCCACCCGGTCGAAGTCGGTGTCCCGGGCGACGACGTAGAACTCGCCGCCGTCTCTGACCCGTCTTACACCGTGCCCCGAGATGCACAGCAGGGCCAGTTCGTCCTCGTCGCAGGCCGTAAGAAACTCGCCGATGGCCAGTCGCATGTCATCGGCGGTGAGGTCGGTCTCCGTCTGGCTGGAGATGAAGCTGCCGATATTTCACGGACCCTGCTCTTCAAGCTTTATAGCCTACGACTCCGCTTCTGATGGCCGTCATGGCCGTGTGAGCCCGGCCAAGTGGTCGGCCCCTCGGGCGAAGTAGCAATTGAGATGCATGAGCATGTCTCGTCGCGCTGGGAGAACGACGCACCCCGGTACGGACGGATAAGCGGGTGCGATCGCGAATCAGGCACCCGAGAAAGCTACAGGCACACGGACCACTCAGGAGCACCGACCACATCATGCGCGCCAACGCGTTCGACCTCACGCCGAAGCCGCACCGGAGCGCTCCGGTGCGGCTTCGGCGTCTCACGGATCCGGGCAGAGACCCCGCCATGACGGACCGCGGCGGAGCCTCGCCATATCACCTGCGTATCACACAGCCATCACCAAGTGGGTAGACACTCTCGGACCGAGAGGCTCCGACCTGCACTTTCATGCCCACGGGAGACTGGAACAGACGCCCCTGGACGGTCTCTACAACCTGTGCCATGTGGTACCCAGTGAGGGACCGAGGATCAGGACCGGGGCCTCTTCCGGCCCGTCGAAGCGGTATTGCAGGGTGTTCGGCGGTGTCTCACTCACGCCCCGCACCCTCTCATGTCTCACGGGCGCCCCTGTAACGCGGGGCGCGGGAGACCGGTCCGACCAGATTGAAGACTTCCCGGGCGGCATATCGCTCGAGGCATCGGACGATCCCACGTCGGGTCCTGCCCTCCTGGGTGCGGTGTTCGCGGTACGCCCGGGAGCGGGGGTCATGGCACAGCCGGGTGAACACGGTGCGGTGCAGGGCGGCACCGGCCTGCCGGTGCCGCCGTGGTCGAGACGGCGCGTGCGCCGCCGAGGACCTCCAGGGCGCCTCAAGAGAGACGAGACGCACTGCGCCGCTGCGGCGGACGGCGCGGAGCCGGGTCGGCGGACGGACGACCGGGATTCCGCCTGGCGCCGGACGCGCGGAGAGCGACACCCGGGCCGGGTGGCAGCCCTTCTGCGCACTCATGGCATCGCCCCCGGCGCGAGGGCTCTTCTCCGGCGCGATCATCCAGAGTGGCGGGTGCCCGAGCCACACCGTCGGACACGGCCGGCCGTGTACAGGACGCCGAGGGTGATGACGCCGACGAGGACCCAGTCGATGCGGCCGTAGTTGTCGCACCTGAACTCCGACGGACACCATCGCGGCCGACACTTCCCGGTTTCCGTGCCGGCGTCGGCCACCGCCTTGCGGACGGGCCGGCGCCTCCGTCACCACCCGCTGGAACGACTTCCCCCAGCCCGTCCGGCACCGGCCGCTCCACGATCCCCACACCGGCGGACCGTCGAACAGGCCACATGGGATGACCTGCGGGAGACCAGGGTCGTCGAGCGCGTGCGGGTCTGCCGCCGCAAGGGCCCGAGGGTGCCGTGCGGACATGGTGCGGGCACTCCAGGATCTCCGACACGTCTGCTGCGAGGAGACGGGCCGCGATCCCGCACGGCAGGCCGGCGGGCGATCCGCTCCAGCCACTCGGCGGGGGTCCACCCGACGATCGCCGGATGTCCGAAGAAGCGTCCGGTCTTCCAGGCTGGTGGCGTGACACACCATGCGCCCGAGCAGGAAGTCGCCGCCTCACGTCGGTCGTCGGCCGGTGCGACGGTCCGTGGTGACGCCGGGCTGCGGTGCGCGCCCTGCCACGGCGGCAGACCACGTAGGAGAGGGATCCTGTGAACACCGCATCCGTCCAGGGGACGACGAGTGCCGACTCCCCGTGTGCCCGCGAGACGCTCCGGGCGCTGTACGGGTACGTCCGCCCGCACCGGTGGGCTGTCGCACTCGGTCTGTTGCTGGCGCTGGTCGGTGCGGCCGGCGGGTTGCTCCAGCCTCTGGCCACGAAGGAACTGGTCGACCGGCTCTCGTCCGGCGGCACGCTCACCACCATCCTGCTGGCCATGACAATGCTGGTGCTGGTGGGCACGGTGGCCGAGGCATGCGGCGCCTATGTCCTGGAGCGGACGGCGGAGTCCGTGGTCCTGGCTGCTCGCCGCGGCCTCATCGGCCGGCTGCTGCGGCTGCGGCTCGCGGAGGTGGAGCGGATGCAGCCGGGCGATCTGATGTCCCGGGTGACCTCCGACACCACGCTGCTGCGGGCGGTCAGCACCCAGGCGGTGGTCAACGCCGCGACGGGGGCGGTCACGCTGGTCGCGGCGATTGTGGTGATGGCTTTCCTCGATGCCGTCCTGCTCGGCGTGACGCTCGTCGTGGTCGCGCTCGTCGGTGCCGGCGTCGCCTCGGTGCTGCCGAGGATCGGGCAGGCCACCGGGCGTTCGCAGGCCGCGGTCGGGGAGATGTCCGCGGGGCTGGAGCGGGTCTTGGGCGCTTTCCGCACCGTGAAGGCGTCCGGCGCCGAGGAACGGGAGGGCGCCCGTGTCGAGGCCGCGGCCCGGCGGGCGTGGCGCCACGGGGTGCGCGGCGCGAAGTGGGAGGCCGTGGTGGGGACGGCGGACAACCTCGCCGTGCAGCTGGCCTTCCTCGCGGTGCTCGCCGTCGGCGGAGCACGGGTGGCATCCGGGGAGATCCCCGTGTCCACGCTCATCGCCTTCCTGCTGTACCTCTTCTACCTGATGGAACCGGTGTACAGGCTGGTCGAGGCCGTCTCCGGTTACCAGGAGGGCGCGGCCGCGATCTCCCGGATCACGGAGGTGGACGTCCTGCCGGCCGAGCCGTCGGTCGCGCGTGGGCCGGCGCGGCCCGAGGACTGGGCCGTCGTGCAGTACCCGGCGTCGGTCCGCTTCGAGGATGTGTCCTTCCGCTACGCCCCCGGTCTGCCGTACGTCCACCAGCGGGTGGACTTCGAGGTTCCGCGTACCGGAATGACAGCCTTCGTCGGCCCCTCGGGAGCGGGGAAGTCGACGCTCTTCACGCTCATCGAGCGGTTCTGCGAGGCGACCGGCGGCCGGGTCCTGGTCGACGGCAAGGACGTGCGCGAGTGGCCTCTGCCCGAGTTGCGGTCCGTCATCGGGTACGTCGAGCAGGACGCGCCGGTCCTTGCCGGAACGCTGCGGGAGAATCTGGTCTTCGCCGCGCCCGGTGCGACGGACGAGGACATCCGTGCCGTCCTCGCCCGGACCCGGCTCGACTCCCTCGTCGAGCGTCTGCCGCACGGCTTGGACACCGTGGTGGGGCATCGCGGCTCGAAGCTGTCCGGCGGGGAGCGCCAGCGCGTCGCGATCGCCCGCGCGCTGCTGCGACGGCCCCGGCTGCTGCTCCTGGACGAGGCGACCTCGCAGCTGGACGCCGTCAACGAGCTGGCTCTGCGGGACGTCATCGCCGAGACGGCACGCGAGACCACCGTGCTGGTGGTGGCCCACCGCCTGTCGACGGTGACGGACGCCGACCGCATCGTCGTCATGGACGGGGGCACGGTCCGCGCGGTCGGTACCCACGAGGAGCTGGTGGCCGAGGACGAGCTGTACGCACGGCTCGCCGCGACCCAGCTCCTGACCCCGGCGGGCCGCCCCCGCAGGTGAGACGGGCCGGACCGCGGAGGACGACACGGTCGCCCCCGGGGCTGCCCCCGCCGCACGGCGGGGGCAGCCCGCATACGTGAGGGGTGGTGCCGGACATCCGCCGGGTACCGGTGGAAGGCACCGTCCCCGAGGCCGCGTCACCTCCCGGAAGCACACGCGGGGCCCGCAGGACGCACACCGCCGTTCCCTCGGCCTCCGAAGCGCCTCCGCCCACGTCCCTCGGTCCCTCGCGGCTTCGCCCGGCCAGCCCCGGTACGTCTTCCGCCGAAGGCTCTGACAGGGCGCCGACCGTGGCGGAGGCGACCCGTGCGGCCGACGCCCGGGCCATGACGGCCGTTGCCGACCGGATCCCTGCACGGTCTTCGCCGGCCTCCTTGGAACCATCGGGCGCCATGGCTGAGCCGCGCGGTCCGTCTCCGCACCGTTCGGATCCGGGGCACGCGCCGCACCGGTCACCGGTCCGCGGCACACGAGGGCGTGGGGAAAGTCCTCGCCCCGGACGGTCGGTCCGCGCGAGGAGGATCCGGTACGGATTGCCGGGGCACGGCCGAGGCCCGCAAGGGCTGGTCCCCTTGCGGGCGGCGAGGGCCGTCGAAGCCGGGGCGGGCCACGTCCGCCGACCGCCCCGGCGCGCTCTCATCGGACGTACTTCGCGGGCCGGGTGGCGGCGTTGAGCAGCGACTCCAGGGGTCCGCGGCGGAAGAACCGGGACCAGACCGCGGCGAACACGGTCGCCGCCAGAATGAACATCAGCACGGGCACCCACGACGCCTGGCTGCTTTCGCCGGCCGGCATGCCCATCACGGACTGCGCGACGAAGTGGCCGACGTAGGCCGTCAGGGACATGGCGCCCACCGCGATGACCGGCTTCGACAGGCGGCGCAGGAGCGGAAGACGGTCCATCAGGACCGTCACGGACACGATCACGAGGATCGCGACGCCCACGCTGCCGATGATGTCGAACGTGGTGCCGCTGTGCGGCCCGGCGGTCAGCAGATCGGAGGCCGCCCCCTGGGCCTCGAAGGATCCACTGCCGAAGGACGCCGGCCCGGAGCCGGTGGACGGCTTTCCGCCCTCCGCCATGCTCCGCAACGCGTCCTTGCCCGCCAGCAGCAGGGACATGCCGTACGCGGCCACGGCGAGGGCGGCGCCGAGCGCGGCCAGGCGCCACTGGACGGCGACGGCGGCCAGGTCGAGGCGGGCCAGCGCCATCCCGGCGATCACGAACGGCATCCACGTGATCGCCGGGTAGAAGCCGGTGAGCAGCAGGTCGAGCACTCCCACCTCACTGAGCGCCTTGAGCGGGTCGTAGGTGTCGACGCTCTGCTGGACGGACTCGCTCAGCAGCGACCTCAGTACGAACGCCAACTGCGGTGTGAGAAGGGCGAGCCCGCCCGCGATCATCGCGAGCGTCCCGGCGCGCAGTCGCACCAAGGGCAGGGCGAGGAGGAAGTAGACGCCGTAGAAGGCGAGGATGATCACACCTCCGTACTCCATCGCCAGGACGGTGCCCAGCACCAGCAGGACCACGGCGCGGATCGCGATCCGCGCCTTCGCCTGCCTGCCGGCCGGGCCGGTCTTCGGCTCCCTGCGACCCGCGATCAGCATCAGCGAGAACCCTGCGAGGGTGGCGAACAGGACCGACGAGTGGCCGTCGGCCAGGTACCGCACCCAGCTGCCGACGCCGTCCGTGGCCGACAGAGGGGGTCCGATATGGACGATGTACATGCCGAACACCGCCAGCGCGCGGGCCACGTCCAACCCGACCAGGCGTCCCAGCGGCGCACGGGCCGAGGCGGGCTCGGGTGAGGTCCGGGGCTGCGGAGGGTCGTGCTCCTGCGGAGCCGTTGTCTCGTGCGGCAGCTGCGTATGTGTCATGGAGACAAAACTCATGGTGAGGCCGGGTGACGGACCATCCGGCAGCCTTCGGCGACCACCCCGCCGGTCGGCCGGGACCGCCCCGCCGGACGGCGGGGACGGACGGCGGCCGCCCCCTCGGAGCGGATCACTCGCAGCGCCGGAGCAAGGACGCCCGCACCCTCCCTGCGGCCTGCGTCCCTGCTTGGTCAGGGCGTTGGCCAGAACGAGAGCGGACCGGCGCCGGCGCAGGCGCAGAGGCGAGGGGGCATGGGCGGGGAGTCCTCGAACGTACGGCCATCGCTTGCGGCCCGCCGGTTCGGACCGCCCTCCGGACCGGTCCCGCCGCAGCGGGGCCACAGGCTCCATCCGCCGAGGTTCGCCCACCTGCCCGCCGAAGGGCCGGGGCGCTCCCCCCGGACGGCTGGAACGGGTCTCCCGGGTGGCGGGCGTTCCCTGGTGGTCGCACCGTGGCGCGCCGGAGCGGACGTACGCTCGGCAGCGAGCGATCTCCGTACGAGAGCCGGAATGCCCTGGGCCGCGTACGGATCGCCCGGGATCGGGACAGGGCAGACAAGTGTGAGGCGGGACGCCGGTGATCCGGGTAGTGGTGGTGGACGACGAGGCCCTGGTGCGATCCGGCTTCCAGATGATCCTGAACGCGTCCGACGGCATCCAGGTCGTGGCGACCGCGGAAGGGGCACAGGCGGCCGACGTGATCCGCCGCGAGATGCCGGACGTGGTGCTCCTCGACATCCGCATGCCGGACGTGGACGGCCTGACCGTCCTGCGGCAGATCCGGACACTGCCCGAACCACCGCACGTGGCCATGCTGACCACGTTCGACACCGACGAGTACATCCTGACCGCGCTGCGCTCGGGGGCCGCCGGCTTCCTCCTCAAGGACACCGAGCCCGAACAGCTCGCCCAGCTGGTGCGCACCCTGGCCGCGGGCGGGGTGGTGATGTCCCCGAAGGCCTCACGTGCCCTGCTGCGCGGTCACCCGGGGGCGGGAGCGCCGCAGGACACGGACGTGGCGCGCGTGGGTCTGCTCAGCGACCGGGAACGCGACGTTCTTGTCCTGGTCGCGGAAGGACTCTCCAACGCCGACATCGGCACCCGCATCCATCTGAGCGCGGGCACCGTCAAGGACCACGTCAGCTCGATCCTGGCCAAGCTGCGGGTCTCCAGCCGCGTCCAGGCGGCCCTGCTGGCGGAGCGGGCCGGACTGCTCGGCAGGAACGGCGACGCCGCGGCCCGGGACACGCGGGGCCACGGGCGATGAGCAGGGTCCCGGCACTGTGGCGAAGGGTGCCGGCCTGGGCGGCCGACGCGAGCCTCGGCGTGCTCGCCGTCCTCGACGCCTGGATCAACCTCTTCGACGAGGGAACCCCCCTCGTGTGGACCTGCGTCGCCATCGGCAGCGCGGGACTGCTCCTGCGCAGGCGTCTTCCGCTGACGGTCTTCCTGCTGACGCTGCCCATGACGGTCTTCATGGACGTGGCGGTCGCCCCGGTCACAGCCCTGTACACACTGGCCACGGTGACCCGCGACCGCCGGCTGCTGGTCGGCTGCGCCCTGCTGCACGCGGCGGCGGGCACCCTCGCCTGGCCCCTGTCCGAGACGTTCACCGGCGACCGGACCTGGACGCTCGTCCTGTTCGTCTACACGCTCGCCACAGCCGTCGTCCCGGTCCTGTTCGGCCAGCTCGTGCAGGCCAGGCACGACGTGGCACGCCAGCTCGAGGAGGTCGAGGAGGCCCGGGAGCACGAACGCGCCCTGCACGCCCAGACCGTCCTCGCCCGCGAACGGGCCCAGCTGGCACGCGAGATGCACGACGTCGTCTCCCACCAGGTCAGCCTCATCGCCGTACAGGCCGGAGCGCTGCAGGTCGCCTCCAAAGATCCTGACGCCCGCGAGGCCGCCCGCACCATCCGCTCCCTGAGCGTGAACACCCTCGACGAACTCCGCCACATGGTCACCCTGCTCCGCGCCTCCGGCGGCAAGGAAACCGAACTCGCCCCCCAGCCCACCCTCGCCGGCCTCCGGCAACTGATCGCCAACAGCGGCATCGAGACGACCCTGACCGGCGAGCTTCCGCCCCACATCAGCACGACAGCCCAACGCACCGTCTACCGCACGGTCCAGGAAGCCCTCACCAACGTGCGCAAGCACGCCCCCGGAGCCCGCGCCGAGGTACGCCTGTGGCACGACGCGGACCACTACGGCGTCACCGTCACCAACACGGCACCCACCCGCCCGGCCGTCGCCCTGCCCAGCTCCCGCCAGGGCTTGATCGGCCTGCGGGAGCGCGCCGAACTGCTCCACGGCACCTTCACCGCCGGACCCACCCCGCGAGGCGGATACAAGGTCGACCTACGCGCCCCCGCCCGGTCCGGCTGAAACCGGTCCCACGCGCACCTTCCGCAGCCGCGGCCGCCGGGCATCGCACCGTCAGTGACGACGAGGCCCCGCCGCACTCGCGGGGCCTCGTCGTCCCACTCTCGCCGTCCCGGACGCCCAGCGGCCGCACTCGCGCATCCGCCGTCCCCACGAGCAACGCGGACACCCGACTTCGTGAGGAGCCGAGCGCGTCCTGTGCGCCGCCGGGTGCGGCCTCACGGTGAAGCCGCACCGGAGCACTTCGGTGCGGCTTCACCGTGTCACGGGTCCGTGCCGGCGGATGCGGCAGCCGTGCGGGAGGCCGTGGCCGGGGCGTCGTCGCTCCGGCCACGACCCGGTGCCGTGCCGCTCACGCGCGGGTCCACTTCTGGTTGGCCTGGCCGTTGCAGGTCCACAGCACCAGCCGGGTCCCGTTGGCGGTGCCGGCCCCGTTGGCGTCGAGGCACAGTCCGGAGTGGACGTTGCGGATCGAGCCGTCGGAGCCGACGGTCCACTTCTGGTTGTTCTGGCCGTTGCAGGGCCAGGTGATGACACGGGTGCCGTTGGTGGTGCCCTGCTCGTAGGCGTCCAGGCACTTGTCGCCGTAGACGCGGATCTCGCCGCCCGCCCATGTGGTCCACAGCTGGTTGGCGGCCGTGTGGCAGTCCCACAGCAGAGCCGCGGCGCCGGCGGCCGTGGAGGCGTTGTCCACGTCCACGCAGCGGCCGGAGGAGTTGCCCCGCAGGCGTGAGGTGGTGGCGGCCAGCGGGCTGCCGCCGCTCACCCGGTACGCGGCGACGCCGTGCGCGGGGACGCTCGCCGAGATCTGTCCGGACGTGCTCGACGTGCCACCGGTCCACAGGTCGGTGAGGGTGAACGGCCCTCCGCCCAGGCCGATCTGGGCGGCCGTCGTGGTGACCGTCGCCGCGCTCCCGCCCCGGTTGAACAGCCCCACCGCGACCGAACCGTCCGCCAGGGGCTTGGCGAACACCTCGATGTCGCCGTCGTCGCGCACCCTGCGTCCGCCCGCGCCCAGGGAGTCCTGGTTCACCGCCAGCAGGCGCGGGTTGCGCAGGATCGCGCTGACGTCGGCGGACATCGTGCGGATGTCGTTGCCGGCCATCAGCGGGGCACTCATCAGCGCCCACAGGGCGAAGTGGGAGCGGGACTCGGTCAGCGACAGGCCGGGGCGGCCGACGACCAGCATGTCGGGGTCGTTCCAGTGCCCCGGTCCGGACTGTGCGGCCAGCGGCGCGTTGACGTCCAGGACGTTGCCGACGCCCATCGGGTAGCTGTTGGTGTTGCCGTTCTGCCAGATGTCGAGCAGGTCCTCGGTCGTCCGCCACAGGTCGGCGACCTCGCCCCAGTCGTACGTGGACCCCGTGATGGCGTGGAAGCTGTTGGGGTTGATGCTGTAGACGATCGGCCGACCGGTGGCGCGCAGGGCATCACGCATCAGCTTGAACCGCGCGACCTGCTCGTCACGCGTGCCGCTCGAGGAACACCAGTCGTACTTGAGGTAGTCGACCCCCCATGCGGCGAACGTGGCGGCGTCCTGGACCTCGTGGCCCCTGCTGCCCGTGGAGCCCGGGTAAGTGCCCACGGTCTGCGCACAGGTGCGCTCGCCCGGCACCTGGTAGATGCCGAACTTCAGGCCCTTGCCGTGGATGTAGTCCCCGAGGGCCTTCATCCCGCTCGGGAACTTCGTGGGGTTGGCCCGCAGGTTGCCCTGCGCGTCACGCTGCGGGTCGAACCAGCAGTCGTCGACCACCACGTACCGGTAGCCGGCGTCCCGCATGCCCGAGGACACCATCGCGTCGGCGGCCTGGCGGACCTGGGCCTCGGTGATTCCGCACCCGAAGCTGTTCCAGCTGTTCCACCCCAGCGGTGGGGTGAGCGCCGGACTGCCCGGCGCGGCCGTGGCGGTGGACTGCGCCGAGGCCGTCACGGACGCGGTCACCGTCAGCGCGGCGGCCGTGAGGAGGCGGAACAGTCGTCCGCGTAATCGTCTGGGCACCGGGACTCCTTCGGCAGGGGGAGGAGAGAAGAGTGTTCGAAATTTCGGTTGCCGTTCGGAAACTTCAGATGCCCCACGGATACTAGAGAGGCGGCCGGTCATGTCAACACCTCCCCGAGGAGCAGGATTCGCCACCTGATCAGCAAGGGGGGCGAGGCCGAGGCGCACCGACTCCGCACCAGGCGCTTCGAACATTTCGAAAAGGCGCACGACTCATGCGAGAGGGGTTGACGGGGTGCGCCAACCTCCTATCATCCGGAATGCTCGACAAGTCGTACCATGTTCGATATTTCGAACGCGACAGAGCCACTCCGACCGATGAACTCGAGGTGAACACCTCCATGGATCTGTCATGGTCGCATCAATTTCTCACCCGTCGCCGCACGCTCGCGGCCGCCACCGGTCTGGCCGCCGGCGCCCTCCTCCCCCCTGGGCCCGCCCTCGCGACCGCGGCGCAGTACACGAACCCGGTGATCTGGCAGGACTTCGCGGACATCGACGTCATTCGCGTCGGCGACACCTACTACGCCTCGGCCTCGACGATGCACTACTCGCCGGGCGCGCCCGTTCTGCGGTCGTACGACCTGGTGAACTGGGAGATCGCCGGCCATTCGGTACCCGTCCTCGACTTCGGCGCCAAGTACGACCTGAACGGCGCCCGCGGCTACGTCAGAGGGATCTGGGCGTCGTCACTGGCCTACCGGCCCAGCAACAGGACCTTCTACTGGCTCGGCCAGATCGACTTCGCCCGGACGTACCTCTACACCGCCACCGCGGTGGAGGGACCGTGGAACAGGCTGACGACGATCAGCACCCCCTACTACGACGCCGGCCTGCTCGTCGACACCGACGACACCCTCTACGTGGCGTACGGCAACACCACCATCAGCGTGGCCCAGCTCTCGCCCGACGGCCGCAGCCAGGTCCGTGCGCAGGAGGTGTTCAGGACACCGTCCGGCGTCGGCACCCTGGAGGGCGCCCGGTTCTACAAGATCAACGGGCAGTACTACATCTTCCTGACCCGCCCCGCGAACGGCCAGTACGTCCTCAAGTCCTCGAGCGGCCCCTTCGGCCCGTACACGATGCGGCAGGTCCTCCTCGACCTGCGCGGACCGATCCCCGGCGGCGGCGTCCCCCATCAGGGCGGGCTGGTGCGGACGCAGAGCGGCGCCTGGTACTACATGGCCTTCGTCGACGCCTACCCCGGCGGCCGCGTGCCCGCCCTGGCACCGGTCACCTGGACGGCGGACGGCTGGCCCGTCGTACAGCTCGTCAACGGCGCGTGGGGCACCACGTACCCCAGTCCGGCCGTACCCGCTCCGCCCCGCCAGGTCACCCCGATGACCGGCGTCGACACCTTCGACGGTACGACCCTGAAACCGGGATGGGAGTGGAACCACAACCCCGACAACACCAAGTGGTCGGTCGGCAACGGCCTGACCCTGCGGACCGCGACCGTCACCCATGACCTCTACTGGGCCCGCAACACCCTCACGCACCGCATCCAGGGCCCCACCTCCACCGCCACGGTCCAGCTCGACCACTCCGCGATGCGGGACGGCGACCGGGCCGGGCTCGCGCTGCTGCGTGACTCCTCCGCCTGGATCGGCCTCAAGCGCGACGGCGGTGCGACACGGGTGGTGACGGTCACCGGGCTGACCATGGACAGCAACTGGAACACCACCGGCACCGGCACCGAAACCGCGAGCGCGCCCGTCTCCGGCGGCCGCGTCTGGCTGCGCGCGAACGCGGACATCCGCCCCGGCGCACCGCGCCCCGGGACCTTCTCCTACAGCACCGACGGCATCACGTTCACCCGTCTCGGGCCCGCCTTCTCCATGGGCAACGACTGGCGGTTCTTCATGGGCTACCGGTTCGCCCTCTTCAACCACGCCACTCAGGCCCTCGGCGGCGCGGTCCGCGTCACGCGGTTCGAGGTGTCCACACCCTGAACCGGTCCATCGACCGCACCGCGCCGCGTCCGGGAGCGACCCGTCCGGACCGGGGCCCGCCCCTCCCGGACGGTGAGGAGTCAGGCGCTGGCCCGGACGGCCAGGCGGGTGGGGAGGAGCAGCGGAGTGGGGTCCTGCCCGTTGACGAGCGCGACGAGCATGCGCGCCATCTCCCGTCCGAGAGCCTCCACAGGCTGATGGACGGTGGTGAGCGGCGGATCGGCGATCCGGGCGACCGTCAGGTCGTCGAAGCCGACCAGGGCGACGTCGGCGGGGACCCGTCGGCCGGCCTCCCGCAGGGTGCGCAGCGCTCCCGCCGCCATGTTGTCGTTGGCTGCGAACACTCCGTCCACGTCGGGGTGTCCCACCAGCAGCGCGGCCATGGCGGCGGCTCCGCTGCGCTCCGTGAAGTCCCCCTCCAGCGGCGGGAACGGATCGAGACCGGCGCCCAGCATGGCGTCCCGGTAACCGCGGTACCGGGCGCGCCCGGCCTCGGTGTCCAGACGCCCGCAGATCACGGCCACGCGCCTCCGGCCGAGTGAGACCAGATGCTCGGTCGCCTCGCGCGCTCCGCCGACGTTGTCCACGTCCACGTACCACCGGGGAGCCGAACCGACCGGGCGCCCGCCGAACACGACGGGCATCTGCGCCTCGTCGGCCATCCGGGTCAGCGGATCGTCCTCGCGCAGCGCCATCAGCATCACACCGTCCGCGCCCCTGGACCGCAGGAGCTCCTCGACCCGCTTGCGGCCCCGGTCGGAAGCGGCCAGGCACAGCATCAGATGCAGGTCCGCCTCGTCCAGGGCGGCCGACGCCCCCACGATCACCCGGGCGAAGAACGGGTCGGCGAAGATCGACGGGTCCTCTCCCGAGACGACCAGGGCGGCCGCCCCCGTCTGACGGGTGGCCAGCGCGCGGGCGGTCGGATTGGGTACGTAACCGAGTTGCCGCACGGCCCGTTCGACAGCCTCGCGCTTGGCGCGGCTGACGTGCGGGGCGTTGTTGAGGGCGCGGGAGGCCACGGAGCGGGAAACACCGGCGCGTTCGGCCACCTCGTCGAGCGTCGGTTGCCGACGCGGCACTGCTTCTGCCATGGCTCGTGAGTCTTTCACAGGCGGGGAGCGCTCAGGGACGCAGAGGTGGGACCGCTTCCAGTGCAGTGGGCCCACGGACCCACACTCCCCCTGTGAAAGTCGAATGCTGCGCCGACCATTGACAGCTCAATCACCCGCCCACACGATTGGGACCGCTTCCAGTGGGAGCGCTCCCAAAACACGCCTCCTCTGAAACCGAGGTACTGTCTTGAGCCGCAGACTCCGCACCCTGATGGCAGCGTTCTGTGCTCTGCCGCTGGCGTTCGCCGCCGCGCCCTCCGCCCACGCGGCCGACCCCACCACCATGACCAACGGGTTCTACGTGGACCCCGACTCCAGCGCGAGGCGGTGGGCGGCCGCCAACCCCGGCGACGGCCGGGCCGCCGCGATCAACGCCTCCATCGCCAACACCCCGATGGCCCGCTGGTTCGGCTCCTGGAGCGGCACCATCGGCACCGCGACAGGCGCCTACGCCGGAGCGGCGGACAACCGGGACAAGCTGCCCATCCTCGTCGCCTACAACATCTACCACCGTGACTACTGCGGCGGGCACTCCGCCGGCGGAGCCTCCTCGCCGTCCGCCTACGCCAACTGGATCGCCCAGTTCGCCGGAGGCATCGCGGCCCGCCCGGCCGTCGTCGTCCTCGAACCGGACTCCCTCGGAGACTACGGCTGCATGACCCAGGCCCAGATCGACGAACGCGAGGCCATGCTCACCGGCGCCCTCGCCGAGTTCAATCGTCAAGCCCCCAACACCTGGGTCTACATGGACGCCGGCAACCCGCGCTGGGCCGACGCGGCGACCATGGCCCGGCGCCTCCACGAAGCCGGCCTCCGACAGGCCCACGGCTTCTCGCTCAACGTCTCCAACTACATCACCACCGCCGAGAACACCGCCTACGGCAACGCCGTCAACAACGAACTGGCCGCCCGTTACGGCTACACCAAGCCGTTCGTCGTGGACACCAGCCGCAACGGCAACGGCTCCAACGGCCAGTGGTGCAACCCCTCCGGCCGCCGCATCGGCACGCCCACCCAGAAGGGCGGAGGCGCCGAGATGCTCCTGTGGATCAAGACCCCGGGCGAGTCCGACGGCAACTGCGGTGTCGGAACCGGCTCCACGGCCGGCCAGTTCCTCCCCGAGGTCGCCTACAAGATGATCTACGGCTACTGATCCAGGACTCCCGCCGCCCGCACAGGTGACCGGGCCGCACGAAGCACCGACCGCGTCGTGTGCGCCAGGACGCTCGATCCCGCGGCGAAGCCGCACCGGAGTGTTCAGGTGTGGCTTCGCCGTGAGCAGGCGCGGCTTCGCCGTGTCACCGACGCCCCCCCCCCCCGTGACAGGGGACCCCGGGTACCTGTTCCGACCAGGTCGAGGACCGGGCCCGGGCTCCTCGCTCGAGACGGGACGCGCGCGAGGAACGGATCGGCGTCATCCCCCGGTCATCTGCTGGATGGCCTTGAGTGTCTTCCGTGCTCCGTTCTCGGCCGCCATGTGGTGTGCCGCTGTCGCGGCGGCTCGGCTGTACGACTGCTGTTTCACCACGTGATGGAGGGAGTCGGCGAGCCGTTCGGCGGTGAGGGACCGGAAGGGGACGGGGTCGGTGGCGGCGCCGAGGGCGGCGAGTCGCCTCGCCCAGAACGGCTGGTCCGCGGTGACCGGCACGGGGACGGCGGGCACTCCGGCGCGTAGCGCGGCGGCGGAGGTGCCGGCCCCGCCGTGGTGGACCACCGCGGCCAGCCGTGGGAACAGCAGGGCGTGCGGTACGTCCCTGACAGTGAGCACGTCGTCCCCGTCGGCGGTGAGTCCGGCGCTCCCGGATTGCAGGATGCCGCGCAGTCCGGCGCGGCGCAGGGCGCGCACCGCGATCCCGCTCAGTCGTTCTCCGTCGCCGGACGCCATGCTGCCGAAGCCGATGAGGACGGGCCGGGGTCCGGCGCTCAGGAAGTCCTCAAGCTCGTAAGGGAGTCGCTCGGCCGGGTCGTGATGGGGCCACCAGTTGCCCACGACGTCCAGGCCGGGGCGCCAGTCGGCGGGGCGGGGCACCAGGGCCGTGCTGAAACCGTGCAGGACGGGCCAGTTCGCTTGTTCCTGTCGTCGGCGCACCTCGGAGGGGGAGGCCGGAGGGAGAGCGAGGCGGTGGCGCAGTTGTGTGACGGCCCGTGCGTAGACGCGGTCGGCCATCCGCAGGGCGAAGCGTCCGGCTGCCCGGTTGGCGAGCCGGCCCAGTGAGCGGGAGCCGGTCACGACGGGTGGGAAGTCGCCGGTCGGTGCGGTGGGCTGGAGGTACACGCCGAGGCTCGGTGTGCCGGTGGCCTCGGTGAGGTGCCAGCCGAGGGGGGCCGTGGTGGTCGACAGCAGGAGCAGGTCCGTGCCCTTGTCCACCGCGTCGGCGAAGCCCTGACCCAGTTCGGTGATGAAGGCTGCGGCGGCCCGCATCAGGTCACGTTTGCCCGTGACATCGCCATGTCCCCGTGTGTCGGCGGGCAGACCACGGAACTCCAGCCCCGCCTCGCGTGCGAGGGGTGCGAAGGTGTCGGTGGCGGCGAGGGCGACGTCGTGGCCGGCCCGGCTCAGTTCGGCGCCCAGGCCCGTGTAGGGCGCGACGTCGCCGCGCGATCCGGCCGCGGCGATCAGGATCCTCATCGGTTCTCCTCGGAACCGGTGCCGTCACCGGCGTGGCGGGCCGCGTTGGCGTGGACCGCCTCGCGCGTGTAGACGGCCAGGCCCGGGCGTTGCTGCGAGGGCGGTACGACCAGGGCGAAGGCGCGCGGGTCGGCGACGAAGTCGTCCGCGATACGCCGGTGCATGTCGGGCGGGCAGGAGGTGAACCAGCGTGCGATGTGCAAGCGGTGTTCCTCGGCGAGGTCCATGGCCCGCTCGCCGCAGCTCGGCTCCCCCTCGTCGAAGACCGCGAGCAGCTCCGCGCGCCAGGCGGCGGCCTCGCCCATGAGCCGGCGCCAGTCCTCCTTGGTGTGGGCGTCCGCGCGCGCCATCGCCTCGCGCTGTCCTTCCGAGTGCGCCCACTTCAGCTCCGCCTCGGTGGCGTAACTCAGGTCGAAGGCGATCTCGCCGAACACCTCGAAGCGTTCTTCGGGAGTCAGGGGCACGCCGGTCTTCTGGACCTCGATGGCCCGCTCCGCCACCTCGGCCAGCCGCTGCAGCCTGGCGATCTCCTCGTGCAGCTGCCGCTGCCGGGCCCGGAGCCGCTCCAGGGGGTTCACCTGCGGATCCTTGAAGAGCGCGGCGATCTCGTCGAGAGGGAAGCCGAGCTCGCGGTAGAAGAGGATCTGCTGGAGACGGACCAGGTCGGCCTCGTTGTAGAGCCGGTATCCGGCGTGGCTGCGGTCACTGGGCGAGAGCAGTCCCGCCTTGTCGTAGTGATGCAGCGTACGCACCGTCACCCCGGCGAAGGCCGCCACCTGCCCCACGGAGTAGCTCATCCACCCGTCCCTTCGTCGGCACACAGCCTCGAGCCTGACGTAGGGGGAGGGTCAACTCGCGCTCGGCCGAGGGCATGGCGAGGGCCACGTGCACAGGGGTGACCGCGTCGCTCGCGTACTGCCGCTCGGACGCCGCGGCTGCCCCGACGGGATCGTGACCGACGTCCCGGCCCGCGACCGCGGCCACGCACGCCGCATCGTGGACGCACTGGTCGGCCGCCTCCGCACGGCGGGCATCCACTACGCCCAACTGCACGCCGGTACGGCCGGAAGGCCGGTCTGCGAAGCCGCGGGCTTCGTCACGGGCAGCTACCCGAGCATGGACCTGGTCACGGCTCCGCCCGCCGGATGAGAGGACTGCCGAGCCGGTCGGGAACTGGAGCCGCCTCAACGCCCACGGCCCGGGCGGCCTCGCGTCAGCCGTCGTACGGCGACGTACGAGTGCGCGGGTCAGACCTGTTCGAAATGGAACGCCTTGATGAAGCAGTCACGAGGTTGAGCGACGGCGAAGAGGATGCACTCCACGAGGGACTGCGCGGTGAGGGCGTCCTCGGCTGCGCGCGGGGTGGTCTCCCACTCCTCGGAGAGCGGATCGGCGTTGACGAAGTCGGGCGGGTAGAGCGAGATCACCCGGACTCCTTGAGCGCGCAGGCGCTTGGAGAGGATCTCGGTGAACCCCGTCTGGGCGCTCTTGGCCGCGTAGAAGGCGTCGTGCGCATCGGACCGGTGGTGGCCCGGCGTTCCGCACGCGGAGACCATCGTCACGACATCCGGCTTGTCCGAGTTGAGCAGGAGAGGGAGGAAACTCTTCGTGGTCAGGACGGTGCCCGTGGCGCCGGAGGCGATGGTGTCGACGACGTCCGCGTCGGTTGCGGACAGCAGGTCCGGCCCCGTCAGGTAGCGAGAGCCGTTGTTGATGAGTACGTCGACACGGTTCGTGCGTTCCGCGACGCCGGAAGCGAAGTCGCGGATCGAGGCGGGCTCCGCCAGGTCGCAGGCGAAGGCGTGCACCCGCTGATGGCCGCGATCGCGGATCTCGTCGCGGACTCGCTGGGCGGCGGCGAGGTGACGTGCCGAGAGGAACACCTCGGCGCCGAGGTCCGCGAGCCGGAGGGCCAGGGTCCGCCCGAAGTCCCGGCCGGCGGCCGTGATGACGACGCGGTGATCGTCCCATCTCATAGTGGTGTCGTTCCTGGTTCGTGGATCGGCTGGTTCGGGTACATCGCGGCGCCCGCGGCCTGCGGCGCAGGCAGCCGGTCCCCGGCAGCTGGTCACCGACCACGACGACTCCGGCAAGCCGGGCGAGGGCCCGCTCTACGCTACCGGTCACGCCCACTCACAAACGGTCGTTCACCGTCAACGATGATATCCAGGTCCCCGTCCCCGGCGCGGACGAGGTCTGGACCGTCGGCGCTGTCATCCTCGACCGGGAGGGTCGTGCCTCTGCCCGGAAGCGGAGTTCGGACCGTCGCCTGTTTCCCGGGGCCTGGGACATCGTGGGCGGTCATGTCGAGGAGGGGGAAACGCTTCTGGAGGCTCTCGCACGCGAAGTCGAGGAGGAGACCGGCCGACGACCGACCCACGTGCGGCGGTTCCTCGGCACCACGACCTGGACGGGGGACGACGGCGGCGGCCTGCGTCACGAGGCCGACTACCTCGTCGAGGTGGACGGCGGCCTGGACCACCCCAAGCCGGAATGGTCCAAGCACTCCGCCCACGACTGGTTCGGCCCCGACGATCTCGCCCGCCTCAAGGAGAACTGCGGACCCGGGCAGTTCATGATCCACGACCTCGTTGCACGTGCCGTCGAAGACCGCCTGGACTCGCCCTCCTGACGTGCGTCGGAGGTCCTTCGGCGGGAACCCTGTTCCGGTTCTCCGGCTCGGGTCACCAGATCATCTTCTAGGGTCGCCCATATGATGATCGATACCGATGCTGCCGCCTCGCTTTTCGATTCCCTCCGGGCGGACGCCCTCACCAGCCCGGAGCGGTTGCGTGAGCTCTACCCGCAGCCGAACCCGAACGCGCTGCGCAAGGAGACCGACCGCCTGACCGAGGAGGCCCGGGCGCTGATCGGCTGCTCCTCACTGGTGTTCATCGGCAGCGCGGACGCAGAGGGCCGGGCGGACGTGACACCGCGCGGCGGCCCGGCCGGGTTCGTCTCGGTGCTGGACGGGCAAACTCTGGTCGTCCCCGACGCGACCGGCAACAAGCGGCTCGACACCCTGCACAACGTGCTGGAGACCGGACGCGTCGGACTGCTCTTCCTCGTCCCCGGCCGCCCGACCACACTGCGCGTCAACGGCCGTGCCTGCGTCTCCGCCCGCCCGGAACTGCTCGC
Source organism: Streptomyces sp. 13-12-16 (assembly GCF_002114215.1). Lineage (GTDB taxonomy): Bacteria > Actinomycetota > Actinomycetes > Streptomycetales > Streptomycetaceae > Streptomyces. Next base: position 8,493 of record NZ_NCTE01000140.1, on the reverse strand, counting down.
CCGACTCACTCCCGTCGGAAAACCACCGGTCACAGCGCTTGTGGTGCAGGTCGAGCAGGTCTATCCGCACTGCCCGAAGTCACTGATGCGCGCCAACGCCTGGCGACCCGAGCAGTGGCTGCCTGCCGACGCCCAGCCGACCAGCGCCGAGGTGACCCTGGCCCAGCTGAACCTGCCCGGCCTGACCCTGGACCAGATCGAGGAAGCCGAGCAGGAGTCACTGCGCCTGCGCTACGAGTGAGAGTCGTCGGCTTACCAAGCCGATCACCGCGACGCGGATCGGCTTCGGATCGGTGAGGGTGATCAGGGAGTTGACGATGAACGTCGCGCTGTGGATCACCGCCGGAGTGCTCACCGCTGTCTGTCTGGTGGGCAGTTCCAAGATGTTCGTGCCGCAGGAGAAGCCGGCCGCGGTGGGCTCCTCCGCGCAGTGGGTCCTGGAGTTCAGCCCCGGCGCTCTCAAGGCCATCGGCGCCGTCGAGCTGCTGGCCGCGGTCGGCCTGGTCCTGCCCGCCGTGCTCGGCATCGCGCCGGCGCTGGTGCCGCCGGCCGCCACCGGACTCGTTCTGCTCTTCGCCTGCGCGCTCACCATGCGCCTGCGCCGCGGCGAGAAGGCCACCATCACCGGCGACCTGATCTACCTCGCCCCGGCGGCCTTCGTCGCGTGGGGCCGTTTCGGTCCCACGCCCTTCACCGGCTGCCCACCGCCGACCTCGTCGACCGGTACGGCACCGAACTCCGCGTCTGCGACCTGCAATTCCGTCAGTTCGGCGGCCACCGCGGCTTCGCGGGACCGGTCCGTACGGTCTCCTGCCACGAGGACAACGGCCTGCTCCGCGACCTGTTGCGCACCCCCGGCGACGGCGCCGTCCTCGTCGTCGACGGCGGCGGCGTCGTCCCCCTCCCCACGATTGGGTAGCCAGTGGTTCTGAAAACCTCCGGCTGGTCGTTCGCGGTCACCGCGGCGGGCGGTGCCCACGAGCCGCGGGGGCCCTCAAGGCGTGCGGAACCCCCGAAAGGTCACCTGCTTGCGGGTTTCGAAGCCGAGCCGCTCATACAGGCCGATCGCGCCGGTGTTCGTCTCGGCCACGTGCAGGAAGGGACGTTCGCCGCGGGCCGTGATCCGCGCGGTGAGCGCGCGGACGAGACGCGCCGCATGACCTCGTCCGCGCGCCTCGGGAGCGGTGCAGACGGCGCTGATCTCGGTCCAGCCCGGAGGCCGCAGCCGCTCCCCCGCCATCGCCACCAGCGTGCCGTTGTCACGGACGCCGAGGTAGGTGCCGAGCTCGCGGGTGCGCGGCCGGAACGGTCCCGGCCGCGTCCGCGCCACCAGGTCGAGCATCTGGGGCACGTCGTCCGCGGTGAGCTCGACCACTTCGGTGCCGGGCCGGACGGGAGGGTGACCGGGCCGGCCCTCACCGCGCCGGATCATCTGCCGGCCCTCGAGACGGAAAACCGGTTCCCAGCCGGACGGCGGAGTGGCCGGGGAGCTGAACATGTCGGCGAATTCGCCCGGACCGAGCAGCTCGGCCAGGTCGTCCCAGTCCGGCGCGTCCGCGTCCGCGTCGACGGACACCGCGGAGAAGGTCGTCACCTCCGGCAGGTAGGTGACGGCCTTGCCGAGTCGCCGGGCGAACCGTGCGTGAGGGCCACGGAGTGACCGGCCCACCGGGTCGTCGAGTGCCGAAGTGCCGTGCGTCATCGCGGTGTCGCACCTTTCAGGACGTGCTCCGGAACCAGGGCCACGGCACCCGGCGGCAGGGGCGCCCGGCTCTTGCCGCCCCGGCCGTCTCCCGCGGGTCGGCGGGTCTTGCGATCATAAACGCACGTCCCGCGGGAGAGTCGGGGCGGGCACGCCCGGCCGGGCACCGACCGCACCGGGGACCGGCCCGAGATCACGGACTGCGGCCGGAGCACCGGGTGTCCCGTGGATCACGGGAAGCGGTGTGCTTCACGGATCGGCCCAGCTCAGGGCGACCGTGCGCACGGCAGGAGCGCCCTCAATCCTGTCTAGACCTATTTTGTCTAGACCTCTTGCCCCGCCTGTGACCCGCGGGCTACGTTTCCGGCTGTTCGGAGTCCTTCGCGTTTCCTTCAATTCCCTTGATGGGCAAGGCTGGAAGGAGCATGTCCGCATGCAGGACCGGAATCTGTCCAGACGGACCGTTCTCGCCTCCGCGACCGTGGTCGCCGCGAGCGCGACGGGCGTCGTGGGCGTGGCGGCCGCCCCCGCGGCCGCGCACGGGCGCGACGGCCGCCTCAAGAGGATCATCTCCGGGATGAGCGTCGAGGCGAAGGTCGGCCAGCTCTTCGTGCCGTACTTCTACGGTGCGTCGGCGACCTCTCCCAGCCAGTTCGACCAGGACCGCAACCTCAGGGAACTCGGCGTCCGCACCGTGGCCGAGCTCATCGCCGAGTACCACGTCGGCGGGGTCATCTACTTCTCCGGCTGGACGAACAACATCCAGGACCCCCGCCAGGTGGCGGACTTGAGCAACGGTGTGCAGCGTGCCTCGCTCGCCCTGCCCACTCCCGTTCCGTCCCTGATCTCCATCGACCAGGAGCACGGGGTCAACGTCCGTATCGGCAGCGGCGCCACCCAGTTGCCGGGCGCGATGGCGCTCGGCGCGGGCCGCTCGCTCTCCGACGCGCGCACCGCCGGACGGATCTCGGGCACCGAACTCGCGGCCCTGGGCATCCATCAGAACTTCGCCCCGGTAGCCGACGTCAACGTCAATCCGGCCAACCCCATCATCAACGTCCGCTCCTTCGGCGCCGACGCCCGCGCGGTCGGCCGCATGGTGGCGGCCCAGGTGACGGGGTATCAGCAGGTCGGCGTCGTGGCCTGCGCCAAGCACTTCCCGGGCCACGGGGACACCGGGGAGGACAGCCACACCGGACTGCCCGTGATCACCCACACCCGCGAGGAGTGGGAGCGCGTCGACGCCCCGCCCTTCAGGGCCGCGATCGCCGCCGGCGTCGACTCGATCATGACCGCGCACCTCCAGGTCCCCGCGCTCGACCCCAGCAACGAACCGGCCACCCTGTCGCCCACGATCCTCCAGGGCGTGCTGCGCGGCGAACTCGGCTTCGACGGCGTGATCGTCACCGACGCCCTCAACATGCAGGGCGTGCGCACCAAGTACGGCGACGACCGCGTGCCCGTCCTCGCCCTCAAGGCCGGCGCCGACCAGCTGCTGTTCCCGCCGGACATCGGCGTCGCCTACCACGGCGTCCTGGCCGCCGTGCGCAGCGGAGAGATCACCGAGGACCGGCTCGACGAGTCGGTCCTGCGCATCCTGCGGGTCAAGGACAAGGCCGGCCTGCTCGACGGCAGCCCCTACGTCTCCGCGAAGGAGGTCGACCGGGTCGTCGGCGCCCGCGGGCACCGGCGCGCCGCCGCCCGGATCGCCGAGCGCACCACCACCCTGCTGGTCAACGAGGACGGGGCGCTCCCGCTGCGCCGCGGTCAGCGGAAGCTGCTCGTGGTCGGCGCCAGCCCGGCCTTCCCGACCGACGACACCCGCACCACGGTGCCCGAGCTGGCCAAGGCGTTCGGTGAACTGGGCTACAGCACCACCCACCTCGCCACCGGCCGGGCGCCCGACGCGGCGAAGATCGACGAGGCCGTGGCCGCCGCACGGGGACGGGACGCGGTGGTGGTCACCACCGACAACGTCGGCGCCACCAGCGCCCAGCGCACCCTGGTGTCCCGGCTGCTCGCGACGGGCGTCCCCGTCGTCCACCTCGCGGTGCGCAACCCCTACGACATCGCCCACCTCGGCGGCGTCCCGGCCTCACTGGCCTCCTACTGCTGGACCGAGGTCGAACTGCGCGCCGCCGCCCGGGTGATCGCCGGCCGGGTCGAGCCGCGCGGCAAGCTGCCCGTGCCCGTCCAACGGGCCGACGACCCGTCCCGGGTCCTCTTCCGCACCGGGCACGGTCTGTCGTACGACGACTGACACCCGCGCCCCCGCGCGGCGTTCGGCCCCGGTGCCCCCTGGAGGGGGCACCGGGGCCGGCCCGGCAGGGCCTCCGTGGGCGACCCCTGCTCCACGGGGTCGCATGCCGGGGTTCCCGCCGTACCCGTCCTGTCGCTGATCATGCGCGGCGCTCTGCCGCAGGGCACTGACGGACCCCCGGGGCGGGCTTCCGCTCGCGTCGCGGCCGCCCTGCGGAGTCCGCGGTCCCCGGCTCCGGCGGCGAGCGCTCGTGTCCGGTCACGTCGCGGAAGGACTTCGGCGTTCGGGCCAACTTTCCACGAGGGAGCGGTAGTCGGCGAAACGGGGGCCGGGGACCGTGTCCTGGACCGGCTGACCGTTCAGCCGGCATATTCGGAAGGTGTCGCTCTCGGTGTCGAGCAGACAGCACACTCCGCCGCCGGCGGCGGTGAGGTCGGTGAACACGGTTCTGACGCTCGCGGATCGTTCGAACAGCCGGCTCATCCCCGACGTGGCCGCCGTGAAGTCCAGCAACGCGAAGCGCGGGTGGCGCTCGGGCGCGAACCGCACCGTGAGGCAGATGTATCCGATCTGGACTCTCCCGAGCTCGTCGGGTTCGACGTCGCCGTCGTGGTATTCGCGGACCGCCTCGTCGACGCCGAACATGATCGAGGTGTCGAGCGAGAGGCTGTCGGCTGTGGAGCAGTCCACCGGTTCGCTCTTGAAACAAGAGGTGAACGGGACGACGATCCGGTCGCCGTCGGGCAGGGTGACCGTGAGCGGTGGCACTCGATGTGCCGACGGCGCCCGTTCGGTGAGTTCGAGCAGCGTCCTGGTGACGTTCCGGGCAGGCACGAAGATTTGGTAGCTGTGGTCAAGCCCCATACGCATCATCCTTTTCCGTCGGACCGGGCCTTCCCGTGACATGCCCGTACGTGTTCGGGGCCTGCGTATCTTCTGGGAGGCGTGCGGGCTCCGGCGAGCGGTTCTCCTTCCGGGCGCCCGGTCGAAGCCGTTCACGTCCCGGCACGGCGGGCTCGGGCAGGGCGTGGAAGAGGAGCCAGTTCAGGGCGGGCATGGCGATCAGGGGGGTCAGCGCCGTCCGCAGGGAGGTGGCGTCGGCCAGGTGTCCCAGCAGGGGGCTGACCAGGCCGCCGGCGCTGACGGTGAGGCCGAGGGTCACGCCGGCGGCGGTGCCGACCCGGGAGGGCAGGTAGTCCTGGCCGAGGGTGATCTGCAGGGAGAAGGGGACGTACAGGCCGACGGAGGTGAGGGCCACGAAGAGGAACACGGCCGGACCGGGCACGTGGACCACTCCGGCGACGGCGACGGCCGAGAGCAGGTAGGACCACCGCGAGACGCGCACCCGGTCGTGGCGGTCGGCCAGGAAGCCGCCCAGCACCGAGCCGACGGCCCCGCCCAGGAACAGCAGGAACAGGGCCACGGTTCCGGCGGCCGCGCCGCTGTGCGTGCGCTGCTGGACGTGGAGCGAGATGAAGGTGCTCAGGCCGACGAAGACGACGGAACGGGACACGACCGCCAGGGACAGCTTCACGAACGAGGCCACGTCGTCGGTGCCCTTGGCCGGGGTCGTCCCGGAGGCACCGGCCGCTCGCGGGCCGAGCATCCGGAGCGTCGGCACGCACAGGGCGACGCCGACGAGCGCGGGCAGGACCAGCAACGGGGTCCAGCGCAGCGAGCCGTGACCGATGACGGCCGAGACCATGACCGGTGCCAGGGCGAAGCCCAGGTTGCCGCCCAGGGAGAACCAGCTCATGGCGCGGTGGCTGCCCCGGCCGGCACGTCTGGCGACACGGGCGGACTCGGGGTGGTAGGCGGCCACACCGACCCCCGAGATCGCGACGAACGTCAGTGTGAGCCCGTACGAGCCGCTCAGGCCGCTCAGCGCGATGCCCACGCCGCCCAGCAACGTGCCGGCCGGCAGCAGCCACGGCATCGCCCACCGGTCGGTCAGCACGCCGAAGACCGGCTGGGCGACCGACGACAGCAGCGAAGCCGCCAGCACGATGCCGGAAGCGACGGCGTAGCCGTAGTCACGTTCGGCCACGAAGAACGGGATCAGCGCCGCCACGGCGCCCTGGTAGACGTCGACGCAGGCGTGCCCCACGGCCAGCAGGAAGATCGGTGTGTTCCTTCGCACCTCCCCATGCTGGGCGGCCCGGCCGGCATCCTGCTTTCGATAAAATGCCAAGTGATGCAGAAAGTCCGCCACACACCCGTCGCGCCGACCCGGACCCAGCGTCTCGCCTCCGGGGGCGAGATCGACGCCCACCGCCATGACGACCACCAGATCGTCTACGCGGGCCGGGGCACGATCTCCGTCACCACCGACGCCGGCTCATGGGTGGCTCCCGCCACCCGGGCGCTCTGGATCCCGGCGGGTACCGTCCACCGTCATCAGGCCCACGGCGAGCTCGACCTCCACCTCGTCGGCCTGCCCGCCGCGGTGAATCCCCTCGGTCTCGACAAGCCGGCCGTCCTCTCCGTCAGCCCCCTCCTCCGCGAGCTGATCATCGCCTGTACGCGCACCCCCGAGGACGACAGCCCACCCCACCGGCGCCTGCGTGCCGTCATGCTCGACCAGCTGAAAACCGCTCCCGAGCAGCCGCTGCACCTGCCCGCCCCGACCTCCCCCCTGCTCCGGAAGCTGCACGACATCCTGCGCGCCGACCCGGCGGACAACCGCTCACTCGACGAACTCGGCCGGCAGATCGGTGCCGGCGCCCGCACGCTCTCGCGTCACCTCCGCGACGACCTCGGCCTCACCTACCCCCAATGGCGCACCCAGGTCAGGCTCCACCACGCGCTGGTCCTCCTGGCCGGCGGCACCCCCGTCACCGCGGTCGCCCACCGGTGCGGCTGGTCGTCCGCCAGCACTTTCATCAGCGTCTTCCGCCGCACCTTCGGTCACACCCCCGGCTCCGTCCCCACCCCCTGACGCACCACGCGGCGGTCACGGCCGCGTCCGGAGCACCCGGGGCCCGTGGGGCGCCGGCGACGACGTCGTCCCGACCGTTGTGGACCGCACGCTCTCGTGTGGCACCGCGGTAACTTCTCGGACCGATCCCGGTCGAACAGCGGCTCCCCGGCGCAAGCATCCGGTCATTAGGGGTCACCCCCAAAAACCCGTCCCCTCCGGCCGGTGCCACCTGCCTACGGTGCCACCGCGGCCGGGGCGGGAACCACCGCCCGTCGAGGCCGACGCAACCCGTGGAACAACAGATGAGGGAGACGTCCATGGCAACTGTCGAAGTGTCGCTGAAGGACATCATGACCGCCGTCGAAGGGTCTCTCGGAGCGGCCGTCGTCGACTACTCCAGCGGCATGGCCCTGGGGACGCTGGGCGGGGGCAAGGACCTGGATCTCACCGTCGCGGCCGCCGGCAACACGGATGTCATCCGGGCCAAGCTGCGCACCATGGAACTGCTGGGCCTGACCGGCCAGATCGAGGACATCCTCATCACGCTCGAAAGCCAGTACCACGTCATCCGGCCGGTCAGCGGGCGCAACGGCAACGGGCTGTTCCTGTACCTCGTACTCGACAAGTCCCGGTCGAACCTGGCGATGGCCCGCCACCAACTCAAGCGGGTCGAAGAACAGCTGGAGGTGTGAACGACCCTGGAACCGGGCCGACGCGCGCCCATGATGTGAAGACTTCTTCAAGTCACCACATCAACATGGTCCCAATCCGTGGATGCGCGCCCGGCCGAGCAAGAAGGATCGGATCCGAAGGACAGCACATCGTGCGGCGGCGCGTCCGTGAGGGCGCTGCCGCCGCACCGTGGAGAACATCCCCGATGCGGCAGGGAGTGCGCGCCCATGCAAGTCCCCCTCTACCAGGCCAAGGCGGAGTTCTTCCGCATGCTGGGACACCCGGTACGCATCAGGGTCCTGGAACTGCTGCAGCACGGGCCCGTGCCGGTACGGGACCTGCTCGCCGACATCGACATCGAACCGTCCAGCCTCTCGCAGCAGCTCGCCGTGCTCAGGAGGTCCGGCATCGTCGTCTCGGTGCGGGAGGGCTCCACCGTCCGGTACGCCCTCGCCGGCGGCGACGTCGCCGAGCTCCTCCGCGCGGCCCGCCGGATCCTCACCGAACTGCTGGCCGGCCAGAGCGAGCTCCTGGCCGAACTCCGGCAGACCGACGCACCCGTGGCGTCGGTCCCCACGAGCAGGCGGGGCTGAGAGGGCCACCGGACCCGCCGCCCCGCTCGTGCCCGTCACAGGTCGGCCGGTGCGTCCAGACCGGTCAGGGCGCCCACGGGGTCCGGGTCGGGGGTGCCGCGGGGCCACCAGTCGTCGTGGTCCGGCTCGGACTCGTAGGCGTACCACAGGTGGTCGCGGCCGAGGCGGAGCTGGACATGGCCCCGCGGGTGGGTGAGGCGGTTGCGCCAGGGGCGGAAGGCGGGGAGGTCGGCGGCGAGGAGGAGCGGACGGGCGCGGTCGAAGCGGCCGGCCGGCGGGTCCCAGGGCTCCTCGAGGACGGCGAGGCCCGTCGGGCCGCCCTGGCGCCAGGCGGCGACCGCGCGCG
>NZ_NCTE01001352.1 GCF_002114215.1 Streptomyces sp. 13-12-16 | reverse complement strand
GGGACGGGGCGGGACGGCGACGCCCCAGCCGCGCGGCTGACCAGGGGAGGGGCGGTGCCCCGGCCGTGTGACTGCTCGCGGGGTGCTCAGGCGGGTTCCGGGCCCGCCTGGACGGACGGTTCGCCCAGGCGGGCCAGGGCCGTCTTCGCCCGCGGTACCCACAGCGGTGAGAACCACGGATTGATCTGCAGCGCTTCCTTCAAGTGCCGCCGAGCGGACCCGTACCGCTCCAGCGACCGCTCGATCATCCCCCGGTGGAACACGTACGACGCACTGCGCACCCCGCCCCCCTCCGTCCCCTCGGTCGCCCGCACGGCGAAGGGCAGCGCCTCCTCGTGCTCCCCCGCCCGGTGCAGCGCCCACCCCAGCGCGTCCGCCGCCTCCGTCGACGGCTGCCGCTCCCACACCTCCCGGAGCCGCCGCACGGCACCCGCCGCATCCCCGTGATCCGCCTCGAACCGCCCCAGCACCAACGACTCGTCACCCCCGTGCGCGGCGGCCACCCGCACCCGCTCCCGCACCACCCCGTACTGCACCTCCGCCGCCCGCTCCAGTCCCAGCGACTCGTACAGCTCACCCAGTTCCAGCGCGTACTCCGGCCGGGGCTGCCTCGCCAGCGCCGCCCGGTACGCGCCCAGCGCCTCCGTCGTCCGCCCCAGTGCCGCCAGCGCCCTGCCCTGCCCGGCCTGCGCCGCCCACTGGTCGGGATCGACCCGTACCGCCTCCCGGAAGCGCCGCAGCGCGTCCTGGCGGTCGCCGCGCTCCCAGGCGAGCTGCCCGGCCCGCTCCAGGTACGCCGCC
>NZ_NCTE01001351.1:514-2042 GCF_002114215.1 Streptomyces sp. 13-12-16 | reverse complement strand
CGGGCCGTCGCGGACCGGCTCGCCCGGGCCCGCGGCCACACCGGACTGCCCGCCGTGCTCGGTGACGCCGAGGGCGCCGCGCACGCCGTGGTCGCCGCCTACGACGGTGTCACCACCCGGCTGCTGCTGGACCGGGACGTCGCGGGCGCCCGGGCCTGGCTGAAACAACTGCTGACCGCGCTGCTCACCGGATAACAGTCACCGCGCAACAGGAAGGGACGGTCGCCATGGATGCCGACGTCATCGTCGTCGGAGCGGGACTCGCGGGCCTCGTCGCGGCCCACGAGCTGACCAGCCGGGGCCGCAGGGTCGCCCTGGTCGACCAGGAGAACGCCGCCAACCTCGGCGGGCAGGCCTTCTGGTCCTTCGGCGGGCTGTTCCTCGTCGGATCGCCCGAGCAGCGGCGCCTGGGCATCAAGGACTCCTTCGACCTCGCCTGGAACGACTGGCAGGGCAGCGCGGGCTTCGACCGGCTCGACGACGAGGACACCTGGGCGGTGCGCTGGGCGAGGGCCTACGTCGAGTGGGCGGCGGGGGAGAAGCGGTCCTGGCTGGACGGCCACGGCATCACCTTCCTGCCCACCGTCGGCTGGGCCGAGCGCGGCGACCTCCGCGCGGACGGACACGGCAACACCGTGCCCCGCTTCCACATCGCCTGGGGCACCGGGACCGGCGTCGTCGCACCCTTCGTCCGGTACGCCCGGCAGGCCGTCCGCGACGGACTGCTCACCTTCCACCACCGCCACCGGGTCGACGAGCTCGTCGTCGAGGGCGGCACCGCGCGCGGGGTGCGCGGCACCCTGCTCGCGGAGGACGACGCACCGCGCGGTGTCGCCTCCAGCCGCGAGGCGACCGGCGAGTTCGAACTCACCGCCCAGGCCGTGATCGTCACCAGCGGCGGCATCGGCGCCGACCACGACACCGTCCGCCGTCACTGGCCCGAGCGGCTGGGCACCCCGCCCCGCGAGATGGTCACCGGGGTCCCGGCCTACGTCGACGGGCGGATGCTCGACATCAGCGCCCGCGCGGGCGTGCGCCTGGTCAACCGGGACCGCATGTGGCACTACACCGAGGGCCTGCGCAACTGGGACCCGATCTGGCCCGGACACGGCATCCGGATCCTGCCCGGACCGTCCTCGATGTGGTTCGACGCCCTCGGCCGCCGGCTGCCCGACCCCTGTCTGCCCGGCTACGACACCCTCGGCACGCTGAAGCACCTGCGCACCACCGAGGACATCGCCGGACACGACCACTCCTGGTTCGTCCTCACCCAGCGGATCATCGAGAAGGAGTTCGCGCTGTCGGGCTCCGAGCAGAACCCCGACATCACCGCCAAGGACCGGGCCGGCTTCCTGCGCACCCGTGTGCTGGGCAAGGGCGCCCCCGGCCCGGTGGACGCGTTCCTGCGCAAGGGCGCCGACTTCGTGACCGCCCCCACCGTCGAACAGCTCGTCGAGAAGATGAACGCCCTCACCGACGAACCGCTGCTCGACGCGGCCGTCCTGCGCCGCCAGATCGAGGCCCGGGA
>NZ_NCTE01001351.1:0-358 GCF_002114215.1 Streptomyces sp. 13-12-16 | reverse complement strand
CCACCGCCCGCCGCTACATCGGCGACCGCCTCGGCCGCGTCGCCACCCCGCACCGCATCCTCGACCCCGCGGCCGGCCCGCTGATCGGCGTCAAGCTGAACATCCTCACCCGCAAGACCCTCGGCGGCATCCAGACCGACCTCGACTCCCGCGCGCTGGGCGCCGACGGGCGGCCCGTCGAGGGCCTGTACGCGGCCGGCGAGGTGGCGGGTTTCGGCGGCGGCGGTGTCCACGGCTACAACGCCCTGGAGGGCACCTTCCTCGGCGGCTGCCTCTTCTCGGGCCGCGCGGCGGGGCGCGCGGCGGCCGCGCAGACCGCCTGAGCGCTCCGCCGGAAGCACGGTGACGCGCCGTCGGC
>NZ_NCTE01001350.1 GCF_002114215.1 Streptomyces sp. 13-12-16 | reverse complement strand
GGGTGGCGCGAGGTCGCCCGCGGCGCCCTGGAACCGCTCCCGCCACACCTCGTGGACGAGCAGCGCCCACAGGGTGGACGACGTGGTGTCGTCCGGACGGTGGGCCTGCGCGTCGAACAGGGCGTCGACGGCCGTGCCGTCGAGCCGTCCGTCGGCGGCCAGCCGGGCGGGCGTGAGCAGGTCCCGCGCGTGCTCCCACAGGGCGGTGCCGGGGGTGAGCATCGCGGTCACCGGCAGGGTGAAGGGCTGCTTGGGCCGGTCGAGCACGCTGTCGGGCAGCAGTCCCCGGGCGGCCGCGTACAGGGTGCGCTTGACCTGGTCGCCGTCGATGCGCAGCGTGTCGGGCAGCGCCCGGCCCAGGGCCACCACGGACCGCTGGCAGAACGGCAGCCGCACCTCGATGGAGCCGGCCATGCTCAGGTGGTCGACGCGGCGCAGGTGGTAGGCGGGCAGGCGGTGGCCGAGTTCGAAGCGGGTGATGCGCTCCAGGACGCTGCCGGGCCCGTGCAGCAGGTCCTGGCGGGCCGCCTCGGGCAGCGGGGGGACGTCCCACAGGTGGTCGCGGTAGGCGTCGGTGTAGAGCCCGGCGCGCGTGGCGGCCGGGGCGGCGGAGAGCGCGTCGAGGTAGGCGGTGCTCCAGTCGCCGCCGGCCGCGGCGGTCGTGGCGGCGGCGCGCATCCGCGCGTAGCCGCCGAACAC
>NZ_NCTE01001349.1:541-1959 GCF_002114215.1 Streptomyces sp. 13-12-16 | reverse complement strand
CCACGGCGCCCGGTGACGGCCGGTACGGACGACCGGCCGCCGGCGGACGCACAGGGCGCGGCACCGGCCGCCGGGCTTCCGGCGCCCCCGTGACGGCGGGCGGGCCACGGAGGCTTCGGAGCGGGGTGCCGCCGACGTCCGGTGCGGCACGCCTCAGATCAGTTCGGGCTGGGGTTCCGGTTGCCGCGCCGGTGCGGTCCTAGGCTCCCACCGTGCGGTGGTCCGTACGTAGCCGTGGATCACCGAGACCATGGCCAGCACGAGCAGCGGTCCGGACACCCAGGGGTACTCGGCCATCGCCAGCGGCAGGAACCGGTAGGACAGCAGAAGCGCGGCGAAGACCGTCGTTCCGTAGGCGACCAGCCGGATCCCCGAGCGGTCCCAGCCCTGGTCGAACGTGCGCAGGGCCGCCTCGATCGTGAGCGTGAACACCACGCCGGCGATGAGGTCCGCGCCGTAGTGGTAGCCGAATCCCAGCGTCGCGGCGAGCGTGGCGACCAGCCAGAACGTTCCTGCGAACCGCAGGACGCGGGGACCCTTCCGGGAGTGGATGAAGATCGCGGTGGCCCACGCCGTGTGCAGGCTGGGCATGCAGTTCCGCGGGGTGATCCCGTCGAACGGCATGGGGTGCGGGGTGTCGGCCGGCGGCAGCGTCCGCGGCCACAGATCGGCCACGGCCCAGGGTTCGCTGGGCGGCATGTCCGGCGCCCACAGGCTGACCGCAGCCCAGTGCTCGGTGCCCGTGCCGTAGGCGAAGAGCGGTCCGACCACCGGGAAGATCATGTAGAAGGCCGGCCCGACGAGGCCGATCACGAGGAAGGTGCGCACCAGGTGGTGGCGCGGGAAGCGGCGCTCGACCGCCACGTGGCGCAGCTGGTACAGCGCGGCGATGACCGCGGCCACCGCGAGGTTGCCGTAGACGAAGTCGAGGAAGTTGAAGCCGACGGGGCCGGTGGCCGTCACGATGCGGCCCGCCAGCCACGACGGGTTGCCCAGCGCGTGGTCGGCGGTGGCCACGTACTGGTCGAGTACCGTCGGGCGGGTCTTCGAGGTGATGAGCAGCCAGGTGTCACCGGTCTTGCGGCCGGCCATCAGCAGCAGGGCCAGCCCGACGCCTTTCAGGAGCAGGACCCGTTCCCGGCCGGTGCGGCGGGTGACGGCGACGACCGCACAGCCCAGGATCACCCAGAGGGCGCCGTTGCCGAAGGGGTGGCCCCCGCCCGTCTCCGCGTCGGCCGCCCACCGGACCACCAGGAAGACGAGGTCGACACCGATCGCCGTCCCCACCGCGACGAACCGTTGCCGCCACGTGAGCACCACCATCATCAACGCCATGGCGGCGTACAGCAGGCCGCCCGACTTGGGGGCGTACACCACCTCCCGCACCTGGTTGGTGACCGGCCCCGGCAGGCCGTAGT
>NZ_NCTE01001349.1:0-379 GCF_002114215.1 Streptomyces sp. 13-12-16 | reverse complement strand
GGGGGTCCCGGCCCCCGCCGCGATCCAGAGGGCCGTCCGCGGCCGACGCCATGGGGCGAGCGCGGTTTCCCGGTTCGTCCGTGAAAGGTCCTGCGGTGGTATGTGTCTCACTTTTTTGGCTGCTTCGTTAGAGGTCGGTCATGTCAGGGCGGGTTCCGCTCGTTGCCTTCCGGCCGGAGTCGCTTCGCCCCTCGCACAGGGCGGTCCGTCGGAGCAAGACGGAAAGGACGCGGCGCGGGTTCCGGCGGGTCCGCCGTCGAGCCGCGCGTCGTCCGCCGGCTCCGGTGCGGGGCGTCGTCCCGGCGGTCCGGCCACCGCCGTGCTCCGCGCCGTCGGCTGCTCACGCCGCGGCGGGAAGGACGTCAGGGGGGTCGTCCGG
>NZ_NCTE01001348.1:565-847 GCF_002114215.1 Streptomyces sp. 13-12-16 | reverse complement strand
ACGACCGCCGGGCCGGGGGGATCTCCGTCAGCCGCCACCAGGTGTCCGCCGCCCTGGCCGCCGCCCACCGCGGGTTGGTGCTGGCCACGGTCACCGTGGCCGGATCGGCCGCCGTGGCCGCCGTACTGGCGCTGCGGGACCCCTCCGTGTGGACGGTGCCGCTGGCCGCGGTCGTCGCGGTGGTGCTGGCTCTGCGGGCCCGGGCGTTTCCGCTGGTCGCCGAGGTGGTCGTGCTGCTGGCCGCCGCGGCGGGCGTCACCGTGCGGTTGCTGACGGTGTGGG
>NZ_NCTE01001348.1:0-351 GCF_002114215.1 Streptomyces sp. 13-12-16 | reverse complement strand
GCAGCCGGCCGAGCATGTGCGGGTCCGGCTGCGGCGGGCCGGTGACCTGCTCGAATCGGTGGGGGTCATCGCGCTGCTCCCGCTGCTCGTCGGCGTGTTCGGTGTGTACGGGCGACTGCTCGACACCTTCGCTTAGGAGGCGCGGCGGTATGGCGCAGGAGCAGGGGGACCAGTGGCGGGAGCAGCCGTCGGCACACGGTGGTGGCGGCGACTGGCAGCGGGACGTGCTGCGGGAGCTGGGCGGCGGCTCCGGGAGCGGCCGCCCGGGTACGGATGCCCGGCCCGGCGAGCCCGCGCTGCGGCTCGTGCACCCCGCACCCCCGCAGCCCGCGGCCACGGCGCCGGAAGCGG
>NZ_NCTE01001347.1:536-773 GCF_002114215.1 Streptomyces sp. 13-12-16 | reverse complement strand
CACCTCGACGCGCACCCCGGCCTCACGCCCGCCGACGTCGCCCTGTCCCTCGTGACCCGCCGGGCCACCCTGGAGCGGCGCGCCGTCGTCGTCGCCACCACCACGGGCGACTTCCGCGCCGGTCTGGCCGCCCTCGCCGACGGCCTCCCCTCACCGGCCGTGACCAGCGGCGGCCGGAGCGCCGGCCGCGACCGCAGGGCCGTCCTCGTCTTCCCCGGCCAGGGCTCCCAGTGGGCC
>NZ_NCTE01001347.1:0-372 GCF_002114215.1 Streptomyces sp. 13-12-16 | reverse complement strand
TCCTCGACACCTCACCGGTGTTCGCCGAGCGGATCGCCGCCTGCGCCGACGCCCTCGCCCCGTACGTCGACTGGTCCCTCACCGACGTACTGCGCGGCACCGAAGGCGCGCCCTCCCTGGACCGGGTCGACGTCGCCCAGCCCGCGCTGTGGGCGGTGATGGTCGCGCTCGCCGAGGTGTGGCGCGCCCACGGCCTCAAGCCCGCCGCCGTCCTCGGCCACTCCCAGGGCGAGATCGCCGCCGCCGCCGTCAGCGGCGCCCTGTCCCTCGAGGACGCCGCGCGGACCGTCGCCGTGCGCAGCCTCGCCATCGCCCGCGAACTCTCCGGCCACGGCGGCATGGCGGCCGTCACCGCCCCGCACGACGAGGTCG
>NZ_NCTE01001346.1 GCF_002114215.1 Streptomyces sp. 13-12-16 | reverse complement strand
GGCGGGGACGGCACCCAGGCGCTGGTGGCGGAGGTGGCCGCCCGCCACGACCTGCCCTTCCTGGTGATCCCGGCCGGCACCCGCAACCACTTCGCGCTCGACCTCCGTCTCGACCGGGACGACCCGGCGAAGGCCCTCGACGCCCTGACGGACGGCGTCGAACTCCGGGTCGACCTCGGGTTCGCCGCCGGCCGGGTCTTCGTCAACAACGCCTCCTTCGGCACGTACGCGGCGGTCGTGGGCGATCCCGCGTACCGGGAGGAGAAGCGCCGGACCACGCTCCGGATGCTGCCCGGTCTGCTGTCCGGCCCGTCGGCGCCCCGGCTGCGGATGCGGGCCGGCGGGACGCGGGCGGACGGGCTGCAGGCCCTGCTGGTCAGCAACAACCCGTATCCGCGGGCGGTCGACGCCTCCCGGCCGGGGCGCCGGGATCGGCTGGACTCCGGACGGCTCGGGGTGCTGGGGGTGCGGGTCGAGAGCGCGGTGCGGGCCGCCGGGACGGTGCGCGGCCCCCGCGCGG
>NZ_NCTE01001345.1 GCF_002114215.1 Streptomyces sp. 13-12-16 | reverse complement strand
GGCCCGCGCCGACGGCGACCGTGCCGATGGCCCGCCCGTCGAGGAGGGGCTGCGGCCCGTCGATGTCGTTGACCGCGTCGAGGGCGTTCTTCAGCAGGCCGGAGATACTGGCGTGGTAGGTCGGGGAGACGAGCACCACGCCGTCGGCGCGGCGCAGTTCGTCGAGGAACCCGGCGACGCCCGCGTGGCAGGCCGCCAGTCCGGGCCGGTAGGCGGGGAAGTCCAGTTCCGCGCCGGTGAAGACGCGGGCGGTGGCGCCCCCGGCCGTGACGCGCTGGGCGCACCACTGGGCCACCCGGTCCGAGGTCGAGCCGGGCCGCAGGGAGCCGCTGAGCAGGACGATGTGGGGGGTGTGCACGATGTCGTCACCCTTCCGTGGGGCGGAGGCGTGCGCCGGGTCGGCGGCCAGGGGTGCGGGCCGCCACGCGGCGATGTCGAGCGCGTCCTGGTCCTTGCGGCCGGCCGCCCGCATGCGGGCGTTGCGCCGCTGTTCGCCTTCCCGGTCGGCGCCCTGGTCGAGGGCGCCCTGGCGGCGTGAGGACAGGACGACGGCGGCGGTGCGGTCCATACGTTCGCGGGCGTAGGCGGCGAGCGCGGTGGGCACGTGGGCG
>NZ_NCTE01001344.1 GCF_002114215.1 Streptomyces sp. 13-12-16 | reverse complement strand
CGAGCCCGGCCTGGAGCCGCTCCTCGGGCACCGGACCGCTGGGCGCGACCACGGCCACCCGGGCGCCGGGGGCGAGGCGGGCGGGCCGCCGCAGTGCCCGGACCCGGCTCATGTGCCCAGCTCCAGGGCCGGCACGCCGGGCGGTCTCATCCCGAACACCTGGGCGTACAGGGACAGTTCCGCCTCCAGGGCGCGCACCATGGTCTCCGCCCGCCGGAAGCCGTGCCCCTCGCCCTCGAAGGTGAGGTAGGCGTGCGGTACGCCCCGGCCGGCCAGCCGGGCCAGGAAGCGCTCGCACTGCGCGGGCGGGCAGATCACGTCGTCCAGCCCTTGGAGCATCAGGAAGGGCGCGGTGAGCCGGTCGGCGTGCGTGGCGGGTGAGCGTGCGGTGTACCTCTCGGGCACCTCGGTGCGCGGGCCGATCAGGCTCTCCAGGTACTGGGACTCGAAGTCGTGGGTCTCCCCCGCGCCCCAGCCGGTGAGGTCGAGCACCGGGTAGCCGATGGTGCCGCAGGCGTAGACGTCGGTCGTGGTGAGCGAGGCGGCGGCGGTCCAGCCGCCGGCGCTGCCGCCGCGGACGGCGAGCCGGTCGCGGTCGGCGGTGCCCTCGTCGGCGAGGGCCAGCGCGACGGCGGCGCAGTCCTCGACGTC
>NZ_NCTE01000139.1 GCF_002114215.1 Streptomyces sp. 13-12-16 | reverse complement strand
GGCGGGGCCCCGTGGCGGCCTCGGCGTCGGTCCGGGCCGCCTCACTCGCCCGCGTACGCCTTCTCCAGGGCGGCGATGTCGAGCTTGCCCATCGACATCATGGACTTCATGGCGCGGTCCGCCTTCCGCCGGTCCGGGTCGCTGATCATCTCGGTCAGCCGCACCGCGTTGACCTGCCAGGAGACGCCGAACCGGTCCTTGAGCCAGCCGCAGGGGCCGTGTTCGCCGCCGCCCTCGACGAGCTTCTCCCAGTAGTGGTCGATCTCCGCCTGGTCAGCGCAGTCGAGCTGGAAGGAGATCGCCTCGTTGAACGTGAACTCGGGCCCGCCGTTGAGCGCGACGAACTTCTGGCCGTTGGCCGTGAACTCGACGGTGAGCACGGAGCCCTCGGCGCCGGGCGTGGCGCCGGTGTTGCGGACGATGCCGCCGAGGCTCGAGTTCTTGAAGACCGAGACGTAGAAGTTCGCGGCCTCCTCGGCCTGGCCGTCGTACCAGAGGCATGTGGTGAATCCGTCGGTGGTCATGATTACCTCCCGGGCGTGGAACACGGTCGTGAGTGTTGACCCGGCCCCGCCCCGGAACTCATCGGTGCGGCCCCGGACCGGTCCGGACGGCGGCACGGACGAGCGCTCTGCCCGTGGCGAATCTGCCGCGGGCAGAGATTTCCCCGCCGGCCCGGCGGGCCGGTCGAGAGTGGGGGCACGCGGTCGTCCCGGCCGCGTTCCAGCGACCTTCAGGAGCGCCGATGTCCCCGTTCACCGCCGGCCCGTGGCCGGTCCCGCTGCCCCGGGCCGAGGAGGGCGACACCCCGCCGACCCGGTTCGACGACCATCTCGCCTCCCAGCTCCTCGCGCAGCGCATCGTGCTGCTCGGCACGCAGGTCGACGAGGTGTCCGCCAACCGCGTGTGCGCGCAGTTGCTGGTCCTGTCCGCCGAGGACCCGCGCACCGACATCAGCCTGTACATCAACAGCCCCGGCGGCTCGGTCCACGCGGGCCTGGCCATCTACGACACGATGCGGCTGATCCCCAACGACGTCTCGACCCTGGCCATGGGCTTCGCGGCCAGCATGGGCCAGTTCCTGCTCTGTGTCGGCACGCCCGGCAAGCGCTACGCCCTGCCGAACGCGCGCGTCATGATGCACCAGCCGTCGGGCGGCATCGGGGGCACCACCGCCGACATCGAGATCCAGGCGGAGAGCCTGGAGTTCACCAAGCGGACCATCGAGCGGATCACCGCCGAGCACACCGGCCAGACCCCGGAGACCATCTCCCGGGACGGCGACCGGGACCGCTGGTTCACGGCCGAGCAGGCGAGGGAGTACGGGATGGTCGACCGGGTGGTGGAGTCGCTCGACGACGTCCGTCCGGCCGCCGGCCGGCCCAGGATGGGGCTGCGGTGATGGGGTCGTACACGATTCCGAACGTCGTCGAGCGCACCCCGCAGGGCGAGCGGTCCTACGACGTGTTCAGCCGGCTGCTGGCCGAGCGGATCATCTTCCTGGGGACGGAGATCGACGACGGGGTCGCCAACGTCGTCATCGCGCAACTCCTCCACCTGGAGTCGTCGGCGCCGGAGCGCGAGATCGCGGTCTACATCAACTCCCCCGGCGGCTCGTTCACCTCGCTGATGGCGATCTACGACACGATGACGTTCGTCCAGGCGCCGATCTCGACGTTCTGCGTCGGGCAGGCGGCGTCCACGGCGGCCGTGCTGCTGGCCGGCGGGGACCCGGGGCGGCGGTTCGTACTGGAGCACGCGCGGGTGCTGCTCGGGCAGCCCGCCACCGGCGGGACGCGCGGCACGGCGTCCGACCTGTCGCTGCGGGCCAAGGAGATGGTGCGGATCCGCTCCCAGGTGGAGGAGGTGCTGTCCCGGCACACGCACCACGACGTGGCGACCCTGCGGGCCGACATGGACCGCGACAAGGTGTTCACCGCCGAGGAGGCCGTGGCGTACGGCCTGGCCGACGAGGTGCTGGCCCGGCGCCTCGTGAGGGTGTGAGGCGCCGGGCGCGGGTCAGGCGGCCAGGCAGAGCCCGTCGTGCGCGGAGCCGGACGCTGCCCGGGTCGTGGTGACGGCCCGCCGGCCGGTGGCGCGGACCAGTTCCCCGTGGGCCCGGGTCAGCAGGTCGCCGAGGCCGAGGCCGAGCGCCCGGGCGGCGGCCGCGAGGACCTCCGAGGAGGCCTCCTTGCGGCCCCGCTCCACCTCCGAGAGGTAGGGCATGGAGATCCGGGCCGCGTCGGCGACGTCCTTCAGCGTCCGTTCCTGGGCGAGCCGCTCGCTGCGGAGCACGTCCCCGACGAGGTCGCGCAGCAGCGGCTCCCTGGGCGCGGGGGCCGCCGGGTCCGGCGGCGGGCCGGGGCGCAGGGGGATGACACGGGCACGGTCCGGCGCTGGGCCGGTCGACTCTTGACTGGTCACCTCCCCAGCCTAGGAATTCCGGCCCCGAGGGGAAGGGACCGGCGTTCCGCCCTGAGTGAAGGCGCTCCGGGGCGCGGCCCGAAGCGCCGTACGGGCCGCGCCCCCGTACCATCGGATGTACGAGTGACGACCGGTGCGCACCGCGGTTCCGATCCTCCCGGAACTCGGTGGGCATGGGTCCGCACGGCCTGGGTACCCGCAGGTCTCAGGCACATGTCAGCCGTGGCATCCGTGGGGAGAGGCAATGAGGACCGCCGTGATCCGGTCGCAGGCGCAGGTAGTCGAGCAGCACACCGAAGCCGTGACGGGTGACGGGGACCCGCGGGACGTGGTGGATCCGCGTGCCGTCGCCCCGCGCGACGCCAGGGAGCTGTCCCGCCAGTTCTTCCGCCGCATGGCGGAGCTGGAGGAGGGCACGCACGAGTACCAGTACGCGCGCAACACGCTCATCGAGATGAACATGTCCCTCGTCCGGTTCGCGGCCGGGCGGTTCCGCGGTCGCGGCGACGACATGGACGACATCGTGCAGACCGGCATGATCGGTCTGATCAAGGCCATCGACCGGTTCGAGCTGTCCCGCGAGGTCGAGTTCACCTCCTTCGCGCTGCCGTACATCGTCGGCGAGATCAAGCGCTTCTTCCGTGACACCACGTGGGCCGTGCACGTGCCGCGCCGGCTCCAGGAGCTGCGGGTCGAGCTGGCGAAGGCCCGCGAGGAGCTCGCCAGCCGGCTGGACCGGGAGCCCACGGTCGGTGAGCTGGCCACGCTGATGAACATCACCGAGCAGCAGGTCGTCGAGGGGCAGATCGCCGCGAACGGGTACAACTCGTCGTCGCTGGACGCCGCCCTCACCGGTGACGGCCCCGAGCACGGCGAGGCCGTGCTGGCCGACTTCATCGGCGTCGAGGAGGAGGGGCTGCGCCTCGTCGAGGACTTGCACTCGCTCGCCCCGCTGATGGCCGAGCTCAGCGAACGCGACCGGGAGATCATCCACATGCGGTTCGTGGAGGAGGCCACCCAGGCGGAGATCGGTGAGCGTCTCGGCTGCTCGCAGATGCACGTGTCCCGCCTGATCAAGCGGATCATCACCCGGCTGCGCGAGGGCATGCTGGGCGAGCTCGGCTGCGCCTGACCGGGCGGACGGCGGCGTGGCCGGTCAGGCGGCACCCAGGTCCAGTACCGCGCGTACGCGCTTGCCGACCGGCACGCGTTCGACGGTGACGTCCCGCGCCAGCGCGCGGACGATCTCCAGACCGTGCCGGCCGACGCGTTCGGGGTTGCGCGGGAAGACCCGGGGCAGGCTGGCGCTGCTGTCGTAGACGGCCACCGTGAGCACGGTGTCGGTGCCCTCCAGCTCCAGGATGTACGGCCCGTTGCTGTGCCGGTCCGCGTTGGTGACCAGTTCGCTCACCACCAGCAGCACCGCGCCGTCGGCCCGCTCGTCGATCGTGGCGCACCATTCGGTCCGCAACTGCTGGAGGAAGTGCGCGGCGAAACTCCGCGCCTCGGCGATGCACCCCGGCTCGCCGGTGAAGTGTGCCGTCCGCCGCAGCGGTTCCACGGGCACGTCGAAACCAGTCGGTATCACTGCCCCGTCCAGGTGGTAGGTCATGCTCGTTTCTCTCCGCGAAGCCGGGCCGGCCGGACGAATCTGCACCAGTCCTGGTACCCCGACTTCCGCGGTGCAGTCCACCTGATCGGTGTTCGCCCCCGCGGGGCGGGGAACCCGGGTTCCGCCGGGTTCGGCGGAAGGGGCGCCATGAACGGACTGACGGCGGTGCGGAGCCTGACGACGCTGCCCGTGGTGACGCTGGGCGGCGATGCCGTGGCGCATGTCAAGGACACGGTCTTCGACCCGGCGGCCGGGCGGATCGCGAGCTTCACCCTCACCGGCCGGACCCTGATGTCGGGCCCGCTGTCGCGGGATCTGCCCTGGCCGGCGGTGCACTGCCTGGGCCGTCACGCGGTGATGGTCCGCGACGAGGGGGCGCTGTGCGACCTGCCCCTGTCGGTGGCGCGCCGTGACGCCCTGCGCGGGCGGCTGCTCGGGGCGCAGGTGCTGACCGACGACGGCGACCTGGTGGGCACGGTGCTCGACGTGCTGGTCGAGGGCGGCACCAGCGGCCGGCTCGTCGCGTTCCGGCTCGCCGCGCACCGGGAGCTGGTGCACGGCTCCCGGCACCGCCGGCACCAGGTGTACGTGCCACGGGGCGAGGCCCTGAGCGTCTCCGGCCGGACACTGGTGATCCCGGCGCACGCGACGACGTACGTCACCGACGACCTGCCGGCCTTCGTCGCCCGGGCCGGGGCCCACCACGACCGTGGGAGGGGCGCGGCCCGATGATGCTGTTCTCACGGGTGCGCGGGCTGCCCGTCCTGACGCCGGGCGACGCGGACCGGGTCGGGGTGGTCCGCGCGCTGACGGTCGACGCGGCGTCCGGTGAGGTCACACATGTCCGGATACGGCGCGGGCGGCTGCGCAGGGAGGCCGTGGTGGCCTGGACCGCCCTGGGCGCGGTCGGCCCGGACATGCTGATCGCACGCCCGGCCGGCCACCCGGCCGAGGTCCCGCCCCACCGCGACCTGGTGGGGAGCAGGGTGCTCACCGAGTGCGGCGAGGAACGCGGCATCGTGCTCGACGCGGCGTTCGATCCGGTCACCGCCCGCATCGAGGCGGTCCTGACGACCCTCGGCGAGCTGCCGGCCGACCGCCTGCTGGGCCTCGGCGACCACGCCCTGGTGATCCGGACGGGCCACGGGCGTCCCGGTTAGGGTCTCCCGGCGGGCGGGGCGGGCCGGGGCTGCTTAGCGTGCAGAGGTGAGTTCACGCATCCCTTCCGGCCGCCCGGCCGCCC
>NZ_NCTE01001343.1 GCF_002114215.1 Streptomyces sp. 13-12-16 | reverse complement strand
CGGCTCTCCGCGGTGGAGACCCGTCACCTCGCGCCCGCGCTGCGGCGCGACGGTCTGCGCGGCGGCCTGCTGTCCTGGGACGGCCGGCTCACCGACGACGCCCGCCTGGTGACCGCCCTCGCCCGCACGGCCGCGGGGCGCGGGGCGCGGATCCTGACCCGGGTCAGGGCCCTGGAGCTGACCTCGACGGGCGCCCGCGTCCGTGACGAACTCACCGGTCAGGAGGGCGAGATCCGCGCCCGCGCGGTGATCAACGCGTCCGGTGTCTGGGCGGGCGGACTCGTCGACGGCGTCCGGATACGGCCCTCCCGGGGCACCCACCTCGTCCTGCGCCCCGAGAGCCTCGGTCCCCTGACCGCGGGGCTGCACATCCCGATCCCCGGGGAGAGCAACCGCTTCGTCCTCGTGCTGCCCCAGGACGACGGCCGGGTCTACGTCGGCCTCACCGACGAACCCGTGGACGGCGACATCCCCGACGTCCCCCGGGCGCCCGAGACGGACATCGGCTTCCTCCTCGACGTCCTGTGCTCCGTCCTGCACGCACCGGTCCGCCGTGCCGACGTGGTCGGCGCCTTCGCCGGGCTGCGCCCGCTGCTGGACACGGCGGCGGCGCACTCCGGTACGACGCCGAGGACCGCCGACCTCTCACGGCGCCACGCGGTGCTCACCTCGTCCGAGGGCGTCGTCACCGTCGTCGGCGGCAAGCTCACCACGTACCGGCGGATGGCCGAGGACGCCGTCGACACCGCCGTCCGCGTCCGGGGGCTGCCGGCCGGCCCGTCCCCCACCGCGTCCCTGCCCCTGGTGGGCGCCGCGCCGCCGCACGTCCTCGCCGAACTGCCCGCGCCCCGCCGTCTCGTG
>NZ_NCTE01001342.1 GCF_002114215.1 Streptomyces sp. 13-12-16 | reverse complement strand
GGGGGGGGGGGCGCCCCGCCTGTTCCCCTTCCTGTCCGGCGTCCGGGCCCTGCGCGCGTACGCCGGCTTCCGGCCGTATCTGCCCGACCACCTCCCCGCGATCGGACCCGACCCCCGGGTGCCCGGACTGTTCCACGCGTGCGGCCACGAGGGCGCGGGCATCGGACTGGCCACCGGCACCGGCCTGCTGATCGCCCGGGCCCTGACCGGAGGGGCGCCGGAACTGGACCTCACCCCGTTCCGGCCCGACCGCTTCCCCCGTACGACGAAGGAGGCCGAGCGGTGAATCCGCTGGAACTCGCCGGGGCGGCGCCCGGACCCGCCTTCGAGGTCACCTTCGACGGACGGAGCATCGAGGCACTGCCCGGCCGGACGGTCGCCGCCGTGCTGTGGGCCGCGGGCATCACCTCGTGGCGCACCACCCGGGGCGGCGGACGCCCCCGCGGGGTGTTCTGCGGGATCGGGGTGTGCTTCGACTGCCTGGTCACCGTGAACGACCGCCCCGACCAGCGGGCCTGTCTGGTCCCGGCCCGGCCGGGCGACGTGATCCGCAGCCAGGAGGGGACGGGCCGTGCGGACTGACCTCGTGGTGATCGGCGCGGGACCGGCGGGACTCGCCGCGGCCCTCGCGGCGGACCGGCGCGGTCTGCGGGTCGCCCTGGTCGACGCGGCTCCGCAACCGGGCGGGCAGTTCTACCGGCAGCCCGCCGCCGGACTCCGCGCGGAACGCCCCCGGGCCCTGCACCACCGGTGGCGCACCTGGGCCGGGCTGCGGGACCGGCTCGCCACGAGCTCCGTGCGCGTGCTGACCGAGCACCACGTGTGGTGCGTGGAAC
>NZ_NCTE01001341.1 GCF_002114215.1 Streptomyces sp. 13-12-16 | reverse complement strand
GCCGGCCGTCCCCGGGCCCGCGCCGGCCTCCTCGGCCGTGTGCACCGGTGCCGTCGGCGCGGCGGACCGCGTGGGTGCCGGTGCGGACGGCGCGGGGGAGCCGGCCATGAGGGCCTGGAGGGCACCGAGGGCCCGCTGCACGGAGCCGAGGTGGGCGGTGACCGCGGTCAGTTCCCTCTCCAGCGCCTGCTTCTGCATCTCCAGCCGGGCCAGGTCCTCCTGAAGGCTCTCGGCGGTGATCTCGATGTCGCGAGCCGTGGGAGTCACGGAGACCATGTGTTCCTCTCGTCGTCCTCAACCCGTTGTTCCGGCCGGCCCCGTCACACGACCGCACCGGATGCTACCCGGGCATCGTGCACATCGTCCTTCCCCGGCCCGTTCCCGATGTCACACCCGAGCCGACCGTCCGGTCTCCTCAAGTGAGTGAGGAACAGTGTCGAATCGTCCCGCAGGAGGCGTTCCATGGATTGGCGTGACCGGGGCCTGTGCCTACGCGAAGACCCTGATCTCTTCTTCCCGATAGGCAGCGTCAGCAGTGGTCAGGTGGTGGTGCAGACGGACGAGGCGAAGTCCGTCTGCCGCCGTTGTCCCGTGACGGAACAGTGTCTGGCGTGGGCCGTCCTCGCGGGCCCGGTCGAAGGCATCTGGGGCGGTACGACGGAAGGGGAGCGCCGTGCCGCACGACGGCGTGCGGTACGGCGGCGGACGACGGCGGGGACGGCCGCCTGAGCACGGGCCGCGCGAGCCGGGGACACACGGCGGGGCGGGCGGGGCGGAACCGATACCGGTTCCGC
>NZ_NCTE01001340.1 GCF_002114215.1 Streptomyces sp. 13-12-16 | reverse complement strand
CGGTGGCCGCGTCGGTCTCGACGCTCCGCATGCCGTCCCGCACGCGCGCGTGCGCCGTGTCCCAGGTGTCCCGCGGGACCGCGTGGGCTGCCCGGGCGCCGGGACCGTCGGCGAGGATCTCGTCCTCGGCGGTGCGGAGGACGGCGTAGGCGCGGCTGCCGGCGAGGGCGCGCCACTCGGTGCGGGCGGGCTCGCGCAGGTCGGCGACGGCGGAACCGGTGAGTGTGCGGCGCAGTTCGACGGCCCCGGTGAACAGGCGCAGCCGTTCACCGCCGAGGCTGCCGTGCAGCCGGGCACCGGCCAGGATCGTGTCCTCCCGGGCCAACGCCTCCCCCGCCCGGGAGAATTCGAGCAGCACGCGCGCGTCGGAGCCGAGTTCGGCGTCCTGGATGCCGGTGAGGGCGCCGCCGACGCCGAAGGCCGTGGAGACGGTGCTCGTGTACTGGTCGTAGGTCTGCGTCCAGCCCGCGCGGCCTTCGCGGAGTGCCGTCCGCAGCGGACCCAGCCGTTCGGCCGCGGTGACGAAGGCTTCCAGACGGCCGGCCACCGCGCGGGGCAGTTCCTCGCCGTCGGCCACGGTCCGGTGCTCGCCCAGCCGCAGTTCCGCGACCGCCCGGTCGGTGCGCCGCGCGAGTTCCGCCAGTTCGTCGGGACGTACCGCCGAGGTGTCGGTGGCACGGCGCACCGCGGCCGCGCGTTCGGCCTGGAGGGCGGCGACGGCGGCGGAGAGCGGGGCGCGGACCGCGGCGTCCACGCGCTGGACCTGACGCAGCCGGGAGACGTCCTGGGCGGTGGTCACGGTGGC
>NZ_NCTE01001339.1 GCF_002114215.1 Streptomyces sp. 13-12-16 | reverse complement strand
GCGGGTCCCGCGCCGGCCGGGGCGGCGGCCAGGGTGGTGAGCAGCAAGGTCCCGGCGGCCACATGGACGGCGGCGGCGGTTCTCATCGACGAACGATCCCTTCGGTGCACAACGGCGACAAAAGGGATGTTTCGCTTGGAGTTGGCGTGAGGCAAGCACCGCCCGCCGGGGTGTCGGCGTCAATGCCCCTCGCGGGGCCCCCGGTGCGCGAAGGCCGCGCGCAGTTCCGGCTCGCCCACCGCGCGGATGCCGTGCACCGCGACGGAGGTGAGACACGTGTGGTCGTCGTCGGCGCCGCGGGGCAGCCGGCCCAGCAGGCGCTGCCCGGCCGGGGAGGCCCAGGGCGAGTACGGGTGGACCTCGAACCGCGCCACGGCCAGACAGCCCAGCGTGAAGACCAGCGGCAGCGCGAACCACAGCGCGACCAGATGGCGCGGCATGTCCGACGGGACGGGCATGAGCAGGGCGGCCGCCCCCAGTCCCGCCACGGCGGGTACGGCGAGC
>NZ_NCTE01001338.1 GCF_002114215.1 Streptomyces sp. 13-12-16 | reverse complement strand
GCCGACGCGGACGCCGCCGCGACCCGCGCCGAGGCCGCCGCCAAGCGGGCCCGCGCGCACGCGGACGACGCCCAGGCGGCGAAGCTGAAGGCCGACGCCGCGGTGAAGACCGCGACCAGTGCCGCGGCGGACGCCATCCAGGCGGCGAAGCACGCC
The DNA here is from genome assembly GCF_002114215.1 of Streptomyces sp. 13-12-16. GTDB lineage: Bacteria > Actinomycetota > Actinomycetes > Streptomycetales > Streptomycetaceae > Streptomyces. The sequence goes on along the minus strand of NZ_NCTE01001338.1, from coordinate 619 downwards.
GCCTCCGAGGCGAAGGCGGCCGTCGAACTGGCCGACGAGGCGGAACAGGAGGCCAAGACCGCCAAGTCCCACGCGAACGAGGCGAACAAGGAGGCCGCCAAGGCACTCGTCGCGTCGGCGAAGGCGGCGGGCTTCGCCCACGTCACCGCCCAGGCCGCGGTGGACGCGGGCAACTCCGCCGCCCAGGTCGCCAAGCCCGCCAACGACGCGATCCAGCTCGGCTCCCCGTATGTCACCACGGACTCCGCCGCGGGCCTGGTGGTGCTGACGGGCCAGGCGTCGAAGTCGATCGCCGAGCAGCAGAAGGCCGTCGCCGAGGCCCACGCCAAGAACGCGCAGGCCGAGGCCTCCGCCGCCAAGAACCTCGCCGACCAGGCGAAGGGCGACGCGAAGCAGGCCTACGTCCACGCCGCGAACGCCGCCGGCCACGCCGCCGACGCCCGCGGTTACGCCAAGGAGGCCCTCGGCTACGCCGCCGACGCCGCCACCGCCGCGTCCAAGGCCGCCGCCTCACTGGCCCGCACGGTCGAGTACGACCGCCGGGCCACCGAGGACGCCGAGGCCGCCGACAAGGCCGCGGGCCGCGCCGAAGGCCACGCCAAGGACGCCCGCGACTCCG
>NZ_NCTE01001337.1 GCF_002114215.1 Streptomyces sp. 13-12-16 | reverse complement strand
GACCGTGGTCGAGCAGCAGCCGGTGCCCGGCGAGCACGGCCTCCCCGGCGGCCGGCCGGGGCAGCGCGCCCGCGGTCTCCAGCGGGTCGGTGGCCCGGGGGCCGTCCCAGGCGCCGAGCCGGTCGAGCTCCGCGCGGATGGTGCGCAGGTCCGGCAGCCCCAGGTGGACGTCCATGGCGTCGGCCAGCATCTGCAGCACGCGCGCGTCGGTGGGCGCGAGCCGCCGGGTCATCTGGTCGGGCTTGAGCGCCGCCTCGAACATGCGGACCCTGCCTTCCCAGTTGAGGAAGGTGCCGGCCTTCTCCGCGACCGCGGCGACCGGCAGGACGACGTCGGCGAGTTCGGTGACCTCGCCGGGCCGCAGCTCCAGCGACACCACGAACCCGGCCTCGGCGAGCGCCGCACGCGCGCGTGCCGGGTCGGGCAGGTCGGCGACCTCCACGCCCGCGACCAGCAGCGCCTGGAGCTCACCGCGTGCCGCCGCCTCGACGATCTGTCCGGTGTCGCGGCCGTAGCGGTGCGGCAGTTCGGCGACGCCCCACGCGGCGGCGACCTCCTCACGCGCGCGCGGGTCGGTCGACGGGCGGCCGCCGGGCAGCAGCGCCG
>NZ_NCTE01001336.1:6722-7510 GCF_002114215.1 Streptomyces sp. 13-12-16 | reverse complement strand
CGCGGCCCGGGCGTGCCGGCGGCCGGGGGACCGGAGGGGGCGCGGGCGGCGCGAGGCGTGCGTCGGGGCTGTCACTGGGCTGCTTCTCTCCTAGTCGTCCAGGTACGCGGAGGTGACGGACAGGTCCACTTCGCAGCCCTGCTCCGCGTGGAGCAGGACGGAGAGCTCGACGTCGCCCGCCCCCCGCCCCAGGGTGAAGACGAACTCCGTGCCGGGGGCTCCCGTCCGCACCTGGTCCTTGCCGGCGCCCGTCCTGGAGGTCACGGTCAGCTCGGTGCCGGGCACGCACACCGGGGCGGCGGGGTCGTGCGGGGCCACGTCGAAGGTGAGGGCGAGCTGCGGTCTCGGGTCGTCGGTGTGCAGGGAGCCGGTGACGGTGTCGCCGTTCACCAGGGGAGCGGTGACGTCGAGGTCGACGTCGTGACTCACGTCCACGGGGCGGCTCTCCAGGACCGCCCAGGTGCCCCAGGACGGCAGCCCCACGGCCAGTACCGCCAGCGGGATCACCACCAGGACGAACGGCGGCCACAGCGGGGGCTGCCCGTCCGGGCCGCGGCGCGCGATCAGCGGCAGCATGGCGGTGGCGAACGCCAGCAGCGCCGCCGCCGTCGCGCCGACCACCACGGGGTCCCCGCCGAGCGCCAGCCAGACGGCGCCCGCCCCGAGAACGGTCACGAGGTCGGCCAGGAGCAGGAGGGTGATCGCCCATGAGCCCGCGGCGGCGTCGCGGACCCGCAGCGCCGCACGCCGGAGCCACGGGAGGGACGGGGCGCCGTCCTCACCCGGGG
>NZ_NCTE01001336.1:5148-6555 GCF_002114215.1 Streptomyces sp. 13-12-16 | reverse complement strand
GCGCTCGGTGTCGCGCTCGTCACGTCGTTGCTCACGCGCGCAGCCTAGGGGCGTGGAGGGGCGGCTCGGGGTGAGATGTCACCCGGGCGGTTGACCCCGGCGTGAAGCGGCCCGCGGGCGTGTTCCGGTGTGCTAGAGCGCGGCCCCGGAGTCGTCGGACGGACTCCGGGGCCGCGCGGTGCCGGCGTGTTCCACCGGCCGGGCCGACGGCTCCGGGCGGTGGCCGTCGTTCGTGCGGGTCAGTCCGGGCGGTGGGCCGCCGCGACCTGACCGGCCTCTGCCGGGGCCCCGGCGCCGGACGAGGTGATCACCTCGGAGCGGCCGCCGTCCCGGTTGAGGAGGCCGCCCGTGAGGGCGAGGCCGAGGCCGGCCACGGCGAGGACGGCGCCGACCAGGGCGGGGGAGGTCCAGCCCCAGCCCGCCGAGAGGGCCAGCCCGCCGAGCCAGGCGCCGCCCGCGTTGGCCAGGTTGAAGGCGGAGTGGTTGGAGGCCGCCGCCATCGTCGGGGCGTCCTTCGCCTTGGCCATGAGCAGCATCTGGACGGGCGTGGTGATGAGGGAGCCCAGCGCGCCGATGAAGGTGATCGTCACCAGGGCGGCCCAGGTGCTGTGGACGGTGAAGGAGAACGCCACCAGGGACGCGGCGAGCAGGGCGAGCCCCGCGTACAGCGTCGGGCGCAGGGCGCGGTCCGTGAGCGGGCCCGCGACCAGCGTGCCGAGCGTCATGCCGACGCCGTAGAGAGCGAGGACCAGGGTGGTCGAGGACTCGGAGATGCCCGTCACGTTCGTCAGGATGGGCACCAGGTAGCTGTAGACGGCGAAGAAGCCGCCGAATCCCACCACGGCGACGGCCAGGCCGATCGCGACCTGCCGGTTGCCCATCGCACGCAGCTCGTGCCGGATGCCGGACTGCCCGCCGCGGGGCTGGTGGGGGACGAAGAGGGCCAGTGCGGCGAGGGCGACGAGGCCGATGACGGCGATCGCGAGGAAGGCCGACCGCCAGCCCAGCTGCTGGCCCAGGGCCGTGCCGGCCGGGACGCCGACGATGTTCGCGACGGTGAGTCCGAGGAACATCTTCGAGACGGCGCGCGCGGCCCGCTCGGGGGCGACCAGCCGGGAGGCCACGACGGCGCCCACGCCGAACAGCGCCCCGTGCGGCAGCCCCGTCAGGAAGCGCGCGCCGAAGAGCAGACCGTAGGTGGGGGCGAGCGCGGACGCGACGTTGCCGACCACGAACAGCCCGGACAGGAGCAGGAGCAGCCGCTTGTGGGGCACGCGCGCGCCGATGCCCGTCAGCACGGGGGCGCCGACGACGACACCGAGCGCGTAGGCCGAGACGAGGTTGCCGGCGTCCGGCACGGAGACGTCGACCCCGTCGGCGATCTGGGGCAGCAGCCCCATCGTGGCG
>NZ_NCTE01001336.1:2522-4824 GCF_002114215.1 Streptomyces sp. 13-12-16 | reverse complement strand
GGGCCGCACACCGCCGTGAGCTGCGTCACCCCACACCGGACGGGGCACCGCCCCGGCCCCGCCCGCCCTCCTCCCGGGATCCGGGCGGTGGCCGGACGCCGGGGCGTGTCCGTGCCGGAGGAGGGGTGCTGTCCGTCGGTCGTGGCCGGCCGCCTCCCGGGAGCCGGGCGGTGGCCGGACGCCGGGGCGTGCTCGTGCCGGAGGGGTGCCGTGCGTCAGTCGTGGCCGTCCGGGCGGGGGCCGGGCGGTGCCGTGCTGGAGCGTTCCACCAGGCGGGTCGACAGTTCCGTGCGGGTGCTCTCCGGGCGGTGGCCGTCCATCATGCGCAGCAGCAGCCGCAGCGCCGTCGCCGCCATCTCGGACAGGGGCTGGCGGACCGTGGTCAGGGCCGGGGTGAGCCAGCGGGCCTCGGGCAGGTCGTCGTAGCCGACCACGCTCATGTCGTCCGGTACGCGCAGACCCCGCTCGGCCAGGGCCTCGTAGACCTCCAGCGCCATCCGGTCCGAGCAGACGAAGACGGCCGTGGGCGGCTCGGGCAGATCGAGGAGTTCGCGCACGCGGCGGCCGGCCGCGCCCTCACCGGAATCGGCGTGCCGGACGTACTCGGGGCGGTGCCGCACCCCCGCCGCGGCGAGAGCCGAGCGGTAACCGGCGATCCGCGCGTCGGCGCACAGCGTGTGCCGGTGACCGGCCACGACCGCGATGCGCTCGTGTCCCAGGGCCAGCAGGTGCTCGGTCGCCGTCACCCCGCCCCGCCAGTCCGCCGCGCCCACCGAGACCACGCCCGCCGGCGGTTCGAGCACCGGGTCGATCATCACGAACGGGATGCGGTGCTGCTGGAGCCACGCGTACTGCGGCTCGCTCAGCTCGGCCAGGTGGAACAGCACCCCCGACGAGCCCCGCAGGACGAGTTTGTCCAGCCACCCCCGCTCCGGCCGCTCCAGCCGCTCCGCACGGCTCCGCGTCAGGGCCGCCGAGACGACGAGCTCGAGACCCGCGTCGTCCGCCGCCTCCTCCGCGCCGTGCAGCACCGCGCCCGACCCGGAGGTCTCCAGCGAGTGCACCACGAGGTCCACCAGACGCGGCGCCCTCCCGCCGTCGAACCGGGGCCTCCTGATGTACCCGAGCCGGTCCAGTGCCTCGGTGACGCGGCGGCGGGTCTCGGGGGCCACGTCCTCGCGGCCGTTGACCACCTTGGACGCGGTCGGCACGGACACCCCCGCTTCCCGGGCCACCACCGCCAGCGTCGGCCCGGCCGTCACGCCGGCACTCCCCGCACGGACCATCGAGCACCCACCTCTTCGAATAGAAAGCGCTTCCTACTGTAGATCCGGTGCGCCGGGGCGGGAAGAACTCTCACGCGTACCCAGGAATACCGGGGGGCGTGGAGGCGCTCCCGTGTTACCGGCGGGTCCGGCCGGTGCGTGACGCGGCGCGGCGCGGTGAAGGGCTGGTGGGCACATGACGGCGGACCGGGCGAATCCTCCCGTGACCGGAACCCCGTACGGAGCCGTCCGCGGCCGCTGGGAGCGGGGCGTGGCCGTCTTCCGGGGCATCCCCTACGCGGCGCCCCCCTTCGGCCCCCGCCGCTTCCGCCCGCCCGTTCCGCCCGAGCCCTGGGACGGCGTGCGCGAGGCCGCCGCCTTCGGACCGACGGCCCCGAAGCCCCCGTACTCGGAGGCCTTCGCACGGTACCTGTCCGACCCGGCCGTCCCCGGCGACGACTGCCTCAACCTCAACGTCTGGACCCCCGCCCCCGCCCCCGGAGCCCGTCTCCCCGTCCTCGTATGGCTCCACGGCGGCGCCCTGACCAGGGGCTCCTCGGCGGTCCCCGTCTACGACGGCCGCACCTTCGCCCGCGACGGCGTGGTGTTCGTGTCGGTCAACTACCGCCTCGGCGTCGAGGGCTACGGCCTCTTCCCGGACGCCCCCGCCAACCCCGGCCTGCGCGACCAGCTCGCCGCGCTGCGCTGGGTCCACGAGTCGATCGGCGCCTTCGGCGGCGACCCGGACCGCGTCACCCTCGGCGGCCAGTCCGCCGGGGCGATCAGCACGGGCGCGCTCGTCGCCGCCCCGCAGGCCCGGGGACTGGTCCGCCGGGCCGTCCTGCAGAGCGGCCCGCCCGAGACCACGGACCGCGACAAGGTGCGCCGCATGGTCCGCCGCATGGCGCACCGCCTCAAGGTCCCCGCCACCGCCGAGGCCTTCGCCGCCGTCGACCGCGACCGGCTCCTCCGCGTCCAGGCCGACATCGGCCGTCTCAGCAGCCCGATACTCGGCGGCCCCGCCTTCGGCATCGTCA
>NZ_NCTE01001336.1:0-2379 GCF_002114215.1 Streptomyces sp. 13-12-16 | reverse complement strand
CGCGATCCCCTGGAGGCGCTCACCGACGGCGCGGCCCCCGGTGTCGGCTTCCTGACCGGCTGGACCCGCGACGAGTACCGCCTCTGGCTGGTCCCCGGCGGCCTGGTGGAACGCGTCGACCGCCTGGGCGCGGTCGCCCTCGCCGGCGCGATGGCCCGCTGCCACTGCGGCGGCGAGGTCCCGCGCGGCTACCGCGCCCTGCTCCCCGACGCCGGCACCGCCGAACTCGTCGGCCAGCTGGTCACCGACCACCTGCTCCGCGTCCCCCTGCACCGCCTCGCCGACGGCCGTCAGGACCCCTCCTACGTCTACGAGTTCGCCTGGCCCTCCCGCCGCCCCGGCATGGGCGCCTGCCACGCCCTGGAACTCGGCTTCGTCTTCGACAGCGGCGACGAGCCCGACGCCCGCAAACTCGCGGGCGAGGGCGCCCCGCAGGACCTCGCCGACGCGATGCACGGAGCGTGGGTACGGTTCGTCACCGACGGCTCACCGGGCTGGGAGCGCTGGGACGCGCACCACCCGGTGCAGGTGTACGGCGACGGCGACCCGCACGTCGAACACGGCCCCCGGGACCGCGAACTCGCCCTGTGGACCACGCCCGCCCCCGAGGACCCGGCGCCCGCCCCACCCCCCGAACTCCGCTCGGTCGTACGCCGCCTGCGCCGCGTCGGCGCACTCCGCCGCGACTGACGCGGGTGTGCGGCCGGGGGCCCCGGTGACGACCAAGTCGAGCCCGTGGGCCACGAGATGCCTGGGTGCCGCACGTCCGGGACAATCGAGGAAAGGGCCGACTCATCCTGGTCGGCCGGTTCGGTCGCACCGGGGCAGGCCTGCGAGTGAGGAGCCCAAGGTGAGTCTCGACTTGATCAACGACGCGCGACAGCACCCGGAGAACTACCCGCCGCACGGGAACCCCGCGGGCGCGACCATGACCGCGTGCGCGAGGGGTTTCGACCGTTCGCCGCAGCTGACGGACGCGGCGAACGCCCACAACCTCTTCCTGAAGGACCAGTCGAGGGACTGGGCCGTCAGCGGCGACAACATGCACCGCGGCCCCAGCGGGAAACTGGTCTGGGAGTCCGGCGAGCCCATGGACCAGGCCGGCTACCGCACCTGGCGGGCGGAGAACGTGGCCGTCGGCTTCCCCACCGCGGAGGAGGCGCTGCGCTTCTGGATGCAGGACGACGAACGCTTCGGCTGGGGACACCGCAACGCCATCCTCCGCTCCGAGACCCAGGAGGCCGGCCTGGGCCACCACGAGGGCGGCCCCTGGGGCCACTACTGGACGCTGGACATGGGCACGAAATAGAGGAACCGCCGCACAGCACCGCGGCGGGGAACCGGGGTTCCGCCGGGGCCGGACCGCGGGCCGGAGGGGACCGGCCCCGGCCGGCCCGACGACTCCGGACCGGCCCGGCGGGCCTCGCCTACCGGCTCACGGGCCGCATGTCCCCGTCGTACACGGTGCGGTAGTCCGGGACGACGGTCCGGGTGGCCGGAGACGCCTTCGCGACCTGGGCGAGGAAGGCGTCGAGGTCCATCGCCGGGTCGCGGACCGGGGAACCGCTCAGCGGCAGCTCGAAGTTGTCCCAGTGGACGGGGACGACGACACCGGGGGAGTCCAGGGCGTTCAGCAGCCGGGGCACGTAGTCGTGGGTGGTGCCGGTGGCGGTGGGTACGGCGACCATCGCGAGGTCGGGGCGCAGTCCCCGCACCGCCCGCTCGGTGAAGTCGCTGGCCCCCATGAGGAACGCCGAGGGGCCGTGCTCCCCGGCGGTGACCTGGAAGGCCAGGGTGTCGCCCTCGGGCAGGTCCGCGATGGTGCCGGGGACCTTCGCGGGCGGGGCGTTCAGGGTGCCCGGGGCGAAGTACGCGCAGTTCTTGTTGCGGCTGTGCAGGCTGGGTACGACCTCGACGGTGACCGTGCCGATGTCCAGTACCTCGCCGCCCTTCACCACGGAGATCTGTCCCGGGTCGACCCCGAGCGCGGTGAGCAGGTGGTACGTGGTCTCGGTGCCGATGACACGGGCGCCGGTGGTTCTGGCGATGTGGGGGACGTCACCGAGGTGGTCCCAGTGGGAGTGGCTCACCAGCACCAGGTCGGGACGGCCGATGTGCGCGTCCACGACGGCGGGGTCCGTCCTCAGCCCGGTCCCCGGGTCGAAACCGCCGCCGAACAGTCCGGTGGGGAAACGGGTGAGGTAGGGGTCGAAGAGCACGGTGCGGCCGCCCACGTCGATGCGCCAGCCCGCGGTGCCGAGCCAGCGCAGCGACACGGAACGGGCGGCCCGGTCGCCGTCCCGGTCGCGGCCGGCGGCCGCGGACGTGGTGGCAGCGGTGGCCGCCGTGGCCGGGATCAGCGGGGCTGCCGCACCGAGC
>NZ_NCTE01000013.1 GCF_002114215.1 Streptomyces sp. 13-12-16 | reverse complement strand
GCGGGGGGCCGCCGGAGCGGTGGCGGAGACAGGGAGCGACGGCGGCCACGGGCCGCCAGCGCGCGCGGCCCGCCGCAGGCGGGCCGCCTTGATCCAGTAAAGAAACTCTGAACAACTCCGCTGCGCTGGGCCCCTGCCGGGCGTGTGGTCACGCGGTCCCCGCCTACCCGCCCGTTCCACAGCATCGACGCCTCTATGGCGCTTATGGCCGCATTGATTCCTATTTGTTCTGGCGGTCGGCGGTCTCTATCCACAGGCAGGGGATTACAGGATGCCGTGTGTGCGGGTGGGCAGAGCTCACTTTTACCCGGCGGCTGTCACACCGACTGGCTATCCGGCACCTGTAGCAAACGAGGGCGGGCCTCCATCCTGCCCGGAGTCGAAGATGGAGGAGTGGGGTGGATCGCAGGATCGGCTGTCATACCGATGCGAATTCCGACACGCCTATAGGTGTTCCTCGGCGGGTCGAGCGGCGGAACATAACACGCAAGTGCCGGTTACCCAAACCGGCGATTCTCCGGACTATTGATGCCCTGCCCGACGATCGGACGAATGAGCGGCGTCAGCTCACGCATGCACGAGCCCGCCCGGCGGGACACGCAAGAAGGTTCTTGCCCGCCCGGTGGGAGCACAGCACCGCTCCGCTAGTAGGTGTCCGGTCTGGCAGATAAACCTAGCTGAACAGCCGCGATGACGGCTTGCCGGGAGGTACAGGCAAGCTTCGATCCGGCTGCGGATAGCCGCCGGGCGAGCCCCAGCGGTTGGCCTGAACGTATGAAGCAAAAACGGCACAGCAGCGAACGGGTGGACATGAACAAGCACGAGGCAGCACGTATAGCAGCGCGACTCAAGGAGGTGGAGGAGAAGGTGGCGCGGCTGGAGGATCTGGTGCGTCGGGCCACCGAGAGGGGCCCCGCTACTTCTTCGGCGCCTTCTTCGCGTCAGTGACGCCGCCGAGTTGCTGGAAGACCTGCAACAGACTATCCAGTCTCGCGTTTATGGCATCCAGCCGTTCGGAAAGTTCGACGTATTCCGGCGTGGGCATCCGCCCACCGTTTGCCGCCTCGGGAGCGCCGGCCTTCAGGTCGGCCTCTGAGGGCAGGGGGTCAGCGACGAAGTTGCCTCGACCCGGCATCGTGTGGATCAGCCCTTCGTCACGCAGCATGCGCAGCGCGGAACGCGCGGTCATGTTCGCGATCTCGTAGGTCGCCTCTAGGTCGCGGGACGAAGGGACCCGCTCGCCTGGCTTGAGGCGGCCGGAGCGGATCTGTCGCCGCAGCTCCTCTGCCACCAGGCGGTACGGCGGAGTGTCGGAATCCTTGGGCAGCTTCATAACCCGAGGGTAGCGGGCTTAGCTCGCCTACCGCAGTAAGACCCTGGCACACCATGAGACGCGCGCTAGCCCTGGACTAGGTGCGATGTGCGCTAAGCGATTGACGCACCTATGGGCCCTAGTGCACAGTTGATCTCGCTTCACCACCCGGTGGAGCACCTACCGAGAGGACGTAACACCCATGCCTCGTATCCGTGTTGGCCTGCTCCCGTCCGCGTCGTTCATGGTCGGCAACCTGCCGGTTCCGAAGTACGCGGACGCCGAAAAGACGCAGTTCGCCGTGGACCGTGAGACCGGCGCGAAGCTGTTCGTGGTCACCCTCTTCTTCATGGAGGACGACCGCGCCGAGGCCATGAAGATCACGGTGCCGGAGACCGGTCTTCCCAACGGCCTCAAGCCGGGTGTGCCGGTCATGCCGGTGGAGCTGTTCGCCACCCCGTGGGCCCGGATCTTCAACGGATCGCTCTCGGACGGCATCGCCTACCGCGCAGAGCGCCTGGACCTGGTCGGCGGTCCGGCTTCGGCCGCTGAGGCGGCGTGAGCGGTCTCGCGTTCCGGTCCGGCGTCGAGTGCAGCTGCCCACTGCCTCATGCCGGGCCGGATGCCCGGCTCAGTGACTCCCTTATCAACTCGGTGGCGGCCGTGCTTCTCGGCTACGGCTTCCCCCGGCTCGCCGCCCCAGATCAGGCGGCCCTCGAAACGGCCCTTGCGGCCTTTCTCTACGACTCTCAGGAGAGCAACACATGAAGGACAACGACCCGACCGGAGGGGCCTTCGGCTACGGCCTCCTGGTCGTCGGCGTGGCGCTGGCCGTGCTGGTCGGCTGGTCGGTGTGGTGGGTGGTGCGCTACCTGCGGGCCGATGCGATGACCCGGCAGTCCATCCGGCAGGCCGTGCGGGTGCGGCGGACCTGGAAGCGGCTCGCACAGATGCTGAAGCTGTGCGCCACGGACAAGATGCCGACCGCGCTGGCCTCGCTGGCGAACACGGACGGCAAGCCCATCAAGCCCCGCATCCTGGTCCCCACGCTGAAGGTCACGCATGACGCGTACGGGGTGATCGCGCGGGCGGGCTGCCTGCCCGGCGTCGGCCTGGAGCAGTACCAGAAGGCGGCCCCGCATCTGGCGGACGCCTGGCGGTGCACACGCGTGGCGGTCACCCAGGACGAGCCCGGATCAGTCGTCATCCGCGGCGTGCGGCTCGATCCGCTGAAGTTCCCCACCGAGCACCGTCCCATCGGCACCGTGCCGGAGAAGGTGGCCCAGTGGGAGCTGGGCGTGGACGAGTACGCGCAGCCAGTATCCGTCGACCTGCGGCAGGTGCCCGGCGTAACCGTGGCCGGCCTTCCCGGCAAAGGCAAAACATCGCTGATCAACCGGCTTCTGTCGGACTGGGCACCCGCGCCGTGGGTTCAGTTCGCCTGCGCGGACGGCAAGGTCTCCGCCGCATACGAGGGTGACTACTACGCCTGGGTCAAGCGCATGTTCGCCTTCGTCGGCGATGACCTCGAAGAGGCCAACAAGCTGTTCAAGCACCTGGTGGACCTGCGCCGCAAGCGCTCCGCCCTGGTCCTCGATGTACTCGGGGTGAAGTCCATGTGGGACGTGGGCCCGTCCGAGAAGTGGCCGCTGGTCGTGCTGATCGTGGATGAGGCGCACACCTACTTCCGCGACCACAAGGGCAGCGACCCCAAGACGAAGAAGCTCGCGGCCCTCGCTGCCGAGAACGCCCGGCTCGTGGAAGACCTGGTCAAAAAGGGCCGCTCGGTGGGCATCCTCGTCATCCTCGCCACGCAGAAGAGCACGGGCGACGCTATCCCGACCTTCATCCGCGACGTGTGCCCCGTGGGCCTGAGCTTCGCGCAGAAGACCGCCGAAGCTGCCGTGGCCGCCCTTGGGGAGGACATCCGGGACTGGCCGGATGCCAACCCGATCAACCTTCAGGACCCGGCCTATGTCGGCGTCGCCTCGATGAACCACCAGTCGCAGCCCGGTTTCACCCGCATCCGCACGCCCTACGTGCCGGACGCGTGGGCGGAGGAGATCGCGCAGACCACGAACCACCTGACCGCCGACCCGGCCGACCTGCTCCCGGCCGTCGACCTCACCAAGGAGGACCCGAACGACGACGGCTCTATGGCACCCGTGGCGGCCTGACCATTCACACGCCTGAGCCCACGCAAGCAACCGGAAAGGAGGTGAACCCCCAATGTCTGAGGACCGGATCACACAGCGCACCGTGACCGTGGTCATGGGCATCATCGCCGCCCTGGCGTTCGTCTTCTCCTTCGGCAACGTCTGGGCCCTGGCCCTGCGCCTCGGCGTCCCCGCCCCCATCGCCCCCCTGATCGCCCCCATGGTTGACCTGTCCGTGGTCGGCCTCCTGGTCGCCCTCCGCTACCTCTCCCTGCGTGGCGTCCCACCCGAGAAGATGAAGGCGGCCACCCGCCTCATGCACGTCTCCGGACTGCTGACCCTGGCCCTCAACATCGCCGAACCCATCGTCGCCGAGCACTACGGCCGCGCCGCCGTGGACGCCGTGGCCCCGGTGCTGCTCCTCGGCTGGGGAGCGGTCGGCCCGCAGCTCCTGCGCTCCTTCCACGCGGTCCCCACCAATGCAGCCGCCCCGGCCCCGGCTGCCGAGACGGAACCCGCCCGAGAGCACGCCCCGGCCTCCCCCGAACCGGAAACCGCCCTGACGCCTGATCCATCCGTCACGCCGGAACCGGCTCCAGTCGCCATGCCCAGCACCCCGGCACTCTTCGCCGCTGCGCCTGCAGTGAAGGTGCCTGAGCCGCTGCTCGCCGAGGCACGCTCCATCGCCGCATCCCACCACGCCGAGCACGGCGAACCCATCACGGCGGCCCAGCTCAAGAGGCGACTCGGCATCGGCCTGCCCATGGCCACCGCCCTCCACTCCGCCCTGTAGGGCCGCGCTCTCCCCGCCGGCACCCCGGCATCTCCCACACTCGCCCGTCCCTGGGCCCACTCCGTCATGCCTGCGGGCAGCAGCCCGAGCGCACTGTTCGCTGCTGCCCGCAGGTCCCGCCCTCGCGCCAGAGAGGAGACCCCGCCACTCATGCGCCGCTCCCTCGACCTGCGGCACGTCGTCAGCCCCGGCCTGCGGGACCTGATCGAACTGGCCAACACCCACAACTTCGACCGCGTCACCGAGCAGGTCCGCAACCTGCGCGGCTGCACCCGCCCCATCAACCTCCACGGCTGGACGGTCACAACCGACCCGGCCACCAAGAAAGTGGTCCGCTCCTATCACTCCGAGGACGAACCCTCCGGACGGCTGCTGACCACATGCGGCAACCGACGTGCCTCCCGCTGCCCCGCCTGCTCACGGGTGTACGCCGCCGACACCTACCACCTGATCAAGGCCGGACTGTCCGGCGGCAAGAACGTCGCCGAGACCGTCCGCGACCACCCCCGCGCCTTCGTCACCCTCACCGCCCCCTCTTTCGGCCCCGTGCACAATCGCAAGACCGACGGCACGGCCAAGTCCCGCCCCTGCGCCTGCGGCCAGTCTCACGCCGAAGACGCCCCGGAACTCGGTACCCCACTGAGCCCGACCACGTACGACTACACAGGCGCCGTGCTCTGGAACGCCCACGCCGGACAGCTCTGGGCACGCTTCACCACCTACCTGCGCCGCGCCCTGGCCGAACACCTCGGCATGACGCAGAAGGCGCTGAACGCCGCCCTGCGCGTCTCCTTCGCCAAGGTCGCCGAGTACCAGAAGCGCGGCCTGGTCCACTTCCACGCCGTGATCCGCTTCGACGGGCCCGACGGCCACACCACCCCGCCCCCGGCCTGGGCCACCTTCGACGCCCTGAGCACCGCCGTGGGCCTGGCCGTCGAGCGCGCCCGGCTCATCGTCGAGTCCGACGCCATCGGCGAGCGCGTCATCGCCTGGGGCCGTCGGTTCAAGGTGGACCCCATCACCGCCCTGGGCGATGGCGAACTCACCGACGCCAGGGTCGCCGAGTACACAGACGCCAACGTCGCCGGCTACATCGCCAAGTACGCCACGAAGAACGCTGAAGGTGCGGGGACCGTGGACCGCACGTTGATGTGCCGCCCGTGCGCCGGGCGCGGCTACGTACGCGGACCCTCCCGCCTGCCAAACCGCTGCGCTGACTGCCATGGCACCGGACAAGCCGAACCCATCAAGGCCCTGCCCGTCCAGCAGCACGTACGGCAGATGATCCGCACCGCCTGGGACCTCGGCCACCTGCCGGAGTTCGCCGAACTCAAGCTCTGGAAATGGGCTCACATGCTCGGCTTCCGCGGCCACTTCTCCAGCAAGTCCCGCGCCTATTCCACCACCCTCGGCGCCCTCCGCGACGTACGCCGCGCCTGGCGCATCGCCCAGGCCGAAGCCGCCCGCGCCCGCGCCGGCCTCCCCGCCACCGACGAGACCACCCTCGTCACCACCTCCTCCTGGACCTATCTCAGCAGCGGCTACCGCCCCGGCGAAGAACTCCTCGCTGCCCAGGTCCGCCATGACATCGCCCACACCCAATGCCTCAAGCAGGAAGGACTTGTGCCCGCATGACGACGGCCGTGCTCACCGTGGACCAGGTCGCGGAACGTCTCGGCATCAGCCGCTGGAAGGTCCACGACCTGATCCGCTCTCGCGAACTCGCCTCCTTCAAGATCGGCCGCTGCCGCCGCATCAGCGAAGCCGCCTTGGACGCCTACGTATCCCTCCGCACCGAACAGGAAGCCGCCTGATGGCCAAGCCGAAGAAGAACGCCAACAACGAGGGCACCATCTACCAGCGGAAGGACGGTCGTTGGGAAGGCAGTGCATACGTTCTGACGACGGACGGCACGTACAAGCGGCGCAGCGTCTACGGCAAGACCTGGGACGAGGCACACGAGAAGCTGACCAAGCTCAAGGCTGATTCCCTCAGCGGGTTGCCGGTCGCCACCAGCAAGATGACCATCGGCGCGTACCTGACGTACTGGCTGGTGAACGTCGCCCAGGGCAAGGTGCGCAGGACGACGTACGTCAACTATGAATCGCTCGTCCGCAACTACGTCACGTCCGAGTTCGGCAGGAAGAAGCTGGCCCGGCTCACCGCCCGCGACATCCGGGCCTTCCTGACCAAGACGGCGGCCACCTGCCAGTGCTGCGCGCAGGGCAAGGACAAGAAGCGGCCGGAGCACAAGCGGCGCTGCTGCGCTCTCGGCAAGTGCTGCAAGAAGCTCCCTTCTGATCGGACCGTGCGCTTCCTGCTCGTGATCCTGCGGGCCGCTCTCCAACACGCCGTACGGGAAGACGAGCTGCCGCGCAACGTCGCCCGGAACGTGCAGCTGAGCATGGGAACGAAGCGCGAGATCGAACCGCTCACCGCCAAAGAAGGGCGTGAGCTCCTGGCGGCGGCCCGTGAGAACCGACTGTGGGCTGTCTATGAGCTGGCCGTCCGCGTCGGCCTGCGTCGCGGCGAGCTGCTGGGGCTGCGCTGGTCGGACGTGGACCTCCACGAAGGCGTTCTCACCGTCCGGCAGGCCCTTCAGCGGGTCGGCGGCGAACTGCTGATCGTCGCGCCGAAGACTCAGCGCTCGGCCCGCCGCGTGGCTCTGCCGGCCGAATGCGTGACGGCGCTCCGTGCCCAGCGCGCGCAGCAGGTAGCCGACCGGAAGGCGGCCGGTACCAACTGGAAGGGGACGGGGCAGGGCCTCGTCTTCACCACTAAGAACGGGACCCCCATCGAGCCGCGGAACCTGAACCGGTCCTTCGATGCGCTGTGCGCTCGCGCCGGAGTCCGTAAGGTCCGCTTCCATGACCTGCGCCACACCTGCGCGTCCCTGCTCCACGAACAGGGCGCCGATGCGCGAATGATCATGGAAGTCCTGGGCCACAGCTCCATCCGCGTGACCATGGACATCTACACCTTCGTACGGCTCGACTCCCAGCGGTCCGCCTTCGACCGCGTCGGCGACGCACTGAGGGGTGACGGCAACGGGCCGGACGATGACGACGGCCCGGCCGGTGTACTCGTGGCCGTCTGATCGGTCCCGCTACCGCCCTCGGAGGCGGTTGCCGTCAAACACTGCCGTCAAGGCAAAAGCCAGAGGCCCTGTGGATCACTCCATAGGGCCTCTGGTCTGCTGTGCACTCGGCAGGATTCGAACCTGCAACCTTCTGATCCGTAGTCAGATGCTCTATCCGTTAAGCTACGAGTGCTTGTCTCTTCAGTTTTCTCGCCGCTTCCCGGCCCTTTCGGCCCGCTCGCGGCGACAGGAAGAACATTACATGACTGCCGCCGCCATGTGAAATCCGTTCGGCCCACCCCTTGTGACCTGCGCAAACGCGGGATCGGCGGGGAGCGACAACGACGAAGCCCCGGCCGCAGGGACCGGGGCTTCGTCGTTGGTGCGGAGGCGGAGGGATTTGAACCCTCGATGGGCTTTAAGACCCAAACCGCATTAGCAGTGCGGCGCCATAGACCGGACTAGGCGACGCCTCCATGCACAGAACCCTCCGCGCGTGAGCGCGAGTGGATCGGTGCGTGCCGATGATGACACACCCGCGTGGGCTGTCACCAATCGCCACCCACGGTACTAGGCGGGGAGCCCGCAGGGCAAAGCACTTCCGGCCCTCAGGCCGGCGTGGCGCAACGTCCCGCGCTGTGGCGCGTTGATCAGGTCATGTCGCAGCTCACCTCACAGACCGTGTCGCGGATCCGGCGTGCGGACACCGCGCGCCCCGTGCTGCGGCGGCTCGTCGCCGTCGCGGCCCTCACCTCGCTGTCCACCGCGCCCCCGGCGGCGTACGCGCAGGACGCTCCTCCGCGCGGTGACCGCCTCACCGTCACCGTGCGCGACGCGGGCGGCGGGGCGGACGGGACGTACGAGGTGCGGTGCCGGCCCGGTGGCGGCAGCCATCCCGACCCCACCGGGGCCTGTGCGGCCGTCGAGCGGAACACCCGGTGGGGGCGGGACGCCTTCGCCCCGGCACCGCGGGACGCCGTCTGCACCATGCAGTACGGCGGGCCCGCCACCGCCCGCGTCACCGGCACCTGGGCCGGCCGCCCCGTCGACGCGGCCTACGACCGTACGAACGGATGCGAGATCGCCCGCTGGGACCGGCTGGTGCCGCTGCTGCCCGAAGCGGGCGCCGGGGGACGCGGATGAGGGAGACCTCCGGGAGGCGACGGAAGCAGCGGGGGCGCGTGGCGGCGAGTCGGGGCACAGGGGGCGTAAAGGTCCCGCGAAGGTTCGTGGCGCGTCGGCGCAGGCAGTCGCGGGTTCCGGGCGTACCGGGCGTCACATCGCCGTCACTTTCCCGTGCGATGTCCGTCCCATCCGGCGTCGCTAGCGCAATCCCAGCCCTTAGACTCCCTCGCGTGACACGCTGCGGGCAGGTTGGCAAGATGGCCCGAGCGGTCGGCACGTCGCGGTAACAGGGAGGAAGCGTCTCGTGAGCAGCAGGCCATCCCGAGGCACTGCTCGCCTCGCAGCCATACTGGACGCGCTCCCGGACGCCCTGGTGCTGGTCAACGCCAACGGGACGGTCGTCAACGCCAACGCCATCGCCCTGGAGGCCTTCGAGACCCCGGGCACGGCGCTGGTGGGGCGGGGGCTGCTGGACCTGCTGCCGGAGTTCGACTCCAGGCTCATCCCCGGGTCCATGCGGCGGCCCGACCACATCGACCCCCGGGCGCGCACCAAGCCGACGCGGATGGTCGCCCGGCGGACCGACGGGACAGAGTTCCCGGTCGAGGTCACCAGTGCGAATCTGGAGAACGGCCAGCAGGCGTACGACAATTCCGGCTACACCGGCGACGAGCTGCTGATGCTCGTCGTCCGCGACCTCTCCGGCACCGTCGACACCGAGGCCGAGCTGGCGCGTTCGCAACGGCAGACCGAGATGATCCTGCGGGCCGCCTCCGAGGGCGTGGTCGGGACCGACACCGACGGGCGGATCGTCCTCGTCAACCCGGCCGCCGCCCAGATACTGGGCTACCGGGCCGGCGAACTCGGCGGGCGCGAACTGCACACGCTCGTCCTGCACTCGCGCGCCGACGGCGCCCCCTTCCCGTACGACGAGTCCCCGCTCGCCGACACCCTGCGCTCCGGACGCAAGCACCGGGTGCGCGGTCAGGTGCTGTACGCCAAGAACGGCGACAAGCTGCCGGTCGACCTGACGACCGCGCCGGTGCGCGACGGCGACCAGCTCGTCGGCGCCGTCATGACGTTCCTCGACCGCCGCCCCTACGACGCGCTCGCCGAGGAGAAGGAGCAGGCCGAGCGGGAGCACGCCGAGGAGCTGGAGCGGCTCGCCGAGGAGCACGGCTCCGAGCTCACCGCCCTGCGCCAGAGCCACGTCACCGAGCTGGAGGAGCTGCGCGAACAGCACGCGGAGGAGCTCGCCGCGAACGAGGAGCGGTACGCCGCGCTCGGCGAGCGGGAGAAGGACCGCTACGAGGCCCTCGCCGCGCGTCACGACCAGTTGCTCGTCCTGCTCGGGCGGTCCCTGCGGGGCCCGCTGGACGAGCTGCGCCGGGAGCTGTCCGCGCTGGCCTCCGACGACGCCGGACAGTTGTGGCCCGAGGCCAACCAGGTGCTCCACCACCTGTCGGCCGGCTACGCCCGGATCACCACCCTCATCGACAACGTCCTCGGCTACCAGCGGCTCGACGCCGGCGGCGAGCAGGTCGCCCGTACCAAGGTGATGCTCGACGCCGTCGTCGCCGCCGGGGTCGACGGTGCCGTGGAGCTCATCGGCCCCGGGCGGGTGCAGTTCGCGGTGCACGCGCCGCCCATCGAGGCCGAGGTCGACCCGCGGCTGCTCGCGACCGCCCTCGCGCATCTCGTCGCGGACGTCGCGGGTGTCGACGCGACCGGCAACACGCCGGTGTCGGCGGGCGGTTACCTGGACAACACGGTCGTGGTCGCGGCGGCGCAGCGCGGTGAGGTCGTACGCATCGAGGTGCGCGGGCCGTACGGCGGCGGCGACCCGGTGCACGAACCGATCGTGCGCGGGATCGTCCGGGCGCACGGTGGTGTGCTGCAGACGCACGAGGTGCCCGGGATGAGCGGCAGCGCGTTCGTCCTCGAGGTGCCGATCGGGGGCGGGGCGGGGTCCGTGCCGGCCGCCGAAGTGGCGGTGCCCGCCGAGGTGGCCGTTCCCGCCGAGGTGGCCGTTCCC
>NZ_NCTE01000138.1 GCF_002114215.1 Streptomyces sp. 13-12-16 | reverse complement strand
GGCCGCGGCACGGTGGGTGCCGCGGCCCGCCCCGGTCTCAGCCCGTGCTGCAGGAGACGGTCGGCCAGTTCCAGTTGCCGTTGGCCATGATCGTCACCCCCCAGTTGTCGCCGCTGCCGTTGGGCTTGGCGACGAGGGTCTGGCTGTTGGGGTAGGTGGTGCTGACGTTCCAGGTCGAGGAGACCTTCGCCGGGGACGGCACGTTCATGGTCACCGTCCAGTCGCTGCCGCCGCTGACCGAGACGTTGAGGTTGTAGCGGTCGCTCCAGCGGTTGCCCGCGGACAGGGTCGCGGTGCAGGCGGTGCCGCCACCACCGCCTCCTCCCCCGCCACCACCGGAACCGTCGGGTGCGACGGCGCGGCCGGTCTGCGGGGAGATCATGCCGGCGCACAGGCCCCGGGAGGCCAGGTTCTGCGCGATGCGCGGGATCGCGGCGATGGTGTTGGCCGGCCAGTCGTGCATCAGGATGACCTGGCCGTTGGTGAGCCGGGAGGCGGCCTGCACGATGGCGTCGGTACTGGCGTTGTTCCAGTCCTGCGAGTCGACGTCCCAGATGATCTCGGTCAGGCCGTACTTGGCCTCGACCGCGCGCAGCGTCGAGTTGGTCTCGCCGTACGGCGGACGGAACAGCTTCGGTGTGCCGCCGCCGGCGTTCGCGATCGCCTGCTGGGTGCGGGCGATCTCCGAGTCCATCTGGGACTGGCTCAGCTGGGTCATGTGGGGGTGGGTGTAGCTGTGGTTGGCGACCCACATGCCGGCGTCGACCTGGGCCTTGACCAGGGAGGGGTTGGCGGCCGCGTACTGGCCCTGGTTGAACATCGTGGCCCGCAGCCCGTTCTGCCGGAGCGCGTTGAGCAGGTTCATGGTGCTGCCGGTGGACGGGCCGTCGTCGAAGGTGAGTCCGACGTAGCCGTTGCAGGCGGCGGCGTGCGCCGGTGCGGCGTCGAGGGCCGCGGTGCCGGCCAGGGTCAGCGCGGCGGCGGCCACTCCCGACACCAGGGACCGGGGGACTTTTCCGGTGGTCATCTGCGGTGGTCCTCCTCGTGTGGGGGGGTCAGCCTGCGCTGCAGGAGACCGTCGGCCAGTTCCAGTTGCCGTTGGCCATGATCGTGGCGCCCCAGTTGTTGCCGCTGCCGTTGGACTTGGCGACCAGGGTCTGGCTGTCGGGGTAGGACGCGCTGACGTTCCAGGTCGAGGAGACCTTCGCCGGGGAGGGGACCTTCATCGTGACGGTCCAGTTGCTGGAGCCGCTCACCGAGACGTTGAGGTTGTAGCGGTCGCCCCACTTCTCGCCGGCCGACAGGGTCGCGTTGCAGCCGCCGGTGCCACCACCGCCACCGCCGCCACCGCCACCGCCGCCACCGCCACCGCCGCCACCGCCGCCGCCGGAACTTCCTTCGCTCACGGTGATGTTGGAGCTGCCGCTGCTCTGGTAGCCCTCGGTGGCCATGATCATGTAGTTGTGGTTGCCCAGGTTCATGCCCTTGCTCGCCCAGGCGTCGAAGTGGTTGCCGCTGGTGATGGTGCCGCCCGTGCGCTTCTGCTGCCGGACGCTCCAGTACTGGTCGAAGGTCCTGGTGCCCTCGATGGAGGGGGCGTTGTACCGGGTGGTCTTGTAGATGTCGTACGTGCCGCCGTCACTGGTGACGGTGCCCTTGTACTCGCCGGTGGGCCGGTAGGTGCCCCAGTTGTCGACGATGTAGTACTCGATGAGCGGGCCGGTGGTCCATCCGTAGAGCGTGAGGTACGCGTTGCCGGACGGGTTGAAGGAGCCCGAGTAGCTGACGGTCTTGCGGCCGCCGGTGCTCCAGCCCTTGCCGGCCACGAAGTTGCCGGTGTTGCTCCACCGGGTGCTGTAGTTGCCGCCGGAGCCCAGGTCCATGGAGACGGTTCCCTGGGAGTCGGTCCAGAACGAGTACCACCAGCCGTTGTTGGTGCCGGTCTGGTTCGTGGTGACGGCGGTGGCGGTGGTGGCGGTCAGGAGCAGTGCGGTGACGGCGGCCAGCGCGATGGTCCAGGCGCTTCTGACGCTGAGCAGCAGGCGGCCGCGTCTGCGGCCCCTCGGATGTGCGGACACGTGCATGTGGTGCGCCTCCTGTGCGGCTCGGTGGGGGTGCGATGCCGGACAGTGTTGGTCTGTGCGCGTCAACCGTCAACAGTTTCGGTGAATGTTTCGAAATCTTCGCTTGATCAAGAACTGGGAGGGATTCACGTAACCCCAGCTCAATGGGGGTACTGAACCGGTCAAATTCAGGTGTTCCGCGCAGCGAGCCAGAGATACGCCGAACTCTGATGCAGAGTGAGCGAAACTTTCGCCCTCCCGACGCCGACGCCCGCCCCGTCGGCGCCGCCGGTCGTCCTCGACGCGGCCGATCAGGCCGTGCCGGCGGCGCTGCGCCGGGACGGCCGTGCCTCCCTCACCGAGCCGCAGAAGGTGACCGGGCTGTCCGAGACGGCCGTGAAGCGGCGGCTGGAGCGGCTGCGCGGCACGGGCGTGCTGTATCTCGCCGTGGAGTACGACAGCGAGCCGCTCGGGCAGGGGGTCGAGGCGCTGCTCTGGCCGACCGTCGCCCCGGGGGCCCTCGCGGAGGCGGGCGCGGCGGTCGCCGCTCTCTCGGAGGTGCGGTTCGCCGCCGCCGTCACCGGCCGGGCCAACCTCGTGGTGTCGGCGCTCTGCCGCACCACCGACGACCTCTGCACGTTCCTCAGCGAGCGGATCGGCGGCCTGGCCGGCGTCCACACCGCGGAGACGGTGATCACCCTGCGCCGGGTCAAGACCCTCACGTAGGCGTCGTCCAGCGCGGGGCCGTCTCCGCCCAGGCCGTGTCCCAGTCGGCGAGGTTGCGGCGGCGCAGGGCCAGGCCGGTCAGGGCGTGGGCGGCGGCGCCGGTGAGGGCGACTCCGATGGCGGCGAGGAGGGCCCAGCCCATGGTGCGGCTGCGGACCTCCTCGCGGGTCAGCGGCCGGTCCGTCACCTCGCCGTCGGCGGTGACCCAGACGCGTACGGTGTTGCCGGCGGTCAGCCCCGGCTGGACCTCCGCCCGTGTGGTGCGGGTCCGCCCCTCGCGGGTGACCACGCGGACCTCGGCCGGGTAGCGGGTCCTCTTCTCCTCGTCCGAGCCCGGTTCGGGGTGGCGCGGGGCGTCCCGGACGAGGGTCGCGTCCGTCTCGTACCGGGTCCGGTTCTGGTGGCGGGCGGTGTCCTCGTAATGCCGGCGGGCGGCGTCGCCGGCGAGGAGGGCGGCCACGGGTGCCACGGCCAGTACGGCGATCAGCGCCCCGAGGCCGAGCCAGGCGTGGAGCGTGTCGGTGCGGCGGCGCAGGGGGTTGTGCCGCCAGCGCCACAGCAGGGGGCGCGGGGGCGGGCCCGGCGG
>NZ_NCTE01001335.1 GCF_002114215.1 Streptomyces sp. 13-12-16 | reverse complement strand
CCGGCCCCGCCGGTCCGCCGTCGGTGCTGCTCGTCGCCCGGACCCACGCGGCCGGCCTGGACGCCGTGCTCCCGGCGGTGGACACGGTCCGGCGCGGCGAGGCACCGCAAGGGCTCGACCTGGACGCCGTGGTCCTGGTGGCGGACGCGCCGGGACGGCTGCCGCGTCCCCTCGCCCACCGGATCCGGCTCATCGAGTCGGTGATCGACGTGTACCGGGTGCCCTGGGTGAACGAGTGGCGCCTGGGCGACCTGACCGGCCGGCCGCCCCGCGAGACGGAGCCGCTGGCCCGCCTGGTGGGCGCGACGCGTTGAGCGGCCGGGGACACGGCCCTCGTACGTCCGTCTCGGCCGAGGGGATCGCCTCCGCCGTGCGCGGGCGGCGGCTGCGGGCCGTGGACGTGGTCGCGGAGGCGCTGGAGCGGATCGGGCGGGCCGATCCGGAGCTGTGCGCGTTCCTCGAGGTGTGGGACGAGGAGGCGCTGCGGCGGGCGGACGAGGTGGACGCGCGGGTCGCCGCCGGTGAGCGGCTGCCGCTGGCCGGGGTGCCGGTCGCGGTCAAGGGGCGGCACGGGCTGCGTG
>NZ_NCTE01001334.1:4104-4392 GCF_002114215.1 Streptomyces sp. 13-12-16 | reverse complement strand
ACCAGGCCGGCCCCGCCGTCGACTGACGGCACGGGTGCGTCACGGCCCCGCCCGGCCGGCACCGGGCCGGCCGGGTCCCGGCATGCGGGCGGCCGCCGCTCATTGCACGCTGGTGCCATGGCGAGCGATCAGCCCATCGTGATCTACCCGCCCGGCGCGGACGGCGGCCGGCGCGTCCGCGACGGCGCGCGGTTCCTCGGGATGGCGTACGGGCTGCTGGACGTGGTGGAGTTCCTGCGCCTCGAAGGGCTGGAGAGCGTCGACGACGACTGGCTGCGCCGGTCCGCG
>NZ_NCTE01001334.1:0-3875 GCF_002114215.1 Streptomyces sp. 13-12-16 | reverse complement strand
GGCGCGGCCGGCCGTACGAGCGTCGCGCACCTCTACGAGCTGGTGGAGCGCAACCCCCGCGCGCATCTCGTGAACACCGTGAGCGTCATGGCCGACCTCTCCCACGCGCTCAGCGAGGCGGGGGACGCCCAGGAGGCCCTGGACACGGCCGAGAAGGCGCTCCGCCTCTACGACGAACACCTCCACTCCGGGGCGGGGCACACGGCGGAGATCTCCGCCCGGCTGCTCGACACCCTCGCCCTGAGGCTCAACAACACCGGCCGCCACGAAGAGGCCCTGGAGAGATCCGAGCAGGCGGTCGAGTACGGCCGCGGGCTCCTGGAGGCGGACCCCGGCCGCCACCGCCCGCACCTGTCGCGGCTGCTGACGAACCAGGCCCTGATCCTCGTCGGACTGGGCCGCCTCGACGACGCGGTGCGAGCCACCCTCGAATCGGTCGCCCTCGCCCGTACGGCCGCCCTGAACCAGGACGACGACGTCACCCTGGCGGATCTGGCGCTGTCCGTCTACAACGCGGCCCTCGACCTGGGCGAGTTCGGCCGCCTCGACGAAGCCGCGGCACTGGCGGAGGAGGCCGTCGGACATTACCGGGCGCTCGCCGGACGCCACCCCGAGGCCTTCGCGGCGGACCTGGGCGGCAGCCTCGTGGTGTGGGGCCGACTGCTGGGGGATCCGGGCCGGGTGGAGGCGGGACGGGACCGTCTGCGCGAGGCACCCGGACTCTTCGCGTCCGGGGCCCGCCCCGAGAGCGTCGGGGAGACCCGTGCCCTCCTCGACTCCCTCACCGGGCGCGGGGAGCCCGCCTGAGACGGAGCGGGCCCGTCGCTCTTCGGGAGGACCGCGCACCGGCGTCGTGGCGTGGTGGCGGGTCCGTGAGCGGAAGGTGCGGCGGCAGGGGCCGGGAGGCACGCCGGCGGTGCGGTCGAAGTGCCGGCGCGGCGTCGTGGCGGCGCCCGTGCCGGTGGCGTCTTTGCCGGAGCGTCCTTCGACGCGCCCGGCTTCCCCGGCGCCCCGCACCCCTCCCTGGAACCGGGTTCGTGAGGCGCCGGGTGACGCACCGGAGCCCTGACAGGGCCTTGCGGTCCTGTCAGGGCGAAGCGGTCCGTCGGGGGCGCGGGTCAGCGGGTGAAGGTGACCCGGTGCTCCTTCAGGGCGCCGCAGTTGGAGCCGTACACCTGCACGTACACGTTGCTGATGCCGCCGCCCCAGTCCACGCAGTGGCCCTTGCCGTGGACGTAGGCCGGTCCCGCGTACGACGTGAACCGTCCGTCGTCCTGGGCACCCTCTTCGGTGTCGGGGACATAGATCCACGCGGACATGTCAAGCCTGGTGCCGGGGTTGTTGCGGATGGTCGCGACGCAGTTCCGGCCGTTGGCCGAGTTGTACGTCAGGTAGACGGTGCCCAGTGAGCCGACGGCCGCCGAGTTCACGGTCTTGTAGCCGCTTCCGCAGACTCCCTGCGGTGTGATGTCGGGCGCGGCCGAGGCCGGCGACGCCAGGGCGGTCGTGGCCCCCACCGACAGGGCGGCCAGCGCGGAGGCGGTCAGGACGGAACGACTGAGTCTCATATTTCCCCCTTGCGACTCTTGGAGCGGTTGCTCCTGTCTGGTGTGACCCGCGGACCGGGCGAAGGGTTGTGCCGTGTCCGACGGCGAACTCCTGCGCCCGGCAGCCGGGTTCACGGCGGGAGATCCGTCAGCGGCGCCGCAGGGAGGCGTCGAGCAGCGCCGGCGGGGTGTCGAACTTCTCGTGCGCGGCCAGGTCGGTGCCCGGGGCGACGACGGAGTCGATCGCGTCGAGTACGTCGGCGGGGAGCACGGTGTCGGCGGCGGCGAGCTGGGAGTGCAGGTGGTCCAGGGTGCGCGGCCCGATGAGGGCGCTGGTCACGGCCGGGTGCGCGGTGACGAAACCGAGCGCGAGCCGGATCATCGTCAGGCCGGCCGCGTCGGCGATCTCGGCCAGTCGCTCGACGGCGTCGAGCCGGGCCCGGTTGGCGGGGAGGGCGGGGTCGAAGCGTTCCGGCATGAACGCCGAGCGGTGGGTGGTGACGTCCTTGCCCCTGCGGACGGCGCCGGACAGCCAGCCCGAGGCCAGCGGGCTCCACGCCAGCACCCCCATCCCGTACTCCTCCGTCACGGGCAGGACGTGGGACTCGATCCCGCGCTGCAGTACGGAGTAGCTGGGCTGTTCGGTGACGTAGCGGCTCAGGCGGTGTTCGCGGGCGGCCCACTGCGCCTGCACGATGCGGTACGCGGGGAACGTGGAGGAGCCGAAGTAACGGATCTTTCCCGCGCGTTGCAGATCGGTCAGGGCGGACAGGGTCTCCTCGTCGCCGGTGGCCGGGTCCCACCGGTGGATCTGGTAGAGGTCGACGTGGTCGACGCCGAGCCGGCGCAGGCTGTCGTCCAGCGCGGTGACCAGCCAGCGGCGCGAGCTCCCCCGGTGGTTCTGCTCGTCGCCCATGGGCATGCCGGCCTTGGTGGCCAGCACGATGTCGTCGCGGCGGCCGGCGATGGCCTTGCCGACCATCTCCTCCGACTCGCCGTCGCCGTACATGTCGGCGGTGTCGATGAGGTTGACGCCGGCCTCCAGTGCGGCGTCGACGATGGCGGTGGCCTCGTCCTGGGAGGTGCGTCCGATCCTGCCGAAGTTCATCGCGCCGAGCGCGAGGGTGCTGACCCGGACGCCGGTGCGGCCCAAGGTGCGGTACTGCATGGTCGTGTCTCCTCGGTACGGGAAGTGTGTGACGGCACGGCGGCGCACGGCTTGGTGGCCGGGCGCCCGCTCTGGCATCATGAGCAAGCGGAACCGTGTTCCGGAACGATACGGAACGCTGTTCCGTTTTGGCAAGCGGTGATGAGCGAAAAGGAGCGGCGCGTGAGCGACAGTGACGAGGGCGCCGGGCGCACGGCTCCGTCCCGGCGCAAGGACGCCCGGCGCAACAAGGAGAACCTGCTGGACGCCGCCGCCGCGGTCTTCGTCGCGTCGGGCGTGGACGCGCCGGTCCGCGAGATCGCGGCCAGGGCCGGAGTCGGGCTGGGCACGATCTACCGCCACTTCCCGACGCGGGCGGACCTCATCATCGCCGTCTACCGGCACCAGGTCGACGCCTGCGCCGAGGCCGGTCCGGCCCTGCTGGCCACCGGTGCGACCCCGCACGCGGCGCTGGGGGAGTGGATCGGCCTCTTCGTCGACTTCCTGGTCACCAAGCACGGCCTCGCCGCCGTGCTGCACTCCGACGAGGCCGGTTTCGACGCCCTGCACACCTACTTCCTCGACCGTCTCGTGCCGGTCTGCACCCAACTGCTCGAAGCCGCCGCGGCGGCCGGTGAGATCCGCTCCGACATCGACGCCTACGCGCTCATGCGCGGCGTGGGAAACCTGTGCATCGGCGCGGAGAGCGACCCCCGCTACGACGCACGCCGACTGGTCGGGCTCCTCGTCGCGGGGCTGCGGTCACCCCGGTAGCGCCTTCCCGGGCGGTGGGGGCGTTTCCTCCCCCGCCGGAAGCCCGGCAACGGGTTTCCCCCCACGGGACTTTGCCTTCTCTTTACAACCCGTGGTGTCGCCGTCCCGTCTCTTCGCACGATCCATGACCCGGCCCGCCGGATCACCCTGCGGGCGGAGCGACGAAAGAGAGCGACCCATGCGCCGAACTGTCCTCAGTGCCACGGCACTTGCCTGCACCGCCGTGCTGGCGAGCGCGGTGCCCGCCTTCGCCGACGGGCCGTCCCCGGTCCCCGCGGCCACCGAGGCCCCCAGCGAGGCGCCGGCCCCGGCCGACGCCACCAGCCCGAGCCCCGTACCGGCCGAGAGCGAAGCGCAGGCCCCCGGCGAGGTCACCGTCGTACCGAGCGGTGCGCCCGACACCGGCG
>NZ_NCTE01001333.1 GCF_002114215.1 Streptomyces sp. 13-12-16 | reverse complement strand
AGCACCGTCGCCAGCCGGTACGCCGCCTCCGCGCTCCCCCCGCCCGCCGCGCACCGCAGGAACCGCTCCGCCTCGCCCTCCTCGCCCTCCCGCAGCCGCGCCATCCCGACCTGGAGCGCCGCCTCCATGTGCCCGGCGGCCGCCGCCCGCTCGTACCAGCGCAGCGCGGACCGCTCATCGCCCCGGCCCGCGTGCAGGATGCCGAGGTTGAAGGCGGCGTCCACGCTGCCGGTCTCCGCGGCCTTGGAGAACCACGGCTCCGCGCCGGTCTCGTCCCCGGCCCGCAGCAGCAGGATCGCCAGCGCGTTCGCCGCCTCGCGGTGACCGGCGTACGCGGCCCGGCGGTACCACTGCTCGGCCGGGGCGGTCCGGCCCTGGTCGGCGCAGAGCAGCCCGAGGTTGTACGCGCCGTTGATGTCGCCGGCGTCCATCGCGGCCCGGTACCAGCGCTCGGCGGTCTGGGTCTCGCCCCGCTCGGCGTGCAGCGCGCCCAGCGCGTTGGCGGCGTTGCCGTCGCCGTCCTGCGCGGCCCTCAGCCACCACACGGCGGCGTTCTCGGTGTCCCCGGCGTCGCGCAGCAGGAAGCCGAGCGCGCAGGCGGCCCGGGTCTCGCCGTCCTTGGCGGAGGTCAGGTACCAGCGGCCGGCCTCCTTGAGCTCGCCGCGCCGCTCCAGGATCGCCCCGAGGTGCAGCGCGGCCCGGCGGTGTCCCCGCGCGGCGGCCTGCCGGTACCACTGCTCGGCCTCCCGCATCAGCGCGGCGGCGCCGTCGTCGCTCCTCCGCGCGGCCTCACGGTCCAGCGCGCGGGCCAGCCGGTACGCGCCTTCCCGGTGCCCA
>NZ_NCTE01001332.1 GCF_002114215.1 Streptomyces sp. 13-12-16 | reverse complement strand
AGTGCCGGTCGCGGGCCTCGTCGGCGCCGCGCTGGTGCTCGGGGCGGACGTGCTGCTGCGGACCCTCGTCGACGCGGACACCGCGGTCGCCGTCCCCACCGGCGTGGTCACCAGCCTCGTCGGCGCGACCTTCCTGGTGGTGATGGCGGCCCGGCTCCGCGACACCGCCGGCGCCGCCGCGCCGGACAAGCTGCGCATCCGCAGTCGCGCCGTCTTCCTCACCACGCTCACCGTGCTGACGGTCGTCCTGGCCGGCGTCACGATCGCCGCCGTCCTGTTGGGTGACAGCAAGCTGCTGCTGGGTGACGTGGTCAACTGGGCGCAGGGCAGGGCGGGCAGGACCGTCTCCTTCGTGCTGGACACCCGTGTGCCCCGGGTGTCCGCCGCGCTCCTCGCCGGGGCGGCGCTCGCGCTGGCCGGAACCCTGGTGCAGGCCGTCACCCGCAACCCGCTGGCGGAACCCGCCGTCCTGGGCGTCTCCGGCGGTGGCGCGCTCGGCGCGGTGATCCTGGTGACGACGGTCCCCGTCGTCGGGGGGTGGGGCGTCGCCGGGGCG
The DNA here is from genome assembly GCF_002114215.1 of Streptomyces sp. 13-12-16. Taxonomy (GTDB): domain Bacteria; phylum Actinomycetota; class Actinomycetes; order Streptomycetales; family Streptomycetaceae; genus Streptomyces. Next base: position 648 of record NZ_NCTE01001332.1, on the reverse strand, counting down.
GCCTTCGCGGGATCCGCGGTCACCGCGGTCGTCGTGTTCGGCCTCGCAGCGCGCGGGGGCTACCAGCAGAACCGGCTGGTGCTCGTCGGCATCGGCACCGCGACCGCGACGACGGCCCTGATCAGCCTGCTGATCGTGCTCACCGACCCGTTCAACGCGACCAAGGCCCTCACCTGGCTGTCGGGCTCCACGTACGGCCGGACCATGCCCGACGTCCTCCCCCTCGCGGCCGTCCTCGCCGTCGGCGTCGCGGTGGCCGGCGTACGGCACCGGGAACTCGACCTGGTCTCCCTCGACGAGGACACCCCCCGGCTGCTCGGGCTCGACCTGGCGCGCGGGAGACTGGGCTTCCTCGTGCTGAGCGTGCTGCTCAGCGCCGCCGCCGTCGCCGCCGCGGGCACCATCGGCTTCGTCGGCCTGGTCGCCCCGCACGCGGCGCGCGCCCTCGTCGGACGGCGGCACACCCGCGTCCTGCCGGTCGCGCTGCTCCTCGGCGCCGTACTGGTGTGCACGGCCGACCTGCTGGGCCGCACCGTGATCGCCCCCGCCCAGCTGGGCGCCGGCCTGATGACGGCCGTGATCGGAACGCCGTACTTCCTGTACGTGCTGGTGCGCAGCCGCCGGTAGTCCCGCGCGGCGACCGCCGCC
>NZ_NCTE01001331.1 GCF_002114215.1 Streptomyces sp. 13-12-16 | reverse complement strand
CGCCGCCGCGAGGGCCGCCGCCCCGAACGCGGTGCCCGGCCCGGCGCCGAACGGGTCGTCGCGCAGCTCCTCGGCGATCTCGTCCCGCACCACCACCCGGGACGGATCGATGTCGGGCCGGCCGCGCAGCGCCTCCGCCACCCGTGCCGACGCGCCCGGCGCGGTCGCCAGCCACCACTCGTTCGGCAGCACGTTCTCCCCCTGACGCGCCTGGACCATCCGGTTGACGGACCGCAGGTCGACGAGCAGGGCCCCGCCGTCGTCCTTCCCGCCGACCGGTGTGGACGGCAGCTCCCGCACCGCCCTCACCAGCCGCAGCGGCACGGTGACCCCGCCCATCCGCACGTCCACCCGCTGCCCCGCCCGCGCGCCCGTGGAGGCGAGGTAGCGGTCCGTCGCCACGGCGGCGACCTCGGACGACGGCGGCTGCGGCACCTGGAGGCCGACGGTGAGCGGCGAGGGCCGCCAGCCCAGGTCCGCCGGGAGGTGGCCGGTGCCGTAGACGACGGTCGTCGGGTCGCCGGAGACCACGCGGGGCCGGTCCGGGCCGGTCTTCCCACCGGGGGAGGACACCCCGCCGTCGGTACGGACGGACAGCTTCCACTCGTCCGGCAGCGACAGTTCCCGCTCCAGGCCGCCGGCGTCCGTGGCGGTCAGCGCCGCCAGGGTGAGGCGGTGCCGCTCGCCCTTCCCGACCGGCTGGACCATTCCCAGCCGGAGCCCGGTCAGCGTCAGCGCGCCCATCGGCGCCTCGGTGACCGCCGCGAGGTCGAAGACGAGGTCGTGGGGGCGTCCGTCGGCGCGCAGCCCGCCGAGGCCGAGCGTGTACGGGGTGCCGTAGGAGTCCTCCACGGTGGCGGTGACGTCGACCGAGGCCCCCGCGTCCGCGCCCCGCAGCGCCGCCGTCAGCGCCAGCCGCGCGGTGCCCGCCGGCACGCGGACGCC
>NZ_NCTE01001330.1:583-4531 GCF_002114215.1 Streptomyces sp. 13-12-16 | reverse complement strand
CAGGCAGGCGAGCGCCGCCGTACGGCGGGACAACGGCCGGTCGGCTCCGGCGCGCAGGTCGGTGAGGGCCGGCAGGTACCAGACCGATCCGGCGGCCGTCACCACCGCGCACCCCAGGGCCAGTACGGGCTGCGGCACGGCTCACCTCGCCGGTTCGAGCGCGGCGATCTCGGGGTGGTGCAGGTCGAACGCCGGGGACTCGCTGCGGATCTTCGGCAGGGTGGTGAAGTTGTGGCGCGGGGGCGGGCAGGAGGTCGCCCACTCCAGCGAACGGCTGTAACCCCAGGGGTCGTCGACACCGACCGGCTTGCCGTACTTGGCCGTCCTCCAGACGTTGTAGAAGAACGGCAGGACCGACAGGCCGAGCAGGAACGAACCGATGGAGGACAGGGTGTTCAGGGCGGTGAAGCCGTCGGCGGCGAGGTAGTCCGCGTAGCGGCGGGGCATGCCCTCGACGCCCAGCCAGTGCTGGACCAGGAAGGTCAGGTGGAAACCGGCCGTGAGGGTCCAGAAGGTGATCTTGCCGAGGCGTTCGTCGAGCATCTTGCCGGTGAACTTCGGCCACCAGAAGTGGAAGCCGGCGAACATCGCGTACACGACCGTGCCGAAGACGGTGTAGTGGAAGTGCGCGACGACGAAGTAGGTGTCGGAGACGTGGAAGTCCAGCGGGGGCGAGGCCAGGATGACGCCGGTCAGGCCGCCGAAGAGGAAGGTGATCAGGAAGCCCAGCGTCCACAGCATCGGGGTCTCGAAGCTGAGCGAGCCCTTCCACATGGTGCCGATCCAGTTGAAGAACTTCACGCCCGTGGGCACCGCGATCAGCATCGTCATGAAGGCGAAGAACGGCAGCAGCACACCGCCGGTGACGTACATGTGGTGCGCCCACACCGTCACCGACAGACCCGCGATCGCGATGGTCGCGCCGATCAGGCCCATGTAGCCGAACATCGGCTTGCGGGAGAAGACCGGGATCACCTCGGAGACGATGCCGAAGAACGGCAGCGCCAGGATGTACACCTCGGGATGGCCGAAGAACCAGAACAGGTGCTGCCACAGCAGCGCCCCGCCGTTGGCCGAGTCGAAGATGTGACTGCCGAACTTCCGGTCGCACTCCAGCGCGAACAGCGCCGCCGCCAGCACCGGGAACACGATCAGCACCAGCAGCGCCGTCAGCAGCACGTTCCAGGTGAAGATCGGCATGCGGAACATCGTCATGCCCGGCGCGCGCATGCAGATGATCGTGGTGATGAAGTTGACCGCGCCCAGGATCGAGCCGAAGCCGGAGAGGGCCACGCCCATGATCCACAGGTCGGCGCCGATGCCCGGTGAGTAGACCGCGTTCGACAGCGGGGCGTACAGGAACCAGCCGAAGTCGGCGGCTCCTCCCGGGGTGAGGAAACCGGCGGCGGCGATCGAGGAGCCGAACAGGAACAGCCAGAAGGCCAGCATGTTCAGCCGCGGGAAAGCCACGTCGGGCGCGCCGATCTGCAGCGGCATGATCCAGTTGGCGAAGCCCGTGAACAGCGGCATCGCGAACATCAGCAGCATGATCGAGCCGTGCATCGTGAACGCCTGGTTGAACTGCTCGTTCGACATGATCTGCAGTCCCGGCCGGGCGAGTTCGGCGCGCATCATCAGCGCCATGACCCCGCCGACGATGAAGAACACGAACGCGCTGACCAGGTACAGCGTGCCGATCTTCTTGTGGTCGGTGGTGGTCAGCCAGTCCACCCACGCGGCCCGGCGCACCGCCGGTTTCCCCGTGGCGGCCCCTTCGGGCGGCGGCACCGGACGGGGTCGTCCGTCCTCCGCGGCTCCGACCTTCTCCATGCGTATCTCGTCCACCGGACGTCTTCCTCCCCAGGCTGTTTCGCGCGCCCATGATCGGCGGCGGGGAGAGGGGTCCACATGGGTCGAAGGGTCCCTGCGAAGGTCCCCGGGCGGGGGCCGATGGTCCCTGTTCCCGCCGTCAGCCCTCCGCGCGGAGGGCCGGCGGCGCTTCCCGGGCGGCCCCCGCGGGCCACACGATCTCCACGGGGACGCCCCGGGCGCGGGCGTAGGTCACCAGGTGGGCGGTGGCGTCGCGGCCGTTGGACGGGGAACCGTCCCAGACGGCCAGGAGGAGACCGCTGGAGGCGACGAGCCGTTCGTCCGCGCCGATGCAGGAGTCGCGGTCCACCGGGTCGTAGGTCAGCAGGCGCACCTCGTCGGCGAGGGTCAGCAGTTCGCCGGCCGCCATCCGGTCCCGCCGGGGCGGCAGGGCGGGCGCCCCGATACGCGTGGGGAGCACCACGGCCAGCGGACACCCCGACGCCCGCGCGGCCCGACCGGACGCCAGGGGCGTTCCCGCGCCGGTGCGCACCATGGCCATGGCCGGGACGGGCCGCCGCGCCAGCCGGGTACGCAACGCGGACTCCACCAGCAGGAGCGCGTCCGGGGTCAGGTCGGCGTGCCCCACCACCGCGATGTTCCCGCCCGTCGTGCCGTCGCCGCCCGTCGTTGTCATCGTCACGCCCCCGCCGGCCTCGTCGTCCGACACCCGCCGGATCCCTCGGTACGGCCGGCGGGCGCTACCGGCGAGCCAGTGAAGTCCGGACGCGCGCCGGCGGCCAGGGCCGAACGTCCCTTCCGGGGTCCCGGGCCCGCCGACGGCCGGCTCTCCGGCCCCGGACCGGCCGGTCCGTCAGCCGGTGATGCGGGGTTCGCGCCACATGGGCCACATGTACGGGCCGTCCGGGAGGGCCAGGGGCTCTCCGGCGGTCTCGAAACCGAGGCGCCGGTACAGGCGGGCACTGCGCTCGCTGCTCGCCTCCAGGTACGCCGCCAGCCCTTCCCGGTCGCAGCGGTCGAGGACGGAGCCGATCAGCGCGGTGCCGAGCCCCTCGCCCTGGCGGCCGGGTGCCACGCCGATCATCCACAGGTACGCGTGGGCCCGTCCCGAGGGGTGGATGTCCGCGGTGAGCCGGCCGATCAGCTCCACCCGCTCGTTGTCCGGGTCGACGTCCTGGCGTATCCGCGCGAAATCATCGTCCGGCTGCTCCTCGCCGTGCCCGGGGCCGTCCGCCGGTACGGACATCCACAGCGCGCACGCCGAGCCGTCCTCGGTGAGGTCGATGCGCCCCTCGGCGAGCACGACGTCGGTGAAGGCCGCCATGAGCCTGTGGTGCGTCGTACGGCGGTACTCGTCGCCGGGGAAGATCCAGCCACTGACCGGGTCGTCCTGGAACGCCTCGTCCAGGAGCCGGACGATCAGCTCCCGGTCTCCGTCCCCAGCCGTCCGGATCTCCACGCCCATGTCCGCCCCTTCGCCTCAACCATCGTTGAACGTACGGACGTTGAGCCTAGTGCGGGACGGAGGTGGGGAGGGCGGGCCCCGCACATCGTGGGGAAGTGCGGGACCCGCCGGGCCGGAGCCACGGTGCCGTGCGGGGTCAGGAGCCGCACGGCCCCGCGGCTCCGGGGCCGGGGAGACGGCCGAAGGGCCGTCAGGTGGTGCGCCGTGTCACGAACTCGGCCAGGGCCAGCAGCCCACCCGCCGCCTCCGGGTCGGGCACCGCGCGGGCCACTTCCTGCATCGCCCGGGCCATCCGGTCGGCCGCCTGGGTCTGCGCCCAGTCCCGGCCGCCCGCCCGCTCCACGGCCAGCGCGATCTCCTCCAGGTCGTCCTCCTCGTGGTGCGGGGCCGTGTACACGGCGGCGAGTTCCGCGGCCTCCGGGGTGCCGGAGGTGAGCGCGGCGACCACCGGCAACGACTTCTTGCGGGCGGCCAGATCCGCGCCGGCCGGCTTGCCGGTGCGGCGCGGGTCGCCCCATATGCCGATCACGTCGTCGATGAGCTGGAAGGCCAGTCCCGCCTCCCGGCCGAACCCGTCCAGCGCCGCCACGTCCGCGTCCCGGGCGTCCGCGTACAGCGCCCCGATCGCGCAGGCGCAGCCGAGCAGGGCGCCG
>NZ_NCTE01001330.1:0-379 GCF_002114215.1 Streptomyces sp. 13-12-16 | reverse complement strand
GGGGGGGCCCCGCCGCTCCATGGCCGTGTCGGCGTGCTGCCCCGCGCACAGCTCGACCACGCAGTCCGCGAGCCGGGCCGCCGCCGCCGAGGCCGCCGGGTGGGGGTCCTCGGCGAGCATTCGCAGGGCGAGCGCCTGGAGGGCGTCCCCGGCGAGGATCGCGTCGGCGTCCCCGAACACCGTCCAGGCGGTGGGCCGGTGGCGACGGGTGGTGTCCCGGTCCATCACGTCGTCGTGCAGCAGCGTGAAGTTGTGGACCAGTTCCACGGCGGCGGCCGCCCGGACCGCGGACGCCCGGGCCACGGGCCCGCCCAGGGCGGAGGCCGCGGCGAGCACCAGGGCGGGGCGGATCGCCTTGCCCGAACCGCCCCCGGCCGGG
>NZ_NCTE01001329.1 GCF_002114215.1 Streptomyces sp. 13-12-16 | reverse complement strand
CGGGCACCACCGCGTCCCCGGCCGCCGGCACGGCGCGGGCGGCGGAGCCGTCCGTGTGGCCCCGGCCGCACTCCCTGCGTGCGAACGGCGCCCCGGTCGCGGTGACCGAGGAGGTCGCCCTGGTCGCGGACGCGACGGCCGACCCGTACGCCCTCGACGCGCTCCGCGCGCTGCTGCGGGAGGCGGGCGCACTCCGGTTCACCGCCCCCGGCGCACAGGTGCCCGAGGGGGCGCTCGTGGTGCGCGTGGACAGGGAACGCACCCCGGGCGACCCCCGGCACGCCCTTCCCGCCGGCGGCTACGCGCTGACCGTCGGCAAGGGTGCCGTCTCCCTGTCCGGCGCGGACGGCGACGGCCAGTTCCACGGCGTGCAGACGCTGCGCCAACTGCTGCGCCCGGACGGCACCGCGTTCACCGCGGCCGTCGTGCGCGACTGGCCCGGCACCGCCGTGCGCGGCATCACCGAGGGCTTCTACGGCACCCCGTGGACGCACGGGCAGCGGCTGGCCCAGCTCGACTTCATGGGCCGCACCAAGCAGAACCGGTACCTCTACGCGCCCGGCGAGGACCTCTACCGGCAGGCCCGCTGGCGCGAGCCGTACCCGGCGAAGCGGCGGGCGGAGTTCCGGGAGCTGGCGGAGCGGGCGCGGCGCGACCACGTCACGCTCGGCTGGGCGGTGGCCCCGGGGCAGGCGATGTGCTTCGCCTCGGACGACGACCTGCGGGCGCTGACCCGCAAGCTGGACGCGATGTGGGCGCTGGGCTTCCGCGCCTTCCAGTTGCAGTTCCAGGACGTCAGCTACAGCGAGTGGCACTGCGGGGCGGACGCCGGCCGGTTCGGGTCGGGGCCCGGCGCGGCCGCCCGCGCCCAGGCGCACGTGGCGAACGCGGTGGCCCGGCACCTGGCGGAGCGCCACCCGGACTCCGCCGCCCTGTCCCTGATGCCCACCGAGTTCTACGAGGACGGCTCGACGGCGTACCGGCGCGCCCTCGCCGGGGAGCTGGACGCGGGCGTCGAGGTGGCGTGGACCGGGGTCGGGGTGGTGCCGAGCACCATCACGGGCGGCCAACTGGCGAAGGCCCGGGAGGTGTTCGGGCATCCGCTGGTGACCATGGACAACTACCCGGTGAACGACTACGCCCCCGGCCGGATCTTCCTCGGCCCCTACCGGGGCCGCGAACCGGCCGTCGCGGCGGGCTCGGCCGCGCTGCTCGCCAACGCGATGGAGCAGCCCGAGGCATCCCGCATCCCGCTGTTCACCGCCGCGGACTTCGCCTGGAACCCGCGCGACTACCGCCCCCGGGAGTCCTGGCGGGCCGCGATCGCCGACCTCGCCGGCGGTGACGCCCGGCGCGGGGAGGCCCTGGCCGCGCTCGCCGGGAACACCGCGTCCTCGGTGCTGGGCGGCGAGGAGTCGGCGTACCTGCGGCCACTGCTGGAGGCGTTCCGGCGGGCCCGTACGACCGTCCCCGGCACGGACGGGGCGGCGGAGGCGGCGCGGCTGCGCGCGGCCTTCACCGTCCTGCGCGAGCTGCCGGAGCGGCTGGCCGGGACCGGG
>NZ_NCTE01001328.1 GCF_002114215.1 Streptomyces sp. 13-12-16 | reverse complement strand
CCGGCGACCCGCACCTCGCCGAGGGCGGCCGGGTCGAGGCCCCGGTCGGGGTCGGTCGAGGCGGCGTCGTCGGACACGTCCACGGCGACCACGACCCGGCGGCGCGGTGCACCGGCGTCCGCCGCCAGCAGCCGCAGGGAGGCCAGCGCGGCGCGGCTGAGCGCGGCGTACTCCAGCTCCTCGATGTCGTCGGAGAGGTACCACTCGCGCAGCGCGGGCGTCACGGCGTACGCGAGGAACGGCCCGTCGCCCAGCGCACCCGTCCTGTACGCCTCGGCGAGCCCGGGGAGGGTCAGGGGTACGTAGACGCGCATGGTCGGCCGCTTTCGTGTGATCGGGGCTCCGGAAGGGCCTTCAGGATACGTGCGGGCGTCCCCCATCGGGTCCCCGCCCACACCCTCGGCTGCGTCCACTCACGTCCGGGAATTCACCCGGTACGCCCGGGTGATCACGGGGCCGAGGCCCCCTGAACCACCCTGATAGGTGAATTCCCCTGCCCTTCCGGCCCGCCCTCCGTCTCCTTGCCACCGCACCGCGCGTCCCCGTACAAGATCCCCAACCACGAAGTTACCGCCCGGTACGACCCCTCGGTCGCCCCGGGCCCGTCGAACGGGGTCCCCATGCGCAAGGTCATGACCAGAACCCAGCACCGCCCCACCCACCGTCCCCCCGCCCG
>NZ_NCTE01001327.1 GCF_002114215.1 Streptomyces sp. 13-12-16 | reverse complement strand
CGCGGCGCGGGACCACTGCTGGGCCAGCTGACGGGCCAGAGCGCGCCCGCGGACACCCCGGTCGCCCCGACCGCGGTCTCCGCGCCGCTGCTGCCCGGCGTCCCGGCGCCGACGGAGCGCCACCCCACGCCGGGCACGCCGATGCAGGGCGGTGCGACGGCCGTGTCCCCGCTGATACGACCGCTCACCTCGACCCCGCCGCTCACCCTGACCACGTGGGCCGTCGCCGCCGGGCTCAAGGACCCCGGCCTCCTCACCGTGGGCACGACACCGGCTCCCACGCCCACGTCCCGCTGAACCGTTCGGTGCGCGGGGGCGCGCGAACCTGGTTGAATCCAGGGGGCGCGCCCAGGCCCAGCCGGGTGCCGAGCCTGTAGTTTCGCGGCCACCGCCGTCGCGCGGTGCCGTGTCCAGCCGTGGGGAGAGCATGAACGAGGGGAAGCCGGGCCCACCGGGGGAGGAGCCGACCACGCGTCCCGAGGGACACGACGGCGACTTCGAACTGGCCCGCCCGCACCGCGAGCCGGCCGCCGCCGGTGACGACCACGAGGGCGACTACGAACTGGACCGCCCCCTGCGGCCCGAGGGCTCCGAGGACCGGCCTCCCGAGCCCGCTCCCGGCGCCCCCGACCCCGTGGCCTCCGACACACCGCCCCCGGCACCCGGCGCCCCCGCCGCCGGGACCGACGACCCCGCCCAGGACGCGTCCCCGGCCGCTCCGGC
>NZ_NCTE01000137.1 GCF_002114215.1 Streptomyces sp. 13-12-16 | reverse complement strand
GAGTCCAGGCTCAGCACGCGGGTGCCGGGCGCGCCGCCCGTCACGCCCGGCCCCGGGGATGGGGGGTGCGCTGGTGCGGGGGGTGCGGCGGAAGCGGTGGGGGCGGCGGGGTGTGGCTCTGGTTTCCCGCCGCCGGGCCGTGGTTTCCCGCCGGGCCGTGGGGGCGGTCCGGTTCGTTGGCTGGGTCGTCGTCCGGGGTGCTGGGCGGGCCCGGCTTCGGACGGGCGCCCCAGCCCAGGTCGTCGGTGGGCTCCACGGTGCCGTGTCCGGTGCCGCCGGCGTCCGCCGTGCGGGGGAGGTCGGCCCAGACCAGCAGTCCGGGGCCGTTCTCGTGCGCGCCCCACGAATGACACAGGGCGTCGACGAGGAGCAGTCCCCTCCCGTGCTCGTCCTCCGGCTGCTGCCGGGTGTTCGCCCGCGGCTGGCCCGGCGCGCACCCCTCGTCGCGCACGGCTATGCGCACCAGCTCGCCACCGTCGTGCAGCTCGCAGACTATGTGGCTGCTCGCCGTGTGCACGATGGCGTTGGTGACCAGTTCGGAGACGACGAGAGCCGCTGTGTCACAGGTGTCCTCGCACACCGACCAGCCGGTCAGCCGTGCCCTCGTCAGGCGTCTGGCCTGGGCCGGGGAACCCGGATGAGCGGCCAGTTCGAAACGGAACCGGCGCTCGGCGGCGGCCCCCGAGGGGGCGCACACCGAGGCGGCGCCGAGGCCGGTGGACCCTGCGGCGGCGTCTGTTCCTAAGGGCGCGGACGGAATCACGCTTGCCACTATCGCCCCGCCGTGAACACTTGGCAAGTGTCACTCTGAAAAATGCAGAGTGCGGTGTGACGTTCTGGAAGGGCGTGGCACACTGCTCGCAACAGCACCTCGCGCGGCGCCAGTTGGGATCGCCGAAGATCTGTTCGAATGCGAGTTCGGACGGAATGGATCTTCGGATGGATCTTCGAGTGGCGCCGCCGAGCTGTCGGCTTTTGTTCGAGGGAGGTGGAGTGTGAGCGAACCCCGGTCCGCACCGACGGTGGGACAGGTCGTCCTCGGTCGGCGCCTGCTGGACCTGCGGGAACGCGCGGGACTCAGACGTGAGGAAGCGGCCCGCATCCTCCGTGTCGCGCCCGCCACCGTCCGCCGTATGGAGACGGCCGAGGTCGCGCTCAAGATCCCGTACCTCCAGATGCTGCTGAAGGAGTACGGCGTCTCCGACGAGGAGGCCGACGCCTTCGTGCAACTGGCGGAGGACGCCAACCGGCCCGGCTGGTGGCAGCGCTTCCACGACATCCTGCCCGGCTGGTTCTCGATGTACGTCAGCCTGGAGGGCGCGGCCTCCCTCATCCGCAGCTACGAACCCCACTTCGTCCCCGGACTGCTCCAGACCGAGGACTACGCGCGCGGCGTGCTGCGCTCCGGGGCCATCGGGCAGACCCGGCCCGAGGACATGGAGCGCCACGTCGACCTGCGCATGCAGCGGCAGGGACTGCTCACCCGTGAGGGCGCGCCCCGGATGTGGGTCGTGATGGACGAGACCGCGCTCCGCCGCCCGGTCGGCGGCCCGGAGGTGATGCGAGCGCAGATCGACAAGTTGCTCGAGGCCACGAAGCTGCCCAACGTGACGCTGCAGATCGCCACGTTCGCCGGTGGGCCCCATCCCGGCACGTACGGGCCGTTCGTGCTGTTCCGATTCGCCATGCCCGAACTGCCGGACATGGTCTACAGCGAGTACCTGACCGGCGCCGTCTACCTGGACGCGCGCGAAGAGGTGGCGACCCACCTCGAGGTCATGGACCGCATGGCGGCACAGGCCGCTACGGCACATCGCACGAAGGAGATCCTCCGGGATCTCCGCAAGGAGCTGTGAATGGAACTCATGGAGCCCCTGAACCCCGTGAAGTCCCCGCCCCACCCGCGGGCGCGCACGGGAAGGATCTACAACGGCATGCCCGCGCGGGAGCTGGGCAGCGAGGGCTGGCACAAGCCGTGGAGCGGCGGCAACGGAGGGAACTGCCTGGAAGCGATGAAGCTCGAGGACGGCCGGATCGCCGTACGCCAGTCCACCGACCCGGACGGGCCGGCGCTCATCTACACCTCCGCCGAGATGACGGCCTTCATCGAGGGGGCGAAGGCGGGAGAGGCGGATTTCCTGCTGTCCTGAACCTTGTTGCCCGCTCTACCTTTGTTCCCCCTTCCGGCTTGGCACTGGCTTGATCACTAACAGTTGCAATTGCAGGCGCAGAGACTTATGGAGTCCCTCATGACCGGGCAGCACCCCGTGGAGATCGACACGAGCAGGCCCCACCCCGCGCGGATGTACGACTGGTACCTCGGAGGCAAGGACAACTACCCGGTCGACGAGGCCATGGGGAAGCAGATGCTCGCCCTCGACCCACGGGTGCCGGTGATGGCACGGGTGAACCGCGCGTTCATGCAGCGGGCCACGCGCTGGCTGGCCGGACGGGGCGTACGGCAGTTCCTCGACGTCGGCACGGGCATCCCCACCGAGCCCAACCTGCACCAGGTGGCGCAGGGGGTCGTGCCCGACGCCCGCGTCGTGTACTGCGACAACGACCCCATCGTGCTGGCCCACGCGGCGGCCCTGCTGCGCGGTACGGACGAGGGGGTGACCGAGTACCTCCAAGCCGATGTGCGCGACCCGGACGTCATCCTGGAGGGCGCGCGGAAGATCCTCGACTTCGACGAGCCGATCGCGCTGTCACTCATCGCGCTGCTGCACTTCGTCCCCGACGAGGACGGGGCGCACGAGCTGGTCGGGCGACTGCTGGACGCGCTGCCCTCGGGCAGCTACCTGATCATCACCCACGCGACGTCCGACTTCACCCCGGAGGAGTCGAAGGCGGCCACGGAGCAGCTCAAGGCGGCGGGCGTCACCCTGGCGCTCCGCTCCCGCGAGGAGTTCACCCGCTTCTTCGACGGCCTGACCCTCGTGGAACCGGGCGTCCAGGTCCCCCACCACTGGCACCCCGAACTGGGCGACCCGATCCCGGGCCAGGACGACGACATCATCCCCGGCTACGGCGCGGTGGCCCACAAGCCGTAACCCCCTGGAGACGGCGGCCCGCCACCCACAACACAGCGGGCCGCCCCTTCACACCCGCGGACCCCCACACGCGGCATCCTCC
>NZ_NCTE01001326.1:1070-4118 GCF_002114215.1 Streptomyces sp. 13-12-16 | reverse complement strand
AGGGCCCCGACGGCCTGGCCGGCGCCCGCGCCTTCCTCGCCGACGCCGGCCGGATCGCCGACGAGGCCCGCGCCGCCGGGCACGAGGTCCACGGCCGCCCCCTGGACGTCGCCCTGGCCTACGAACACGGGCGGGTCAACGCCTACGCCGGTGAGTACGAGGACGCCCTGACCGCCCTGGAGAAGGCCCTCGCCCTGCTGGGCGAGCCGGGTGCGGAGCAGGAGCGCGCCGGCGAGTGGGCCGAGTGCGTCCGCCTCGCGGGTGCCGTGGAGGGCATCTACCTGGACCGCGCCGCCCCGGCCCTCGCCCGCCTCGACGCGGCGGTCTCCCGCCTCACCGCGCTGGGCCACACCGGGGAGACCGAGCCGCTGACCTCACTGGCGGCCAGGCTGCGCGACGAGGAGTGACGCGACGGACGGCGGAGCCGGAGGCGGCCGCTCAGGCTGCCGTCCGGCCGTTCACCGGGACGCCCAGCCGGTCGGCCACGGTGGCGAGGGCCGTTCCCAGGGGGAGCGCGACCCGGGTGACGGCGTGCCGGTCACCCCGGGTCGGGTCCCGGTTGACGATCAGTACCGGCGTGCCGGCCTGGGCGGCCTGACGGACGAACCGGAGCCCGGACATCACCGTCAGCGACGACCCGAGGACGAGCAGCGATGTCGCCTCACGGACCAGCGTGCGGCAGTGCTCGACCCGCCCGGGCGGCACGTTCTCGCCGAAGAACACCACGTCCGGTTTGAGGACACCGCCGCAGACCGCGCAGGGCACCACACGGAAGTCGCCGACCTGTTCGTCGGTGAGGTCGGCGTCACCGTCGGGGTTGATCCCCGCGGCCACCGGAGCGAAGCCCGCGTTGGCCTCCTCCAGCCGCCGGGCGAGTTCGCGGCGCTCACTGACGGCACCGCAGGAGAGGCAGACGACCCGGTCCAGGCCGCCGTGGAGTTCCACGACGCCCTCGCTGCCGGCGGCCTGGTGCAGACCGTCGACGTTCTGCGTGATCACACCCGAGAGCAGACCGTGCCGCCCGAACGCGGCCACGGCCCGGTGCCCGGTGTTGGGCACGGCCCGGCGGAAGGTGCGCCAGCCGAGGTGGCTGCGCGCCCAGTACCGGCGCCGGGCGCGGTCGCTGCCCGTGAAGTCCTGGTAGGTCATCGGTGTGTGGCGGCTCAGGCTCCCACCCTCGCCACGGTAGTCGGGGATGCCCGACTCGGTGGAGATGCCCGCCCCGCTGAGCACCACCACACCGCCGGCGCCCAGCGCGTCGGCGACCGGTTCCAGATCCGTGGAGCCCGGCGGCAGGTCTTCTTCGGGGGTCCAGTGCAGAGTGGGGCGCATGCGCATGCCGCCAGGGTACGGTGCCCGTTCTCCCGAGAAGGTCAGCGTCCGGTCGCCCCGTCGATCAGTTCACGCAGGATGTCCGCGTGGCCGGCGTGGCGGCCGGTCTCCTCGATCATGTGGGTGAGCGCCCAGCGGACACTCGGGGCGGAGCCGTTCGACCGGGGGCGGGGGACCGGCGCGCCGAGGTCGGCGCACTCGTCGAGTACGTCGTTCGCCCGGGCGACCGCCTGCCGGTAACGGGTGACGACATCGGCCACGCTGTCCCCGGGGGCGGCGTGGAAGGTGGCCTGCCAGTCGGTGACCCGCTCCCCGAGGAACGTCGCCCGCTCGACGGAAGTGAGGTGGTTGAGCAGCCCGAGCAGGTTCGTGCCCGAGGGCACCGAGGCGGTCCGGACCTGCGGTTCGGGGGCGTCCTCGACCTTCGCGGAGACGGAGTTCCGCAGATGGTCGAGGAAGCCGCGCAGGACCTCGGTCTCGCTGCTTCCGGTGCGGGGCGGTGGGGTGTCGCGGTGCATGGTGCCTCCCTGTGCCGGCCGGGTCCGGTTCAGGCCGCGCGGCGGACGATCAGAACGTGGTCGGTGACCTCGGCGGTCCGCCCGTCCGGTCCGGTCGCGATCCGGCGGGGCGAGTCGGCCCGCTCGACCGTCCACGTCACCGGGTCCAGGGCGATGTCCGCGGCCACCTCCCGCGGGGCCGGGTACCGGACGCCGGGGTCCTGGTTCCACGACCACGGAGCGGTCGATCCGTGGTCGACGACCAGCAGCCGCCCGCCCGGCCGCAGGGCGTGCGCGGCCCTCCGCAGCACGGCCGCCCGGTCCAGGTCGAGGGGGGTCTGCAGATAGTGGGCGCAGACGAGGTCGAAGGACCCGTCCGGGAACGACTCGCGCAGGTCGTGCCGCCGGGCGGTGATCCGGTCGTCCAGACCGTGCGAGACGGCGAGCGCGGTGAGACGCCCGACCGCCACGGACGAGACGTCGACGGCGGTGACGCGCCACCCCCGGCGGGCCAGCCACAGCGCGTCGCCACCGGCGCCGCATCCGAGGTCCAGCACATCGCCGGGCGGCAGGTCCGCGACGGTCCCGGTGAGGCGTACGTTCGGCCGCGGATCGGTGGCCGCCGGCCGGGCCGCGTGGACGTCGTCCCAGAACTCGACCGCGTCGACGGTACTCATGCAGGGCTCCTTCTGTCGGGGAACGCGTCCGAGTCTCACCCGCTCCCCGCGAACCGGCACGAGATGTTGCCGTTCCGGCAAGACACCCGGTGGGGCCTTCACCCGAGAGCCTCGTAGGCGGCCGGCGGATGGACGAGTTCGGGGTGTTCCACCGTGTACCGGTCACCGTGGATCGCCAGCATCGCCCAGTGCCAGGAATGGTCGTGGAAGACCAGGCCACGATGGGCGTGGTCCTCCGGCTCGTACGGATACCACTCCAGGGCCGCTTCCGTCGCTTCCTCCTGCGTCAGACCCCCGTAATGCCGCATCACCCACGCGAAGGCACGCCGCTCGGCCTGCAAGTAGTCGACGTACTCCGCCTCGCTCCATGTCATGGCCACAACTCTATGAGGGACGGACCCGGCGGGCTGCGGCACGTTCGCGCGCAGAACGGGGGCGTGGCCTGTGAACACGTCCACCGCGGTGACGGGGTGCCCGCCCGGCGGGCCCGCACCGTCGAGTGATCCCGCTCCCACCCGGCCCGTACGGAGGCGATCCCGGCC
>NZ_NCTE01001326.1:0-883 GCF_002114215.1 Streptomyces sp. 13-12-16 | reverse complement strand
CCATGGGGGCGGGGGTGGCCACGCCGCCCGTGAACCGCCTCGGGACGACCGGCGGGTTCGGCTGAACCGCCGGGCCGTCGCGCACGTAAGGGAAGAGCGGACGGCCTCCCGCGCGACCCCCGGCGCCGGCCCCTACGTTGCACCGACCGACGCGAGGAGTACACGACGATGAGCACCGCACGCCTGAACGACCGGCTGGCCGGCCACCGACCGCTCGTCCTGGGCCTGTTCCGCATCGTCCTCGGCCTGCTGTTCACCAGCGAGGGAGCCGCCACGGTCTTCGGCGTACTGGACAGGAAGGCCAGCCCCACGGGTGACTGGCCGTTCTGGTACGCGGGCGTGATCGAGCTCGTCTGCGGGGTCCTCGTCCTCCTCGGGACCGCGACCCGCAGCGCGGCGTTCCTCAGCTCGGGGGCCATGGCCTTCGCCTACTTCACCGAACACCAGAAGGACGGTCTGTTCCCGCTGCAGAACGGCGGCCTGTCACCGGTGTTGTTCTGCTGGGGGTTCCTGCTCCTGGTCTTCTTCGGGCCGGGCGCCCTGTCCCTGACGGGCCTGCTCCGCCCCGGCGCCCCCGGGGACACCGAGGCGGCCCCCGCACCGAGGTAGTGCGCGGCTCGGCCGGATCCCGTGCAGGTGCACCACCAGGTCCGCCGACCTGGGCATGGTGACCTGGTCGACGGAGGGAGGGAAGTCCGTGTCGATCTCCCGTTCGGGCCGGGTGACGTCCAGCAGGGCGCGGGCGGCGGGCGGCGCGGTGCGCAGGCCGGCGTACCAGTCGCGGTGGCCCGCCCGGTCCAGGAGGCGCTCGACCGTGCCGGGAGCGGCGGGCCGCCTCGGCATGGAGGGTGCCATGACGCCGGCGTCGCCGCCGGGGTGCCGG
>NZ_NCTE01001325.1 GCF_002114215.1 Streptomyces sp. 13-12-16 | reverse complement strand
CGGGTCGCCGGCGGTGAGGGTGCCGGTGGCGTTCAGGGTCCAGGGCACGTCGGTGCCGTCCGGGCCGGGGACGCGGGAGTAGACGGTGAGCGTGCGCCGGGCCGGGCCGGCGTCGGTGTCCTCGGGGGCGGAGACGGTGATCTGGAGGTCGACGCGGCCCCGTTCGGGGACGACCACCGGGGTGTGCTCGTCGAGGGCGGTGACGAGCGGGCAGCCGGTCTCGTCGCCGGCCCGTACCGTCCAGTCGAGCAGGGCGGTGCCGGGTACGACGGCGGTGCCGTGCACGCGGTGGTCGTCCAGCCAGGGCTGTGCGGTCAGCGACAGGCCGCCGCCGAGGACGGCGCCGCCGTCGGCGAGCCGCACGACCGTGTCGATCCCGGTGGGGTCGGCCTGGGCGCCGGTGGCCTCCAGCCAGTACCGCTCGCGCTGGAAGGCGTAGGTGGGCAGGTCCACGGGGTGACCGTGGGCGACGGTGGGCCGCCAGTCGACGGGTACGCCGGCGACGTGGGCGGCGGCCAGCGCGGTCAGCATGCGGTCGGCGCCGCCGTCGTCGCGGCGCAGGGAGCCGAGGGCGACCGCGTCGGCTCCGGCGGCGGTGACGGTGTCCTCGATGCCGACGGTGAGCACCGGGTGGGGGCTGCACTCGACGAACACGTCGTGCCCCTGGTCGAGGAGGGCGCGCAGGGACTCCTCCAGGCGGACGGTGCCGCGCAGGTTGCGGTGCCAGTAGGAGGCGTCCAGGGCGGTGCCGGGCAGCCAGTCGGCGGTGACGGTGGAGAAGAACGGGATGTCGCCCTCGCGGGGTTCGATGCCGTCCAGGGCGGCGGGCAGGGTCTCGGCGAGCCGGTCGACGTACGCGGAGTGGGAGGCGTAGTCGACGGGGATGCGGCGGGCCCGCACGCCCCGTTCGGCGCAGTCGGCGAGGAGGGTGTCGAGGCCCTCGGTGTCGCCGGAGACCACCACGGAGGAGGGGCCGTTGACGGCGGCGACCGAGACGCCGGGCAGGCCGGCGACGAGCGCGGCGACCTCGTCGTGCGGGGCGGTGACGGCCGCCATGCCGCCGTGGCCGGAGAGTTCGCGGGCGATGGCGAGGCTGCGCACGGCGACGGTCCGCGCGGCGTCCTCGAGGGACAGGGCG
>NZ_NCTE01001324.1:538-9550 GCF_002114215.1 Streptomyces sp. 13-12-16 | reverse complement strand
CTGCCCGCGGCGGCGGTGACCCCGGCGCCGGCCGCCGCCCCGCCGCAGCTCGCGCCCGTCGCCGAGATCGCCCCGCCCGCCGTACCGCAGCAGCCGCAGGGCAGGCCCGACGCGTACGACACCGGCATCAAGGTCCGCCGGGAGGTGCTGGGCGACGCGCACGTCGACCGGATCCTGGCCGGGACCGACGCGTTCTCGGGCGACTTCCAGGAACTCGTCACCCGCTACGCCTGGGGCGAGGTCTGGGACCGGCCCGGACTCGACCGGCGCACCCGCAGCTGCGTCACCCTCACCGCCCTCGTCGCCGGCGGCCACCTGGAGGACCTCGCCTTCCACACCCGGGCCGCCCTGCGCAACGGGCTCACCCCGGACGAGATCAAGGAGGTGCTGCTCCAGGCGGCCGTCTACTGCGGCATCCCGGCGGCGAACAGTGCCTTCCGGGTGGCCCAGCAGGTCGTCCGCGAGGAGACCACGCCCCAGGAGTGAGCCCCGGGGGCGCTCCGCGCGGCCGTGGACGGCACGGGGGCAGAATGGGACCGTGAAGCTCACGAAGAAGTCGCACTCCTGCGTCCGCCTGGAGAAGGACGGACGCGTCCTCGTCCTCGACCCCGGAGGGTTCAGCGAGGAGGACGCGGCCCTCGGCGCCGACGCCGTCCTGGTCACGCACGAGCACCCCGACCACTTCGACGAGGGCCGGCTGCGGGCCGCCCTGGAGGCCGACCCCGCCGTCGAGATCTGGACCCTGAGGTCGGTCGCGGAGCAGCTCTCGGCGGCCTTCCCGGGCCGCGTGCACACCGTCGGCCACGGCGACACCTTCACCGCCGCCGGCTTCGACGTCCAGGTCCACGGCGAACTGCACGCGGTGATCCACCCGGACATCCCGCGCGTCACCAACGTCGGCTACCTCGTCGACGGCGGGAAGCTCTTCCACCCGGGTGACGCGCTCACCGTCCCCGACCGGCCGGTCGAGACGCTGATGCTGCCGGTCATGGCCCCCTGGAACAAGATCTCCGAGGTCATCGACTACGTCCGCGAGGTGAGGCCGCGGCGCGCCTACGACATCCACGACGCCCTCCTCACCGACCTCGCCCGGCCGATCTACGACCGTCAGATCGGCGCCCTCGGCGGTTCGGAGCACCTGCGGCTCGCGCCGGGGGGCTCCGCCGAGCTGTGACCCGGCGGGCGGCGGGCGCGCGTTGTCACAGGTGCCGGGTAGGTTGTGGACCATGCGCATCGCGACCTGGAACGTGAACTCGATCACCGCCCGCCTGCCGAGGCTCCTGGCCTGGCTGGAGAGCAGCGGCACGGACGTGCTGTGCCTCCAGGAGGCGAAGGTCGCCGAGGAGAAGTTCCCGGTGGAGGAGGTGCGCGAGCTGGGCTACGAGTCGGCGGTGAACGCCACCGGCCGGTGGAACGGCGTGGCGGTGCTCTCCCGCGTCGGCCTGACGGACGTCGTCAAGGGCCTGCCGGGCGACCCCGGCTACGACGGCTCCGTCGAGCCCCGTGCCGTCTCCGCGACCTGCGGCCCGGTCCGCGTCTGGTCGGTGTACGTGCCCAACGGGCGCGAGGTGGACCACCCCCACTACGCGTACAAGCTCCAGTGGTTCGAGGCGCTCAAGGCCGCCGTGGCCGGCGACGCGGCGGGCGGCCGGCCGTTCGCGGTCCTGGGCGACTACAACGTGGCCCCGACCGACGACGACGTCTTCGACCGGGCCGTCTTCGAGGGCTCCACCCACGTCACCCCCGCCGAGCGCGCCGCCCTCGCCTCCCTGCGCGAGACCGGCCTCTCCGACGTCGTCCCGCGCCCCCTCAAGTACGACCACCCCTTCACGTACTGGGACTACCGCCAGCTCGCCTTCCCCAAGAACCGCGGCATGCGCATCGACCTGGTGTACGGCAACGAGCCCTTCGTGAAGGCGGTCACGGACTCCTACGTCGACCGCGAGGAGCGCAAGGGCAAGGGTGCCTCGGACCACGCGCCGGTCGTGGTGGACCTCGACGTGTAGCGGGGGACCGGCCGGCCGTCGTCCGACCCCGCGCGCCTGTGGTGCGCGGCACGGTACGAGTGCCAGGCTGGCGGTATGAACATCCCTTTCCTGGGCAACCGGCGCCAGAAGGTGGGGGTCCCCGATCCCGAGGGCATCGCGGAACTCCTCGCCGAGTGCGAACTGCTGCGCTCCCAGGCCGACCGGGCGGGTGTCCGACTCGACGACTCCCCGGCCTCGTTGGAGGCGCTGGACCAACTGGTGCCGCGCTGGCGGGACGACGAGGAGGCCTCGACCTGGCTGGGCAACGACGCGGGGCTGTACCTCGGCACCGTCATCGTGCGCACCGTGCCGGGGGCCGCCTGGGAGATCCGCGCCGACGGGCAGCCGGTCGTACGGCTCACCTCCGGGCGGGAGTTCGACGTCGTGGACGCCGGACACGAGTGGGCGGCCAGCGGCGTGCCCGAGCTGTCCCAACTGTACGCGGAGGTCGCGGAGGCGTGAGGCCCCCGGCCCGCGAATCGGACAAATCGGTGTGAACCGGTGTAAATACGGCTAATGACCGAAGAGTGCGTGTCGCGCCGTCCCGGTGATCTTGCCCGGATACGTTGCGGCGACCACCGCACGGCTGAGGGCGAGGAGGGACGGGCATGGCCGGCGATCCGCTGATCGAGCTGCGTGACGTCGACAAGTACTTCGGGGACCTCCACGTCCTGCGGGACGTCGGGCTCACCGTGGACAGGGGAGAGGTGGTCGTCGTCATCGGCCCGTCGAGGTCGGGGAGGTCGACGCCGTGCCGGGCGATCAACCGGCTGGAGACCGTCCGGTCCGGCACGATCCTGCTCGACGGCCAGCCGCTCCCGTACGGGGGCAAGGCGCCGGCGCGGCTGCGCGCCGACGTCGGCATGGTCTTCCAGTCGTTCGACCTCTTCGCGCACAGGACCGTGCTGCAGAACGTCCCGCTGGGCCAGGTGAAGGTCCGCGGGCGCAAGAAGGAGGACGCCGACCGGCGTTCACACGCGCTCCTCGGCCGCGTCGGCGTCGCCGGCCAGGCGGACAAGTACCCGGCGCGGCTCCCGGGCGGCCGGCAGCCGGGGGTACCTCCCAGGCCCTCGGGGCACCGGGGGAGGGCGGCGATCGCGCGGGCGCCGGCCACGGAGCCCAAGGTGATGCGGTTCGACGAGCCGACCTCCGCACCGGACCCGGAGAGGATCAACGAGGTCCTGGAGGTCATGCGGCAACTGGCCGGTGAGGGCATGACCGTGATCGTGGTCACGCACGGGACGGGTTTCGCCCGTCCGGCCGCCGACCGCGCGGTCTTCATGGCCGACGGCCGGATCGTGGAGGACCGCACACCCGACGGGTTCCTCGGTGATCCGCGCAGCGACCGCGCCAAGGACTCCCCCTCCGAGATCCTCGAGCACTGAACGGGGTGACGCCCGTAGACTCCCCCGCCCGGGCCTCCACTAGAATGGTCCCTTCATCCCGGTGGGGGAGGGGACTCCGCGCCAGGAGCGGGGACACCGCCACCGGGAGGGGCCCACCGCCCCGCGTCCAACGGGGCGGCGGATCACATCGGCCGGACCCGTCCGGCGGCAGCCGGAGATCACTGCTCGCGCGGCGGACGCGACCCCGACGGGTCGTCCGCCGACGAGGAGAAGGTCAGCTGCGCGCCGGACGGGTGGTGCTGAACGAGGTCAGTCCGCCCGGTGACTGTTCCGCGGCGCGGCCGGCAGCGCGGTCTGCGCGACCCTGGTGACGTCCGCGACCAGCTCCACCACATCGGGGCCGTACGCCTGCGAGTTGATCACCTTCAGCAGCAGGACGAACGAGTTCGAGCCGTGCTTGCGGGCCAGCCGCTCGTGGTTGCGGGCGAGATAGCGGGTCGCGGCCTGGTTGGTGATCGCGCGCTGACCGCAGAACAGGAACACCGGCCGCGTCTCGCGCCGTTCACCCGCGGTCAGCCGCGCCAGCAGCACGTACTCGGTGACGCCCGGGTCCATGCGGTAGCGCTCGGAGCCGATCTGGAAGGCGCCCCGGTCCGGGCCCGGCTCCGGATCGACGTTGACCCGCACCCCCGGCAGCATGGCCGCCATGTGGGCCACCATCCGCCGGTTCGACCCCGGCCCGCCCACACAGAACTCGGTCCGCTCGCCGAAGCCCTGGTGGGCCGCGTCCTGGGTGACCATCTGGACATGCGCCCCGCAGTCCTTGACCAGCGCGGAGAGCTCGAGGAGCGCGAACACGTCGAAGCGGTGCACCGCCGGTTCCGCCGTCGCCGGATCGCGGTTGACGACGAGCAGGGACTCGGAGTTCTCCGGCAGGCCGAAGAACGCCTGCTTGCGCCGGAGCTTGCGCCTCCACAGGTAGGTACGGGCCATCCAGCCCAGCGCGGCGCTGATGCCGGCGGCCACCACGCCCAGAACGATGTTGCGCACGTCGTCACTCATGGGCGCGCATGCTAGCGGTCCCGCACAAACCCGTGTTCGAGACGTGGGCCACAGGGCCCGCCGGGCGACGGGACGGCACACCCCTCCGGCATCCCTGACGGGAGCCCGGTGACGAACTAGGCTGCGCGGACAGCCGTTTACCGGAGGTGCGGATGCGTCGTCCTGTCGCACGGAATCTCGCAGTCCTGGCGGTCGGTGCCGCCGTGCTGTCGGTGGGGGCGGCCCCGCCGCCCGCCCAGTACGGGGCACCCTTCCGGCACACCCCCAAGGTCCCGGTCGCCGTCGGCCACGGCGGCGCGGTCTCCAGCGTCGACGCCGACGCCTCCGCCGCAGGGATCGAGATCCTGAGGAAGGGCGGCAACGCCGTCGACGCGGCCGTCGCCACGGCCGCCGCGCTCGGCGTCACCGAGCCCTACTCGGCCGGTGTCGGCGGAGGCGGCTACTTCGTCTACTACGACGCCCGCTCGCGCACCGTGCACACCCTCGACGGCCGCGAGACGGCCCCGCTGACCGCCGACTCCGGACTGTTCCTGGAGAACGGCCGGCCGATCCCGTTCGCCGAAGCGGTCAGCAGCGGACTCGGGGTCGGCACCCCCGGCACGCCCGCCACCTGGCAATGGGCGCTCGACAAGTGGGGCGAGCGCGGCCTGGGCACGGTCCTGAAGCCCGCCGAACGCCTCGCCCGCGACGGCTTCACCGTCGACGAGACCTTCCGCGCGCAGACCGCCGCCAACGAGACCCGCTTCCGCCACTTCCCCGACACGGCCGAGCTGTTCCTCCCGGGCGGCGAACTCCCGGCCGTCGGCTCCACCTTCAGGAACCCCGATCTGGCCCGCACCTACCGTGAGCTCAGCCGCGAGGGCGTCGACGCCCTGTACCGGGGCGGCATCGGCCGGGACATCGTGAAGACGGTCAACAAGCCGCCCGTGGACCCGGCTTCCGGCTGGAACGCCCGCCCCGGCGAGCTGACCCCGCGCGACCTCGCCGCCTACCGCACGAAGCCCCAGGCGCCGACGAAGACCTCCTACCGAGGCCTGGACGTCTACTCCATGGCGCCTTCGTCCTCCGGCGGCACGACGGTCGGCGAGGCGCTCAACATCCTGGAGCGCACCGACCTGTCCGGGGCGGGCGACGTGCGCTATCTGCACCGGTTCATCGAGGCGAGCAGGATCGCGTTCGCCGACCGGGGCCGCTGGGTCGGCGACCCCGCCTTCGAGGACGTACCGACCGGGGAGCTGCTGTCGCAGCGGTTCGCGGACTCCCGCGCCTGCCTGATCGAGGACGACTCCGTCCTCACCAGCCCGCTCGCCCCCGGCGACCCCCGCGACCCGGCGCCGTGCGCCGAGGGCGGCACGGCCGCGCCGACGACGTACGAGGGCGAGAGCACCACGCATCTCACCACCGCCGACCGGTGGGGCAACGTCGTCGCCTACACGCTCACCATCGAGCAGACCGGCGGCAGCGGCATCACCGTGCCCGGACGCGGCTTCCTGCTCAACAACGAGCTGACGGACTTCTCCTTCGCCCCGGCCGACCCGGCCGTCCACGACCCGAACCTGCCCGGCCCCGGCAAGCGGCCCCGCTCGTCCATGTCGCCGACGATCGTGCTCGACCGGCACGACCGGCCGGTGGTGGCGCTCGGCTCGCCCGGCGGCTCCACCATCATCACCACCGTGCTGCAGACCCTCACCGGATTCGTCGACCGCGGCCTCCCCCTCGTCGACGCGATCGCCGCACCCCGCGCCAGCCAGCGCAACGCCGCACAGACCGAACTCGAACCCGGCCTGTACGACAGCGGGCTGAGGCAGCGTCTGGAGGCGATCGGGCACTCCTTCCGGGAGAACCCGGAGATCGGCGCGACCACCGGCGTGCAGCGGCTGCCGGACGGCACGTGGCTCGCGGCGGCGGAGAAGGTCCGCAGGGGCGGCGGATCGGCGATGGTGGTCCGCCCGGCGCGCTAGACACACGGCGGGGCGCCCCGTCCGGGGCGCCCCTTCCCGCTCACAGCTCGGGTGCCGGTGTCTCCTGCGTACGGAACGCCAGGCGCCCGTCCTCCGTGTCCACCGTCACCCGGCCGCCCTCCCGGACCCGGCCGTCCAGCAGCAGCCGCGACAACTGGTTGTCGACCTCCCGCTGGATGGTGCGGCGCAGCGGCCGGGCGCCGTACTCGGGCTGGTAGCCGCGTTCGGCCAGCCAGTCCACGGCCGCGTCGGTGAAGTCGACCGAGATGTTCTGCCCCTTGAGCCCGCGCCGGGTGCCCTCCAGCAGCAGGTCGGTGATCCGCCGCAGCTCCTCAGCGGTCAGCTGGCGGAACACCACGATCTCGTCGATCCGGTTGAGGAACTCGGGCCGGAAGTGCTCCCGCAGCGGCCGCAGGATCTGCTCCCGCCGCGCCTCCTCGTCGGCGTCCGCGCCGCCGGACGCGAAACCCAGGGTCGCGCCGCGCCGGGTGATCGCCTCGGAGCCGAGGTTGCTGGTCATCACGATCACGGTGTTGGTGAAGTCCACCGTCCGGCCCTGCGAGTCGGTCAGCCGCCCGTCGTCGAGGACCTGGAGCAGGATGTTGAAGACGTCCGGATGGGCCTTCTCCACCTCGTCGAGCAGCAGCAGCGAGTACGGGTGCCGGCGCACCACCTCGGTGAGCTGACCGGCCTCCTCGTGCCCCACGTAGCCGGGCGGGGCGCCCACCAGCCGGCTCACCGTGTGCCGCTCCTGGTACTCGCTCATGTCGAGGCGCACCATCCGGTCCTCGCTGCCGAACAGCGCCTCGGCGAGCGCCCGCGCCAGCTCCGTCTTGCCGACGCCCGTCGGGCCGAGGAACAGGAAGCTGCCGATCGGCCGGTCGGGGCTGGCGAGCCCCGCGCGGGAGCGCAGCACCGCGTCCGAGACGACGCGCACCGCCTCCTCCTGGCCGACGACCCGCTGGTGCAGGTGCTGCTCCAGACCCAGCAGCCGGTCCTTCTCCTCCTCGGTGAGGCGGCTGACCGGGATGCCCGTCTGCCGGGCCACCACCTCGGCGATCGCCTCGGCGTCCACCCACAGGCTCTGTCCCTCGTCGACCTCGCCGTCGCCGCCGGCGTCCGTGATCCGCTGCTTCAGCTCCACGATGCGGTCCCGCAACTGCGTGGCCTGCTCGTACTGCTCGTCGGCGACCGCCTGGTCCTTGTCGCAGGTCAGCTGCTCGACCTCGCGCTCCATGGCCCGTACGTCCGTGCCCTTGGTCCGGGCCCGCAGCCGCACCCGCGCGCCGGCCTGGTCGATCAGGTCGATGGCCTTGTCGGGCAGCCGGCGGTCGCTCAGATAGCGGTCGGACAGCTCCACGGCCGCCAGCAGCGCCTCGTCGGTGTAGCGGACCTGGTGGTGGGCCTCGTACCGGTCCCGCAGACCGCGCAGGATCTCGATCGCGTCGGCGGGCGTCGGCTCGGGCACCATGATCGGCTGGAAGCGGCGGGCCAGCGCCGCGTCCTTCTCGATCCGGCGGTACTCCTCCAGGGTGGTCGCGCCCACGATGTGCAGCTCGCCGCGGGCGAGGGCCGGCTTGAGGATGTTGCCCGCGTCCATCGAGCCGCCCTCGCCTCCGCCCCCGGCGCCGACGACGGTGTGCAGCTCGTCGATGAAGATGATCAGCCGGTCGGAGTGGGACCGGATCTCCTCGACGATGTTGTTCATCCGCTCCTCGAAGTCGCCCCGGTAGCGGGTTCCGGCGACGACGCCCGTCAGGTCCAGGGCGACCACGCGCCGCCCGAGGAGCACGTCGGGCACGTCCCCCTCGGCGATCCGCTGGGCCAGCCCCTCCACGACGGCGGTCTTGCCGACGCCCGCGTCACCGATCAGCACCGGGTTGTTCTTGCCGCGCCGGGAGAGCACCTCGACGGTCTGCTCGATCTCGTCGTCGCGTCCGATCACCGGGTCGATACGGCCCTCGCGGGCGAACGCGGTGAGGTCACGGCCGTACTTGTCGAGGGTCGGCGTGCCCGTCGCGGGGCGGGGCCGTTCGGCGCGGGCCTGCGGGGCCTCCGGTGCCTCCGGCGGGCCGGAGGGGGCGAAACGGGCCGCGTTGAGGATGTGGCCGGCGGCCGAGTCGGGGTTGGCGGCGAGGGCGGTGAGCACGTGCTCCGGGCCGATGTAGCCGGCGCCGGACGCCCTGGCCATCTCGTGCGCGTCCAGCAGGGCCCGCTTGACGGCGGGGGTGAGGGACAGGGAGGTCGGCGGCGGGGCCTCGCCCGGGCCGTGCTGTACGGGGCCGGAGCGGTCGTCGATCTCGGACGCCAGGGAGTCGGGGTCCGCGCCGGAGCGGCTGAGCAGGCTCCGGGTCGGCTCGGCGGAGAGGGCGGCGCGCAGGAGGTGCTGGGTGTCCAGGTCACGGCTGCCGTGCTCGGCGGCGTACTGGGCGGCGCCGCGTACCAGTTCGCGGGCGGGTTGGCTGAGGAGTCGGCCGATGTCGATCTGGCGGGGGCGTTGTCCGCCGAAGAAGCGGGCGAGGAATTCTGCGAAGGGGTCGCCCTCCGGGCCGACGAAACCACTCGTCATCGTCATCCGTTCCTTCGCTGGGTCGACGTGCCGGGGCCGGGTAACCC
>NZ_NCTE01001324.1:0-394 GCF_002114215.1 Streptomyces sp. 13-12-16 | reverse complement strand
GGTTTGGGGGGGGGGGGGGGGGGGGGGGGGGGGGTGGGCTGCGTGGCCCGGTGTCTGCGGGGTGCCCCGGCGCCGGGGTGGGCCGGGGGGTGTTTGCGCGGCCCGGCGCTTGCGGGGTGCCTCCCCCAGAGGTGCTGCCCCCAGCGCCCACCCTCCCCCAGCGCCCACCCTCCCTCACTCTCGGCTTCTCCCCCACTCTCGGCTTCTCCCCACTCTCGGCTTCGCTCGAGCGGGGGGACCCCCATGGGCGGGGGGACCCCCATGGGCGGGGGGACCCCATCGCCCTGGGGGCACCTCCCAGGCCCTTGAGGCACTGGGGAGGCACGATTGCCCGCGGAGGGCGGTGGCCGCGCCGGCCGGCGCGCTCGGTCTGTCGATGGACGAGCTGGTGGGG
>NZ_NCTE01001323.1 GCF_002114215.1 Streptomyces sp. 13-12-16 | reverse complement strand
CTTCCCCGCGGAAGGGCCCCGCGCCGTCACACCGGCACCGCGTCCGGCTGCTCCCCGCGGGCCCGCGCGCCCCGTGCCTCGCCGACCGCGAGGCCCGCGACCGAGCCGAGCATCAGCAGGGTGCCGGCCAGGGTGGCCGTGGTGAGCCGCTCACCGAGCAGGGCGACCGCGAGCACCGCCGCGCCCACCGGCTCCAGCAGCATGATCACGGACACGGTGGCCGACCGTACGACGGCCGCGCCGGCGAAGTAGAGGCCGTACGCGAGCGCCGTCGGCACGGAGGCGATGTACGCCAGCAGGCACAGCAGCGCGCCGGGGGCGCCGGTGTGCGGCACCAGTCCCTCGGCCGCGGCGAACGGCAGCAGCACCAGGCTGGTGACGGCGAACGCCCCGACGGTCGTACCGGAGGAGTCCGTGCCGCCGTCACGTCCCCACCAGCGGGTGAGCAGCGTCATCACCGAGTATCCGGCCGCGGACAGCAGGGCGAGCAGGACACCCCACGGGTCCACGGTCGCGCCCCCGCCGCCGAGGACGAGCACGACGAGTCCGGCGAGCGCGCCCACGACGGCGGCCAGTCCGCCGCCTCCCAGGCGCTCCCCCATGGTCAGTCGCGCGCCGAGCGCGATCAGTACGGGTCCGGCGCCGAGGGTGACGACGGTGGCCACGGCGAGTCCCGTGGCGGAGACGGCCGCGAAGTAGGCGGTCTGGAAGACCGCGAGCCCGATGCCGGTGGCCCCGGCCCGCAGCACCCGGCGGCCGAGCGGCTCGGGCGCGGCGGGCCGGGAACGGCGGGACAGCAGCCGGGCGGCGAGCAGCAGGACCAGGCCGACGGCGCAGCGCCAGAAGGACAGGGC
>NZ_NCTE01001322.1 GCF_002114215.1 Streptomyces sp. 13-12-16 | reverse complement strand
CGGCCCCTCGCGCCGGGACTGGCCGGGGCACAGCGGCTGCTGGCCCGCCGCGACCGCACCGGCCGTCGGCAGCCCGACGCGGGCGGCAGCGGCGGCGGATGACCGGCACGCACGACCCCATCGACCACGACCGACGGAGACGGGACGATGACCCCACACGACGACGGCCCCGACCTCGCCCACCGGCGCCCCGAAGGGGTGAGCGACGAGACGGTGGAGGCGCTCGGCTCGCTGTCGAAGGCACTGGAGACGACCGAGCGGGCCCGGGGCCACCTCTACAGCTTCCACCAGCTCACCGGCACCGCCGACCTCGAACTCGACCGGGCGGTCGAACTGCTGCGCGAGGCCGGGCACCCGGACTGGGCGGAGACGGTGCGCACCCAGGTGCTGGGCCGCAACGTGATCCCCGGCCACTGGACGTTCCAGATCGTCGAGGCCTACGACGCCACGTACTACCGCCCGTTCAAGGAGCTCGAACAGGCCGCCGTCGAGGAACTCGCCGAGGGCCGTGACCACCTCTACGAGGCCGAGATGAAGGAAGCCCGCCGGACCGCCGGCCACCCCGACCACACCGCCCGCCCCGACACCGGCCCGCGGCCCGGCGAAGGGGGCGACCGGTGAGCGGCGGCGG
>NZ_NCTE01001321.1 GCF_002114215.1 Streptomyces sp. 13-12-16 | reverse complement strand
CGCCCTGCGGTGGCCCCGGCTGGGTGTCCGCCCGGGCGCGCCGCAGTTGCGGGCGCACGGCGTCGTCGTGGACGGGCGGCTGGCCCCTCCGGTCGACCTCGTCCTCGACGGCGGCGAACGGCTGCTCGTCACCGGGCCCAACGGCGCCGGGAAGTCCACGCTGCTCGCGGTGCTGGCCGGCGCCCTGCGGCCCACCGACGGGCACGTGTGGACGGCGAGCGGGGCGCGGGTGGTCCGGGTCACCCAGGAGACCGCCGCACAGGATCCCCGGCTCACCGCCCGCGAGGTGTACGACCGGCACGTCGGACGACTGGTGGCCGACGGGGTGCTCCCGGACGGCGACGCCGTCCCGCTGGGGTCCCTCGGGCTGCTGGACCCCGACGCGACGGGCACGCCGGTCGGACGGATGTCCCAGGGGCAGCAGCGGCGTCTCGACCTGGCGCTGGCGTTGTCCGGGCGGCCCACGCTGATCCTGCTCGACGAGCCGACCAACCACCTGTCGGCGCCGCTGGTCGACGAGCTGACCGGGGCGCTCCGCGACACCGGCGCCGGCGTCGTCGTCGCCACCCACGACCGTCAGCTCCTGCGGGACCTCGCGGACTGGCCGCTCCTGCGGGTGGGCGGAGCGCCGGCGCCGGACGCCCGCTCCGGCGTGCCGCGTCCGGTCGCCCGGGAGGAACCGGCGCCGGGGACACGCCGTACGCCGTCCTGACGTACCGCCTCCGCCGGCGAGGGCGGCTCCGGGCCGGGG
>NZ_NCTE01001320.1 GCF_002114215.1 Streptomyces sp. 13-12-16 | reverse complement strand
CGATGCAGTAACGGGCCTCGCTCCCCGCCGGGGCACCGCAGTCGCCGCAGCACGGACCCGGCCGGGCGCCGAGGGCGACGGCCGGGGGGCCGCCGGGACGGGACCCGGCGCGCAGGATCATCGGGCCGAGGGTACCGGCGTCGACGGCGCGCAGCCGGACCCGACCCTCGGCCGCGTCCTCGATGTGGGCGACCGCGAGGATCTCGTCCAGCACCCAGTCCGTGCCGAACCGCACCGCCAGCCGGGCGGCCTCCCCCAGCAGGTCCTTCGCGGTGTCGCGCCGGTCTTCCCGGAGGGCGATGAGCCCCTGGCGCAGCGCCTTGCGCATCCTGGCGGCGGCGTTGAGGGTGCGCACGCTGTCGGCGCCCGCCGGGGTGTGCGGCGGGGACTGCCCGGGGAGGTGCCAGCGGGCGGTGACGGGCGCGTGGACGTCACCGATGGAGACCATGGCGAACTGCAGCTCGGTCTCCAGCGGGTCGCCGTCGGAGTCGGCGACCAGGGTGAGCAGGTAGTCGCGTCCGCCCTGCTCCCACTGGTAGGTCGGGAAGCTCCAGCAGTGCGGCCGGCCGGGCTCGGGCAGCCCGCCGAGGCGGTGCGGCCGGGGCGCCTTCTCGCTGAGCGAGACCTGGCGCACGGAGGGCCGTACCGTCACCTCGATCGGCAGCTGGGGGGTGTGCACCCGGCGCAGCCGCTGGATGGCGGCGGTGATCGCACGGCCGAGCCCGTCGTCCACGAACTGGGCCGTGCCGTGCAGCCGTTCGGCGAGGGTGAGCAGCGGGTCGGGGGCCCAGTCCGAGCCCACGGCGAACACATCACAGGTGAACTGCCCTGCGCAGGCCTCCAGTTCCTCCTCCAGCCGGTGCTCGGCGGTGGCGCCGGCGCTGCTGCCGTCGGTGATCAGCACCAGATGGCGTACGGACACCGGCCGGCCGGCGAGCAGGGCGCGCGCCCCGGCCACCCAGGCGGCGTAGCCCGCGGGACGCGGCCCCTCCCGGTGCAGCGGGAGCGAACCCGCGACGAAGGCGGCCCGGCGCCTCGCGTCCCGGTCGG
>NZ_NCTE01001319.1 GCF_002114215.1 Streptomyces sp. 13-12-16 | reverse complement strand
CGTCGAGGCGTGGCCCGGGGAACGCCACGGGCCCGGGGTCCGGCCCGTCGGCACGGGCCGTCCGGTGGTCGCTCCGGGGGCGGTCCGGCGTGGTGGCCCCGGGGGTCGTCCGTTCGGTGGTGCCGTGCTCCGCGGCCGGGACGTCGGGGACCGTGCCGTCCGCCCGTTCCCGCACCACGGTGTGCTGGTCGCCGGTGTCCGGGTCCGTGGCCGGGGGCGTCCCCGGCCCGCGCGGGTGCCGGCGTGTCTCCGCCGCGCGGAGCCAGCGGTGGTGGAGGTCCAGGCGTTCCGCCCTCGACGCGCCGCACAGGGCGGCGAACCGTTCCACCGGCGCGAAGTCGACGGGGACCGCGTCGCCCGCGCAGTAGCGGTGCAGCGTCGAGGTGTTCATGTCCAGCCGGCGGGCGAGCGAGCCGTAACTGCGGTCCGTGCGTTCCTTCAGCTCGCGCAGCAGCGCCGCGAACTCCGCCACGTCGTCCCGTGCCGACACCGTCACCCCGCACTCGTCAGGACCCGACCGGCCCCGGGACGGCGTCCCAGGCACCCCATGTACCTGCACGTCGGACGGGCTGGGATGGTTCCATGCCGGCGGATCCGGCGACGACGCTTGCGCCCGCCCCCCGGGGCGGCCGATGCTCTTGGCACCGCGAACCGCCCGACACGGCGTACCGCTCCGCCCTTCCACCACGCACACCCCACGGGGGACACCCATGCCCATGCGCATCCGCGCCGCCACCCTCGCGGCGCTCACCGTCGCCGCCCTCGCCGCCGGTACGGCGCTCACCGCGCCGGCCGGCGCCGCGCCCCAGGAGGCCGCACCGCCCAGGTTCCTCGCGGCCTCC
>NZ_NCTE01000136.1 GCF_002114215.1 Streptomyces sp. 13-12-16 | reverse complement strand
CGGGAGGCGTACCGCGTGGCCGCCCGCGGCACCGGCACGACCAGGTGCGCGGGCGCCCCCAGCGTCTCGGCGACGACCGAGGCCCAGGCGGCACGGCTCACGCGGTCCGGCCCGCCCAGATGGAGGACCGGCGGCAGGGGCGCGCCGGCGCCCAGCAGAGCTGCCGTCACCTCCGCGACGTCGTCCACCAGCACCGGGGTCGTCCACTGGTCCCGCGGCACCCTGACCTGCTCGCCGCGCCGCAGCCGGTGCGCGCACGCGGCGAAGAAGTTGAGCCATTTGCCGGCGTCCGCGGGCTCGTGTCCGTAGACCAGGCTGACCCGCAGCACCACCGCGTCCGCCGCCGCGTCGAGGACGGTCCGTTCCGCCCGCAGCTTCGCGCGGCCGTAGGCGTTGGCCGGGGAGACCGGGGCGTCCTCGGGGTTGTCGGGCCGGGATCCGTCGAAGACGTTGTCGGTGGAGATCATCAGCAGCCTCGCGTCCCCGGCCAGCGCGGCGAAGTGGGCGGCCGCGGCGGTGTGCGCCGCGACGGCCAGGTCCGGGTGCTCCTCGCACCACGTGACGTCGGACGGGCCGTGCACGAGGACGATGCGCCGCGGGTCCAGCCGGGCCACGAGCCGGCCGCACGCCGCGGAATCGGTGGCGTCCAGGGCGTGCCACCGGATCCCCGGGAGGTCCGGGAGGTGCTCCGGTCGGTGGCGCGAGGTGACGGTGACCGGCTCACCGGCCGCCGCCAGCCGCCGAGCGATGCCCGTGCCGACGAAACCGCTGCCGACGACGAGGGTGCCCCCGGCGCTCACCGGGCACCCGCCGGGGACGGCCGGGACATCCGGTCGGCCAGCAGCCTGCCGGCACCGATCAGGCCGTGGTCGTCGTCCGGTTCGCCGAGCGACACCATGGCGTCGACCGCGTCCGCGTCCAGACCGAAACACCCCAGTCTCACCAACTCGCCCACCAGCAGCTCCCGGTAGCGTTCACCGACCGCCAGCGCGAAGCCGCCCATCACGATGTACCGGCACACCCCGACGGAGGTGAAGACGGCCCCGATCGCCTGCGCGAGATGCGTGAGGGTGCCGCGCAGCACCTGCGTGGTGAACGCGTCGCCCTCCCGCACCGCGGCCGCGACGGCCGGATTGTCGATGCCGTGCGCACGGCCGCCGCAGCGCGCGGCCAGCCCTGACCGGGCGAAACCGGCCGGGTCGGCGTCCGCCGCACGGCGGACCGCGGCGAGCACTCCCCGCCCGGAGGCGACGGCACCGAGATGACCGCGCGCGCCGCAGTCGCACAGCGGCGCCCCCGGGGACGGATCGCACACCCAGTGCCCGAGTTCGCCCCCGTGCCCGTCCGCGTCCAGCAGCACCTCCCCGCCCCGGAAGACCTTGTTGCCGATGCCGGAACTGACGGTGATCAGACAGAACGGCTCGGTCTCGGTCGCCGCGTAGCGCCAGGCGGCGGCGGTCAGGTCGTTGACCACCACGACCGGCACGCCGGTCCGCTCCGTCAGGAGCTGCCCCAGCGGCAGCGGGTCACCGCGCCGCCCCCACACCGTGGGAGCGGCCAGCACCAGACCGCCGGCGGAGATCGGCCCGGCGAAGGCCACGCCGACGGCGCGCGGCGCCGTTCCCGCGGTGTGCCGGCCGACCTCGTGGACGATCTGGTCCACGACGCGGCGCTGCAGACCGGCCACCGGGTCCCCCGGATGACGGGCCATGCCCTCGACCGGCACCCGGCGCACGCGGGAGACGGCCGCCGTCACCGGGTCGTAGCTCCCGGTCCGCAGCGTCGTGCCCCCCACGTCGAGCACGGTGAAGACGTCGTGGGGCCGCCAGGAGTCCGCGCGGTGCGCCGGACCGGCGGAGAGACGGTCAGACCGCGGGACGGTCACGGAGCTCCTCCTCGAAGACCAGAAGCCACAGATCGGCGGCCGAGTCGTTGACGAGGCCGTGCTCGCCGTACGGGTGGTTGACGACGACGTCCCCGGCGCCGACGCGGAACTCGGCTCCGTCCCGGTACATCAGTCCGCTGCCGCTGAGCACGACGTACGTCTCACGGTCCAGGGCGTGCCGATGGCGCCCTATGGACGTGCCGGGCGGCAGCACGGCGATGTCGACGAACTCCGCTCCCACGCCGCCTTCGGCGCGGGCGAACAGGCGGTGCGCGAGGATCGTGCCCAGCCCGCCGTGGTCGTGCTCCTTGCCGCGCAGGAGCGTGTCTAGGTTCACCACGTCGCGGGCGGTCACTCCGTGCCCCCGTCGCGCGCCAGCGCGTCCAGGGCGGCCCGCAGCACGTCGGCGGGCAGGTCCTCCAGCCGCTCCACGAAGTCCGCCTTGCCGATGCCGGTCGGCACGACGAGGTGCAGTTTGCGTCCCCGGCGCTGCCAGGAGGCGTGCAGGGCCTGCGTCATCAGCTCCGGCGTGCAGGTGGCCGGGTCGAACACGGGGAGGCCGATGCGGCGCAGCAGCGTCACCACGCGCGCGCAGCTCTCCGCGTCGACGAGCCCCAGCAGCCGGGCCACATGTGCCGACAGGGCCATGTCGACGGCGACCGCCTCGCCGTGTTCCAGGCGGTGGCCGCCGGCCGTCTCGATCACCGGGCTGAAGGTGTGCCCGAAGTCGACGAGCCGGGCGAGGTCGTGCTCGCGGAGGTTGGGGCAGAGCTCCTCCATCATCAGCCGCATCGAGGTGCGCAGCACGTACGTCTCCAGCGCGCCGTCGGAGGAACGCAGGAAGGCGTCCGGGTGCTCCTCCAGCGCCCGGAAGAGGTCGGAGTCGAGGATCACGGCCATCTTCACGATCTCCGCGAGGCCGCAGCGGATCTCCCGGGCCGGCAGTGTGGCCAGCAGGGCCGGGTCGTTGAGCGAGGCGTGCGCGGGGTGGTAGGCGCCGAACATGTTCTTGGAGTCCAGGGCGTTGACGCCGGTCTTCACCCCGACGCCCACGTCCACCTGTCCCACCAGGGTGGTGTTGACCTTGATGTAGCGGATGCCGCGGGCGTACATCGAGGCCGCGAAGCCCACGACGTCCGCGACGATCCCGCCGCCCACGGCGAGCATCACCCCGTGCCGGTCCAGGCCGGACGCCTTGGCGACGGCACACACCCGCTCCACCGACGTGAGGGTCTTGTTCCGTTCACCGCTGTCGATGGCGTGGACGCTCCAGCTGCCCGGCTCCAGCCGGGCGTCGAGGTAGGCGCGCAGCCGGTCGCCGTAGAGACGGTCCACCGTGGGGCCGACGAAGGCCACCACACGCCGTCCCGCCACATAGCCCGCGAGGAGCGGGTTGCGGGGGTCGAACACCCCGTCGGTGACGTCCACACGGTAGCGCGTGCCGTCCGGCGCCAGCAGGTCGAAGCCTCCGGAGTCCTCACGGACCCCTTCGAGCCGATCAAGGGCCTGGCCTGACATCTCTCTCCTCGGTCTTCGTTCCGTGCGGTTCACCGTCGGCGAACACGCGGGCGACGGCCTGTACATGGGGATGGCCGGGCAGGTCCTCCAAGGGCACCGGCCGGCCGTGCCCGTCCGCCACCGGCAGCCTCCAGTTGGGGTGCACGTCAGCGGTGCCGGGCAGGTTCTGGGGCCTGCGGTCGCCGGTGGCGTCCGGCAGCCAGACCCCGAGCAGGGTGGACGGGGTGCGGGTCAGGAAACGGTGCAGGGCGACCAGCTCGCCGTCGGCGTCGGGCAGCAGGCCCTGCCGGCGCAGTTCCGCCAGCCAGCCGTCCCGCTCGGCCGCCGCCTGCGCCTTCTCCTCCGGCTCCGGGCGGGTCAGCAGCCCCAGCCGGGCCCGCAGGTCGACGTGTTCGCCGCTCAGCCATGCGGTGGTCGTCGGCAGGTCGTGGGTGGTCAGCGTGGCCAGGCAGTTCCTGCGCCACTGCCGCGGCGGCAGCGGACCGTGCCGTCCCTCGGAACCGCCCAGGTACTCGAAGCGCTGCACCGACGTGCCGAGCACGCCGCGCGCGGCCAGCTCCTCGCGGACACCGCGCTCCACCGTGCCGAGGTCCTCGCCGATCACCGCCACCCCGGCCCGGTGGGCCTCCAGGAGCAGCACGCCGAGCATGGCCTCGGCGTCGTAGCGGACGTAGGTCCCCTCGGACGGGGGCCGGCCCTCGGGCACCCACCACAACCGGAACAGCCCCATGACGTGGTCGACCCGCAGGGCCCCCGCGTGCCGCATGCCGGCGCGCAGCAGCCCGGCCAGCGGCCGGTACCCCTCGGCGGCCAGCGCGTCCGGCCGCCAGGGCGGCTGGCCCCAGTCCTGACCGAGCGGATTGAAGTCGTCCGGTGGTGCCCCGACGCTCATCCCGCCGGCCAGGCAGTGCTGCAGCGTCCAGGCGTCGGCCCCCTCGGGGGCGACGCCCACCGCCAGGTCGTGCACCAGGCCGATGTCCATGCCCGCGTCCTTCGCCGCGCGCTGCGCGGCGGCGAGCTGCTCGTCGGTGACCCACGCCAGCCAGCGGTGGAACGCGATGGCTTCCGCCAGTTCCTCGCGCGCCTCGGCCACCCGCGGCGACCGCGGGTCGCGCAACCCCTCGGGCCAGGACCGCCAGGCGCCGCCGTGCACCTCGGCCAGCGCGGACCAGGTGGCGAAGTCCGTCAGGTCCCCGCCCTCGCGGGCGGTGAACGCCTCCAGAGCCGCACGGCGACCGGGCGGGGCCGGCACCCGGTACACATGGCGCAGCGCCTCGAACTTGAGCGCGCGCACCACCTCCCGGTCGATCAGCGTCCCGCCGCTCAGCACGCGCTCGTTGAGGGCCCGCGCCCGGGCGGCGCAGGAGTCCACCGCGCGGCGGGCCTCCCGGTCCAGGTACCGGTACTCCGGCACCTCCTCCACCCGGACGTGCATCGGGTCCGCGAACCGCCGCGAACTCGGCCGGTACGGCGACGGATCGGGCAGCGGACCCGGCTCCACCGCGTGCAGCGGCCCCAGCTGGACGAAGCCGGCGCCCAGCGCGCGGCCGGACCAGGAGGCCAGCTCCGCGAGGTCGGCCAGGTCGCCCATGCCCCAGGACCTGCGGGAGAGCACCGAGTACAGCTGGACCAGGAAGCCCCAGCCGCGCCGCTCGGGCACGGAGATGCGCTCGGGCACCGACAGCAGCGGAGCGGACGCCCGCCGCCGGCCCGCCACGGCGTGCAGGATGTGCGCGCCCGGCGGCAACGGGTCCTCGGGAGCTTTCTCGCCACCGTCCTCCAGGGCGACGCGGGCCTCGGCGCCGGGCGGCAGCCGCAGCCCCGCGGCCGATCCGGCACGGACGACCACGCAGGGCGGAAGCAGCCTGTCCGCG
>NZ_NCTE01001318.1:621-2826 GCF_002114215.1 Streptomyces sp. 13-12-16 | reverse complement strand
CCCGCGCCCTCGACGCCTACCCGTCGCTGCGGCCGCTGCTGGAGCGCCGGGCCGGCACGCTCTCCGGGGGTGAGCAGCGGATGCTGGCCCTGTGCCGGGCGTTGTCGGCACGCGCGCGCGTGGTGCTCGTCGACGAGCCCGTCCAGGGCATGTCGCCGGCGGTCGCGGCCCGTACGTACGCGCTGCTGGCCGCGCTCGACGCGTGCGTGGTCGTCGCCGAGCAGCGGCTGCCGCCCGCCCTGCACGGCCGCCCCGCCTTCGTGTACGTACTGCGCCGGGGCGCGGTGGTGTTCGCCGGGGAGACCGGCGAACTCGGCCGGTCCGCTTCCGCCCGGCGGCCGTAGGGCCCCGGGCGGAGGAAGGCGGCTCAGACGTCGAGGCGCTGTCCGGGCACGATCACGTCGGGATCCCCGCCGATGACGGACCTGTTGGCCTCGTACAGGCGCTGCCAGGTCGTGCCGTACCGCGCGGCGATCCCGCTCAGCGTGTCGCCCGCGCGGACGGTGTGGCCGCCGCGGGACGTGTTCCGGTCCGTGTGCCCGGAGGGTGTCGAAGTCCTGGCCGGCTCCGACGACTTCGACTGCTCCGACGGGGTCCGCCGCGTGGTCACCGGGTCCGCGGCGGGTGCGCTCCCGGACGCCCCCGCGCGTGCCGAGCAGGTGGGCCAGGCGCCCCAGCCCTGGGCGCGCTGCACCTTCGTGGCGACCGCGATCTGCTGGGCCCTGGTGGCCCGGTCGGCCGTCGGCGCGTAGGCCGTGCCGCCGTAGGCGCGCCAGGTGGCGCCGGAGAACTGCAGTCCGCCGTAGTAGCCGTTGCCGGTGTTGATGTGCCAGTCGCCGCCGCTCTCGCACTGTGCGATGCGGTCCCACACCTCGCCGTCCGCCGCCGTGGCGTTCCCGGTCGCGGCGAGCAGTCCGAGGGGCGCGAGCAGGGCCGCGCCGGCCAGGACGGCCGTCGTACGGGTCTTGCGGAGGTGGTCGCGGGTGTTATCGGCACATTCGGACATGTAGGTCCTTCCCGAAGGACTCGGGGTCCCCGGGGCGGAGTGCCGCCCGCCGCGTCATGGGACGCGTGGGCCGCGCTCGCCCCGTCCGCCTTCGGGTCGTGCGGTGGTGCCGTGCGGTGCGGTCGGCGGACGTACCCGAGCGGTGCTCGCTGCACACGGCGGAGGAATCTAAGGAACCCCCGGCACCGGGATCAACCAACGCCCCGTCGTGCCAGGCCAGTTGCCGCTTACCTCGGGTAGCGTCGATTTTCGGCCACCCACTTCATTCCCCGATTTCAGGATTTGTCGACCAGCGGACAGCGCACCCTGTGAGCCACCTCACCTTCTCAACGACATTACGGCAACGGGCAGTTGACGATGAGTGGCCGATTCCGCGCCGAGCGTGACCGTGCGCGCTGGATGGTTCGATTCCGTTCGCCCTGGGGCGTGACTACCGCCACAGATCGCCCGTTGTCTTCTTCATGAGCCGGGGACCCACCCGGACCACGGGCCGGGAGCCACCCGGCCTCGCCACGCACCGCATCCCGAGGGAGCCACCCGTGCCGCGCATGCTCGACGTCAGCGACGAGGTACGCGCCGAGATCGGCGACGAAGAAGCAGCCCGCCTGCTCGCCGGAGAGTCCGCCCCGGGCAGTTACGACTGCACCTCCTGCCGCACCCCGGGCGACCCGGAACAGGAGCGCACCAGCACCGTCCTGTTCATCGGGGACGAGACCGCCGTCCTCGCCTTCGCCCACGCCGGCTGCCTGCCCTCGCAGGTCGTCCAGGTCACCGAGGAGCAGCTCCAGGGGGCCGTGCGGGCCATCGGCGGCGACACCGGGGAACCGGCGTCCGCGCAGGCCGCCCCCGAACAGGCCGTGCTCGGAGTGACCAGCGGACTGGTCCTGATCGCCGGGGAGTTGCACCCGGCGCTGGTCGTGGAGCCGACCGCGCCGGTCGCGCGGCCCGGTTCGCCCGGGGCCGGCGACGACTTCCTGCCGCTCCTCATCGAGCAGGGGTTCATGCCGCTGACCGAGCTGTCGGCCGTACCGCCGGCGCTGCACGGCTGGTCGGTCCTGCTCGCCGCGGGGCAGCTGCACGCCGTGCTCCAGCCGAACCCGGCCGGCGGCCGTCCGGTCGCCTGGTGGCAGGCGCACCAGCCGCTCCAGGTCACCGACGGCTGGCGGTCGGCCGCCAACAAGCACCAGCAGGTGCTGATG
>NZ_NCTE01001318.1:0-368 GCF_002114215.1 Streptomyces sp. 13-12-16 | reverse complement strand
AACCGGCGAAAGCCGCAAAAACGCCGCATCCCTTACCGCACGGGGTCGTTTGGACATACGTGCACGCATACGACGTTCCCCACCGCCAGTCCCTCGCCTCGGTCCCCGCACCCGTGCGCCCGGAACGGGACTCCCGGAGCGGCCTCTCGGCCACGCCGATCTACGACGCCCTCTACACCGAGTACGTCAAGTCCTTCCGTTCGCTGCCGGGTGACCGCAGCGGCGAGGAGGAGCTGGGCTTCACCGCCTTCGGGAACATCCCGCGCGGCGCGGGCTCGTACGGCGGCCGCAGCCCGAGCACGTTCGGCGCCTCCCTCGTGGGCGGTGCCCACGGCGCGGGGGCGGGCGGCGGCCGGCAGGGCGCCGGG
>NZ_NCTE01001317.1 GCF_002114215.1 Streptomyces sp. 13-12-16 | reverse complement strand
CGGGTGGCCAGGCTCCGCTGAGCGGCGTCCCCCGGGAGCGCGGGGCCGCATCGACGTGCGGCTCCGCCGCGTGGGCGCGACCGGTCCCACCGGACCGCACGGGATCGACCGGCCGCCCCACCCCTCGGCGCCCCACCGGAGTGTTCTCGTACGATCGAGGGATGAGCACGCGGATCGCCTTCCTCAAGGGCCACGGCACGGAGAACGACTTCGTGATCGTCCCGGACCCCGAGAACGCCATCGACCTGTCCCCGGCCGCCGTCGCCGCCCTGTGCGACCGCCGCGCGGGCATCGGCGGCGACGGACTGCTGCACGTGGTGCGGTCCGCGGCCCACCCCGAGGCACGGGACATGGCCGCCGAGGCCGAGTGGTTCATGGACTACCGCAACGGCGACGGCTCGATCGCGGAGATGTGCGGCAACGGAGTGCGGGTGTTCGCGCGCTACCTCCAGCGCGCCGGACACGTGTCCGCGGGGGACACCGCGATCGCCACGCGCGGGGGAGTGAAGACCGTCCACATCGCCAAGTCCGTGTCCGGCAGCGGCTCCGCCGCGGGTGACATCACCGTCGGCATGGGCCGGGCGCTCCTCCCCGAGGGCGACGTCACCGTGAGCGTCGGCGGGCGCAGCTGGCCCGCGCGGAACGTGAACATGGGCAACCCGCACGCCGTGGCCTTCGTGGACGACCTCGCCCACGCGGGCGACCTGTACACCCCGCCCCCGTTCAGCCCGGCCGCCGCCTACCCGGACGGTGTGAACGTGGAGTTCGTCGTCGACCGCGGCCCGCGGCACGTGGCGCTGCGGGTGCACGAGCGCGGGTCCGGCGAGACCCGCTCCTGCGGCACGGGCGCGTGCGCGGTCGCCGTGGCC
>NZ_NCTE01001316.1 GCF_002114215.1 Streptomyces sp. 13-12-16 | reverse complement strand
GAGTTCGCCGGTGAGCCGGACCGGGCCGAGCGCGGTCTCCGCGTCGGCGACCTCGACGAGCCGGTCCCTGGCCGCTTCCAGCTCGTCGGCGGCCGTGCGCAGGAAGGCCGCGCGGACGGTGCGGTCCGTCAGCGCGCCGCGCGCGTCGTGCGCGGCGCGGACGGCGGCGTCCACCTCCTGGGCTGTGGCCTCCACCGCAACCTGTTCACGCTGCTTCCCGGTTCGGGGGTCGACACTCCAGACTGGTGCTGCTGCCACCGCGGGTCCCTCCACTTGATTGCCGCATGCAATGCCGCAGTATGTACGTCACCCCACAGGGTTGTTCGATATACTGAACACTGTCTCTGTGGGTGAATGTGCTTCGGAGACTATTTCCAGGCGAACGAAGGGGTCAAGGGCGATGTCGGCTGGCGAGACGGGCGGCGGGGCGCAGGTCAAGTCCGCGGTGCGGACCGTTGAACTGCTCGAATACTTCGCCGGGCGCCCCGGCATGCACTCCCTGGCGGCGGTCCAGGAGGCCGTCGGCTACCCCAAGTCGAGCCTCTACATGCTGCTGCGCACCCTCGTGGACCTCGGCTGGGTGGAGACGGACGCGACGGGCACGCGGTACGGCATCGGCGTGCGGGCGCTGCTGGTGGGCACGTCGTACATCGACGGCGACGAGGTCGTCGCGGCGGCCCGCCCCACCCTGGACCGGCTCTCCGACGACACCACGGAGACCATCCACCTCGCCCGGCTCGACGGCACCAACGTGGTGTACCTCGCCACCCGCCAGTCCCAGCACTACCTGCGCCCGTTCACCCGGGTCGGCCGCCGGCTGCCCGCGCACTCGACGTCGCTGGGCAAGGCGCTGCTGAGCACGTACCCGGACGAGCAGGTGCGCAAGATGCTCCCGGAGACGCTGCCCGCGCTGACCGAGCACACCATCACGGACCGGGAGAAGCTCATCGAGGAGCTGCACCTGGTGCGGGAGCAGGGCTTCGCCGTGGACCGCGAGGAGAACACGCTGGGGCTGCGCTGCTTCGGCGTGGCGATCCCCTACCGCACCCCCGCGCGGGACGCGATCAGCTGCTCGGTGCCGGTGGCGCGGCTCACGCCCGCGCACGAGCAGATGGTCAAGGACGCCCTGTTCGACGCCCGCGACCGGCTGACCCTGGCCACCCGGAGGCTCTGACCCGTGGACATCGCCCTGCGGCCGGTGCACGACAGCGACCTGCCGGTCTTCTACCGGCAGCTCAACGACCCGGAGGCGCTGCGCATGGCGGCCTTCACCCCCGAGGACCCGGCCGACCGGGCCGCCTTCGACGCGCACTGGGCGCGCATCCGCAGCTCGCCGGGGATCGTGACGCGCACGGTCCTGGGCGACGGCGACGTGGTGGGCCACGCGGCGGTGTACGGGGAGCCGGGCGAGCGAGAGGTGACGTACTGGGTCGACCGCGCCCACTGGGGCCGGGGCATCGCCACGGCCGCGCTGCGCGGGCTGCTGGCGGAGGTGGGCGAACGCCCGCTGCACGCGCGCGTGGCCGCCGACAACGCGGCGTCGCGGCGGGTGCTGGAG
>NZ_NCTE01001315.1 GCF_002114215.1 Streptomyces sp. 13-12-16 | reverse complement strand
CGGTCCAGGACGACGGCGGCCTGCGCGGCGAAGGCGGCCAGCACCCTGCGGTCCTCGGCGGGCGGCACCCGGCCGGTCAGCGCCAGCGCCATGTGGTCGCCGACCGGCACCTCCACGTCCGCGTCCTCGGGCCGTTCGACCGGGCGTCCGCGTCCCGCCCGGCCGGCGCAGGTCCACGGCTCGACGTCGCCCGCGCGTTCGAGGAGGGCGGCGGACTCCATGCCGAAGGTCTCCCGGACCCGCTCCAGCAGGTCCTCCAGGCCCGTCTCGCCGCGCAGCACGTTGCCGGCGAGGAAGGACAGGATCTCCGACTCGGCGCGCAGCCGGGCCGCCTGGTGGGTGCGCCGGGCCGCGAGGTCCACCACGGACGCCACCGCCGCGCCGACCGCGACGAAGATCACGATGGCGACGATGTTCTTGGGGTCGGAGACGGTCCAGGTGTGCAGGGGCGGGGTGTAGAAGTAGTTCAGCAGCAGCGAGCCGACCGCCGCGGAG
Organism: Streptomyces sp. 13-12-16; assembly: GCF_002114215.1. Lineage (GTDB taxonomy): Bacteria > Actinomycetota > Actinomycetes > Streptomycetales > Streptomycetaceae > Streptomyces. Next base: position 188 of record NZ_NCTE01001315.1, on the reverse strand, counting down.
GCCAGGGCCGGCCAGAGTCCGCCGAGCAGGGCCGCCGCCACCGTCAGGGCCAGGAACAGCAGCATGTCGTTGGCGAGTCCCAGGTCCACGGCGCTGAGCAGCACCGCCACCGCCGCCGGGCCGGCCACGCCGACCGCCCAGCCCCAGGCCAGCCGGGAACGCCCGAGCCGCGCGCCGCGGGCGCCGGG
>NZ_NCTE01001314.1:653-967 GCF_002114215.1 Streptomyces sp. 13-12-16 | reverse complement strand
GGACGCGGTGGTGGTGTTCGAGGAGGACACGCCCGAGGTGGTGCTGGGGCGGTTGCGGCCCGACGTGTGGGTGAAGGGCGGGGACTACTCCGTGCAGGAGTTGCCGGAGGCGGGGGTGTTGCGGTCCTGGGGCGGGCAGGCGGTGGTGCTGCCGTATCTGGACGGGCGGTCCACGACCGCGCTGGCCCGGCGGGCGGCCGAGGCGGCGGCGGTCGCCCTCCGGGCGTCGGACGGGTGAGCGGGGGGCGGGGAGCTCTTTCGCCCCCGCCCCCTTCCCTTTCCCGTCTCCGGGGGCCGCGCCCCCGGAGCCCCTC
>NZ_NCTE01001314.1:0-424 GCF_002114215.1 Streptomyces sp. 13-12-16 | reverse complement strand
GGGGGTGGGGGGGGGGTGCCCCGCCGCGATCGAGGTGGCGATGATCAGGCCACCGGTGACCAGGGCGCCGCGGGGGCCGGCCAGTTCCATCAGGAGGCCCAGGGCGGGCGGGCCGCCCAGGCTCCACACCGTGCCGACGCTGCCCCAGACGCCGAGGACGCGTCCGCGCAGATGGGCGGGCGGGTCGGTCTGCAGGACGGCCGTCCCGGCGGTGTCGGAGACGGATTCGACGACGGCCATGGGCAGCACCAGCACCAGCAGCACGGCCAGCGACGGTGACATTCCCGCCACCACCTGCAGCAGCGCGCCCGTCGCCGCGAGGGCGCCGACCAGCCGCACGGACGGCCGTCGCAGCCGCGCGCCGAGCACCGCGCCGAGGATGCCGCCGACCGCGAGGACGGTGGACACCGTGCCGAACGCCCCG
>NZ_NCTE01001313.1 GCF_002114215.1 Streptomyces sp. 13-12-16 | reverse complement strand
CACGACGAGGCTCGTGCCCGCACGAAGAGGGGCTGTGCCCGCGTGAGAAAGACCCGCGCCCGCACGAAGAAGGCCCGTGGGCGCCGTACGGCGCCCACGGGTCCGGTCCCGCGCCCGGGGGAGTGGCGCGGGAGTCAGAGCGGCCGGCGGAAGCCGGCCAGGGCGGCGGACGCGCCCGCCGCGCTGATCACCGCGCCGATGAGCAGCGCGGGAACCGCGTGGTCGAGGCCCGGCACGTCCAGCGCGAGGGCACGGGTGGCGTCGATGGCGTACGTCAGCGGGTTCACCTGGGCGACGGCCGCCAGCCAGCCCGGCAGGTCGGCGACGGGCACGTACGCGCTGGACGCGAACATCAGCGGGAAGATCACGATCAGGGCGAGGTTCTGCAGGGGCTCCGCACGCCGCAGCCAGGCGCCGGCCGCGATGAAGGCCCAGCCCAGGGCGAAGCTGATGAAGAGCGTCAGCCCGGCGGACAGGGCGAGTTCGGCGACGCCCCCGTTGGGGGAGTAGCCCAGGACCGTCATCGCCAGCACCATGATCACGAGGATCTGCACGGCGCTGCGCACCAGCCCCACGAGACTGCGCGCGACCAGCAGGGCCCCGGGGTGCACCGGCAGCGAACGCAGCCTGGCGACCACGCCGTTGCGCAGGTCCTCCACGAGGCCCACCCCGGACTGCATCGCCGACTGGGCGGCGTTGTCCACCAGGACGGCCGGCAGCACGAAGTCGAGGTAGCTGACACCGTCCGGGAAGTGCGGGGGCATGCCCATCCTGCTGAACACCTGGGTCAGTACGAACAGGATGACGACGGGCTGGATCAGGCCGAACAGCACGATGCCCGGGTCGGTCACCATCGCCCGCAGCGACCGCCCGGTGAGGACCCGCACCTGGGCGACGAACGAACTCCCGCCGAAGTCCGGTGCCTTGAGCGCGACGGCTGCGGCCGCGTGCGGGCGCGGGTGCGGGGCGGGAGCGGGGTGCGTGGTCAAGAGGTCCTCCACGGAGGGCGTCGGGCGGCGGTCACGCCGGGGTCCGGGCGTGCTGCTCGGCGAGGGTCAGATACACGTCGTCCAGGGTCGGTTCGCCGAACGCCAGCTCGACGATCCCGGCTCCGGCCCGGTCCAGCGCGCGGATGACGTCGGCGATCTCCCGGCTGGTGTCGATCGGGACGACGAGGCCGCGGGTGCCGTCCTCGCCGCCGACCGGCGCGAACCCGGCGCCGCGCAGCGCGGCGCCGGCTCGCGCGGGCGC
>NZ_NCTE01001312.1:1237-4986 GCF_002114215.1 Streptomyces sp. 13-12-16 | reverse complement strand
CAGCCGCCGGGCCCGGGACCGCAGCCGCCCCCGCCGCACCCGGGTCCTCCCGAGCCGTCGCCCTCACCGATCCCGCCGGGCCCCGAGCCGGTGCCGAACCCGGAACCCGGCCCGCCGCTGAGCTGACCCGGACGCGGCACGGAACAGGGCGGTGGACGACCGGCAGGCCGTCCACCGCCCTGTCGCACGGGGTGCTACGCCGTCACCTCCGAGCGGTCCCCGCCCCACAGCGTGTGGAACGAGCCGTCGCGGTCCGTGCGCCGGTAGGTGTGCGCGCCGAAGTAGTCGCGCTGGCCCTGGGTGAGCGCGGCCGGCAGGCGCTCCGCGCGGAGGGCGTCGTAGTAGGCGAGGGCCGCGGCGAAGCCGGGGGTCGGCACGCCCTGGCGGGTCGCCGCGACCAGCACCTCGCGCCAGTCGTCCTGGGCGTCGGCGATCTCCCGCGCGAACGTCTCGTCCGACAGGAGGCTCGGCAGGTCCGCGCGGGCGTCGTAGGCGGCGCGGATGCGGTCCAGGAAGGCCGCGCGGATGATGCAGCCGCCGCGCCAGATCGCGGAGACCGCGCCGAGGTCGATGTCCCAGCCGTACTCCTCGCTGCCGGCCGCGACCTCGTGGAAGCCCTGGGTGTACGACACGATCTTCGACGCGTACAGCGCCTGCTCCACCCGGTCGGCGAACGCCGCCGCCTCCGCCTCGCCCATCGGCGCGGCCTTCGGACCGGCCAGGGAGCGCGAGGCCTCGCGCAGCGCAGCGTGACCGGACAGGGAGCGCGCGAAGACGGCCTCGGCGATGCCGGACACCGGCACGCCCAGGTCGAGCGCGATCTGCACGGTCCAGCGGCCCGTGCCCTTCTGCTCCGCCTGGTCCACCACCACGTCCACGAACGGCTTGCCCGTGGCGGCGTCCACGTGCGACAGCACCTCGGCCGTGATCTCGATCAGGTAGGAGTCCAGCCGGCCGGTGTTCCAGGTGCGGAAGATCTCCGCGATCCGCGCGGGGGAGTACCCGGCGACATCGCGCAGCAGCTGGTACGCCTCACCGATCAGCTGCATGTCGGCGTACTCGATGCCGTTGTGCACCATCTTCACGAAGTGTCCGGCGCCGTCCGGCCCGACGTGCGTGACGCAGGGGGAGCCGTCCTTCGCCTTCGCGGAGATCTTCTCCAGCATCGGGCCGAGCGAGTCGTACGACTCCTTCGGGCCGCCCGGCATGATGCTCGGCCCGTTCAGCGCGCCCTCCTCGCCGCCGGAGACACCCATGCCGACGAAGTGGATGCCCTGCTCCCGCAGCGCCTTCTCCCGGCGGCGGGTGTCCGCGAAGTGCGCGTTGCCACCGTCGATGATCATGTCACCGGGCTCGAGCAGTGGCGCGAACTCCTCGATCACGGCGTCCGTCGGCTCACCCGCCTTCACCATCACGACCAGCCGCCGCGGCCGCTCCAGCGCCGCCACGAACTCCTTGGCCGTCTCGGCCGCCACGAAGCCGCCCTCGTGTCCGAACTCCTCCACCAGCGCGTGCGTGCGTGCCGCCGTCCGGTTGTGCACCGCGACCGTGTAGCCGTTGCGGGCGAAGTTACGTGCGAGGTTGCGGCCCATGACCGCGAGTCCCGTGACGCCGATCTGCGCTGAACTGCTCATTGGGGTGGCTCCTCAAGAACTTGGTATCGGTACTGCCGAGTCCCGGTGCTGCCGGTCGATGCCCGCCAGTCCTGCCATCGACCATCCTGACGTGCCGCACTCGCGCACGCACGCGCGGGTCGTCGTGACCCCGCTCAGGCACATACGCGCGGATGCCCCTCGCGTACTCAGCGGGCGTACGCACCCGCGTGCCCCCGCGGACGGGCACACCCGCCCGCGCACGCTCCCCACGGAGCACCAAGGGGGGCGCAACGGGCGAAAAATCCCGGCCACTTGGCGCATCCGTGCGGCTGATAGCCGTCTTGTCACGGCCAGTTCGCAACGCTTACTTTTGCCCCTCCTGACGCGTTGTCGAGGGGGATTTCCATGGCCGTGCGCGGCCGGCACCGCCGGTATCAGCCGAACAGGATCAACCGGGCCTCGCTCACCGTCACCGCGGGCGGCGCCGGAATGGCGCTCCCGCTGCTGGGCACCGGCCCCGCCCAGGCGGCCGACGTGGAGACCTGGGACAAGGTCGCCGCCTGCGAGTCCACCAACGACTGGAACGTCAACACCGGCAACGGGTACTACGGCGGACTCCAGTTCACCCAGTCGACCTGGGAGGCGTACGGCGGCACCCGGTACGCGCCGCGCGCGGATCTGGCCACCAAGGACCAGCAGATCGCCGTCGCCGAGAAGGTCCTGGACGGTCAGGGGCCCGGCGCCTGGCCGGTGTGCTCGGTACGGGCCGGCCTGGCCCGGGGCGGCGACACCCCCGACATCCGGCCGGCCACCGACAAGCCGGACGGAAACGAGAAGAGCGGCAAGAACAGCAAGGGCGACAAGAAGACCGGCGGGTCCTCCGTCGAGGACGTAAAACCGCACACCACACCCCAGTCCCGCGCGGGCCGTGCCGAGATGTACACCGTCGTCCGCGGCGACACCCTCTCCGGCATCGCGTCGGGCGAACGGGTCGGCGGCGGCTGGCGGAAGCTGTACGACGCCAACCGCTCCACCATCGGCGGCGACCCCGACCTGATCATTCCGGGCCAGCGGCTCGCCCTGCCCGACGGGACGACGAAGACGTCCGGGAAACCGGCCGAGTCGGACGGGAAGAAAGCCGGAAGAGCCGGGAAGGCCGAGGAGAAGACCGAGAAGAAGACCGAGAAGAAGGCTGAGAGGAAGGCCGAGAAGAAATCCTCCTCCCAGCGCACCGAGGACCGTGCGGACCGCGCCGCCAAGACCACCGGCGGTCTGGTCGCCCCGGTCAGCGCCGCGCTCGGCACGCCGTACCACAAGGCCGGATCCGCCTGGTCGAAGGGCTACCACACGGGTGTCGACTTCCCCGTCCCCACCGGCACGTCCGTGAAGTCGGTCGGGGCCGGCACCGTGGTCAGCGCGGGCTGGGAGGGGTCGTTCGGCTACCAGGTGGTGGTCCGGCACGCCGACGGCCGCTACAGCCAGTACGCGCACCTGTCGGCGATCTCCGTGAAGAGCGGGCAGTCCGTCGGCGCGGGCCAGCGCATCGGCCGTTCCGGCTCGACCGGGAACAGTTCGGGCCCGCATCTGCACTTCGAGGTGCGGACGGGGCCCGGCTTCGGATCGGACGTCGACCCGGTCGCCTACCTGAGGGCGGGCGGCGTCAGGATGTGACCCGCGTCCTGTGCCGGTCCACCACCGCCACCGGCACGTACGGGCCGCCGTAGAAGGGCGCGTACGACACCAGCGGCACCGGGGCGGAACCCGCGTCGTCCGGCGCACCGCCCGGTGCCAGCACGGGAGCCGGCACCCGTACGTCCTCGGGGAGTTCGAGCGCGGCCAGCAGCCGCTCGGCGGGGTCGGCGGCCGGCTGCTCGTCGGCCGCCGCGGGAGCTCCCTCGGGAGCGGGCTCCGGTACGGAGCCCTCCGCCGTCCGCGCCTCCTGGTGCTCGCGGGCCAGCCGCTCCGTCGTCAGCAGGATCAGACCGCCGGCCGCCACCACGCCACAGCTCAGTGCGAGTGCCGTGCCCGTCGTGCCGTAGCGGAAGGTCTCGCCGAACATCGTGATGCCGACCGCGGCCGCCACCACCGGGTTCACCACCGTCAGCGTGGCCAGCGGGGCCGCGAGGCCGGCGCCCCGGTAGGAGGCCTGGGAGA
>NZ_NCTE01001312.1:0-1088 GCF_002114215.1 Streptomyces sp. 13-12-16 | reverse complement strand
GCCGGGGACGGCGGGTCCGCCGCCGAGACCCCGCCGGTCCAGTCGACCGCGACGGTCTTGGTGAAGACGGAGGACATGCCGAACGCGACACCGGACGCGGTGGCCAGCAGGATGCTGCGCACCGCGGGATGCCGGTGCGCGGCGCGGGCCGCGACCATCAGCGCCACGACCGCCCCGGCCGTCCCCAGCGCCGCCGCCACCCGCTGCGCGGTGTCCAGCGACTGCGCGTCGGACGCGCCGACCAGGGAGAGCAGTCCCGCGAGGCCCACCGTCGCCATGATGGCGCCGCGCCACGCGGTCGCCCCGGCCTTCCGGCCGACGAACAGCGCGGCCATGGGCAGGGCGAAGACGATGGTCAGCGCGCCCAGGGGCTGGACGAGGCTGAGGGGGCCGTAGGCGAGCGCCACCACGTGGAGCAGTCCGCCGAGGCCGTTGAGCGCGACCGCCGCCCACCAGCCCGGCCGGCGCAGCGGTGCGTACTGCTGCGCGCCGGGCGAGGAGACCGCGACCTGCTCCTGCACGATCGCCCCTCCGGCGTACGCCACGGCAGAGACGAACGACAGCAGCACGGACAACGCGAGGGCGCTCATCGGCTGCTCCTCTGCGTGAGGCCGGGGCGGTGGGCCCGGCACGGCGAACGGTCGGCTTCCATAACCAACACGATGCCGTGTCAGAGTGTTCCCGTCGTCGTCCCTGAGCACCCAATGAGTCCTACTGCCGATGGAGTACGACGGCGCCCCCGTCATCCCCAGGGTGGGTGCCCCGGGGTGGTGGGCCCCTGGTCGCGACCCCTAGGGGCCTTGGTACTACTGCACGTCGTGGACCTCGACCCGTCTCTCACCGCCCTTCACCGCCTCGGTGGTTTCTTCGTCCTGCGCACAGCGGGAGTGGCCGACCGCCGCCTGCCCACGCTCGCCCAGGCATACGGACCGCGACCCCCGGATGTTCAGGGCGACTTCCTGACCTCGCGGGTCCGCCGGGTCGCCGGCGTCCTGCGCACCGACGAGGCGAGGGTCGCCGCGTCGGTGGCCCAGCAGGGGCTCGCCGCCCGCCTGTGGTCCGTGGCCCTCGGCTCCGCCGCCCTGTAC
>NZ_NCTE01001311.1 GCF_002114215.1 Streptomyces sp. 13-12-16 | reverse complement strand
CGGTGCGCGAGCAGCTCACCGGCGAGCCGGGTGCCCGGTTCGCCGCTGGCGCGCAGCCGGCGCACGTCCGCCGCCGGGACGACGACCCGGGTGAACACGTCCAGGCCGTACATCGTGATCGGCACCCCGGCGGTGAGCAGGATCGCGGCGGCCTCCGGATCGTGCCAGACGTTGAACTCGGCGACCGGCGTGGCGTTCCCGGCCGCCGCCGCGCCGCCCATGAACACGATCCGCTCGATGTTGCGGGTGACCTCGGGGTGGGTGCGCAGCAGCAGGGCGACGTTGGTGAGCGGGGCGGTGGGCACGAGCGTGACCGGGTGCGGGGAGGCGAGGATCTCCCGGCGCAGCAGGGTCACCGCGTCCACGTCGGCGGGGGCGCGGCGCGGGACGGGCAGGCCGAGGTCGCCCATGCCGTCGTGGCCGTGGACGTGGCGGGCGGAGCGCGCCGCCTCGATCAGCGGACGCTCGGCGCCCCGTGCGACCGGGATCTCCGGCGCGCCCGCCTGTTCCAGCACGGTCAGCGTGTTGCGGACGACGCCGTCCACGTCGGTGTTCCCGGCCACGCAGGTCACCGCGCGCAGGTCGATCCCCGGGTGGCGTACGGCGAACAGCAGGGCCAGGGCGTCGTCGACACCGGTGTCGCAGTCGATGATCACCGGGACGGGCCGACCGTTGGTCACGACGAGGGCTCCTTCCGCCTGTGCATGTGACCACCGACCCTACGCGGCGTCCCGGAGTCCGGTGCCCCGCCGGTCCGACCGTTCCGCGGTCCGCCGCAGCGCCTCACCCACGGGCAGCGCACCGGGCCGCCTCCCGTCCCTGAG
>NZ_NCTE01001310.1 GCF_002114215.1 Streptomyces sp. 13-12-16 | reverse complement strand
CGCCACGGCGACGGCCGCGCTCCTCGGCGGCTGCGGAGACGGCCACCGGACCGGCCGGCCCCCGGCCGGGCACCCCGGGAGCACGGCGCCGTCCGCGCGGCCCTCCGGGAAACCGGCGCGTGTCCTCGGGCGTTCGGTCCCGGTCGGGCTGGAGATACCGGACATCGGGGTCGACACGCCGGTCATCCGGCTGGGGCTGGCCCCGGACCGCACGGTCCAGGTGCCTCCGGTCACGGCCCATGACCGGGCGGGCTGGTACCGGCACTCGCCGACGCCCGGCCAGACCGGCCCGTCGGTGATCCTCGGCCACGTCACGGTCGGCGCCCACGGGGACGGTGTCTTCCGGCACCTCGCGCGTCTGCGCCCGGGGGGCAGGGTCGTGGCACGCCTGGAGAACGGGACCGCGGCGGTGTTCACCGTCGACTCGGTCCGGACGGTCGCCAAGGCGGACTTCCCGACGGACGCGGTCTACGGTGACGTCGGCCGGCCGGAGCTGCGGCTCATCACGTGCGGTGGCCCACGTACCGGCGACGAGTACCGCGACAACGTGATCGTGTTCGCCACGCTGACCTCTGCGAGTCCCTGATCCACCACCGCGTTCCCGGGCCGCGGGCCGTGCGCCCGCGGCCCGGGAACCGACCCGCGACGGGTCCCACGACACCAGTACCGCACGACCATGGAGAGCGTTGAAACGGTCCCGTGAGCAGGCAGCGTCCGAACTCTTCGCCGCCCTCTACCCGCGCCTCGCCGGCTGGTGCCGCCGGCTGGTCGACGACGACGAGACGGCCCACGAGATCGCCTCGGAGGCGTTCACCCGGCTGTGGGCCCGCTGGACGTCCGTGGCCGAGCCACGGGGCTTCCTCTACGTCACCGCCGCCAACCTCGTCCGGGACCACTGGCGCGCACTCGAACGCGAACGCAAGGCGGTGCGCCGTGTCACCACCGAGACGGCCGTCCGCCCGCACCCCGAACAGTCCGACCCGTCCGTACGTCTGCTCGTGCAGTCGCTGCCGGAACGACTGCGTGTCCCGATCCTGCTGCACTACTACGCTGACATGCCGATCCGGGAGGTGTCCGCGGTCACCGGACGCAAGGAAGGAACCGTCAAAGCCGACCTCCACGCGGCCAGGGAACTGCTCCGCGCCCACCTGAGGAGAAGCCTTGATCACGTACTCTGACGACGGTCCGGAGTTCGAACCCGACGACCCCCTCGCCGTCATCCTGCGGCCGGTCCCCGACCGTCTCGGCCCGCCCCCCGGCCGGTACGAGGAGATCCGCCGCGGCGCGGCGCGGCGCCGGCTGGTGCGCGCCGCGGTCGGGGCCGGGGCCGGACTGGCGTG
>NZ_NCTE01000135.1 GCF_002114215.1 Streptomyces sp. 13-12-16 | reverse complement strand
GCCAGCGTCTGCCGCAGCCGGCCCCGTGCGCCGGCGCCGCGCAGGGCGTCGACCAGCCGGCGCGAGGCGATCCGCCACAGCCAGCCGGCCGCGTCCCCGTCCTCCCGGTAGCGCGCGCTCCCCCGCCACACCGCCAGGAACGTCTCCTGCACGACGTCGTCGACGATCCCCGCGTCGGCGCACCGGCTGCGCATCCGGGCGGTCAGCCACGGCGCGTACCGCCGGTACAGCTCCTCGAAGGCGCGCCGGTCCCCGTCCGCCGCGACGGCGCGCAGCAGCTCCCCGTCGCTTCTCGTTTCGCTCACGTCCCCTCATCGGGCGGCCCCCGCCGATCGGTTCACGGGAGCGCGATTGACTTTCCCACCCCCTTGCATCACCCTTTCACTACTCAATTAGTGAAAGGGGGTTGTCGAGTGGTCGACTACCGGATCGACCGGCGCAGCGGCGTGGCCACCTACGTCCAGATCGTGCAGCAGACCAAACAGGCCCTGCGCCTGGGCCTGCTGGAGCCCGGCGACAAGCTGCCCACGGCCCGCGAGGTCGTCGAGGCCACCGCCGTGAACCCCAACACCGTGCTGAAGGCCTACCGCGAACTGGAGCGCGAAGGGCTGGTGGAGGCCCGGCGCGGCCTCGGCACCTTCGTACGGCGCTCCCTGGGCGCCGCCCCCGCCGACTCCCCGCTCCGCGCGGAGCTGGAGGACTGGGCGGCGCGGGCCCGTGCGGCCGGCCTGGAGCGGGAGGACGTGGCCGCGTTCTTCACCGCCGTGCTCGAAACCCACTACCCGGCGCGCACGCCGGACCCCGCACATCCGAAGACCTCTCAGGGAGACCCGTCATGACCGTCCCGGCCATCGAGGCGGACGCGCTCGGCAAGAGCTTCGGCCGGCGCTCCGCACGGGCGCTGCGCGACTGTTCCTTCCGGCTGCCCGCCGGCCGCGTCTGCGCCGTCGTCGGCCCCAACGGCGCGGGCAAGTCCACGCTGCTCGCGATCGCCGCCGGGCTGCTCGCCCCCACCGACGGCACGATCACCGTCCTCGGCACCGACCCGGCGACGGCCCGCCCCCGGGTGGGCTTCGTCGACCAGGACAAGCCGCTGTACCCGCAGCTCACGATCGACGAGACGCTGCGCATGGGCGCCGACCTGAACCCCGGCCGCTGGGACGCCGACACCGCGCGGCGGATCGTGGCCGGCGGCGACCTGGACCCCCGCAAGCGCGTCCGCGCCCTCTCCGGCGGCCAGCGCACCCGCGTGGCCCTCGCGCTCGCCCTCGCCAAGCGGCCCGAACTGCTGCTCCTGGACGAGCCGATGGCCGACCTCGACCCGCTGGCCCGGCACGAGCTGATGGGCGTACTGATGGGGCAGGCCGCCGCGCACGGCACGACGATCGTGATGTCCTCGCACGTCGTCGCCGAGCTTGAGGACTCCTGCGACCACCTGCTGCTGATCGGCGGCGGTCGGGTCCGCCTGGCCGGCGAGATCGACGACCTGCTGGCCGCCCACACCCGCGTCTCCGCCCCGGCGACGACGGACCTGGCCCCGCACGACGTCGTGGAGTCCCGCACCACCGGCCGCCGGCTCAGCGCGCTGATCCGCCCGTCCGGCCCGCTGCCCGGCGACTGGAGCACCGGAGCGCCGTCCCTGGAGGAACTCGTCCTGTCCTACCTGCGCAACCCCGAGGCCCTCACCCCGGCCGACCCCATGGAGCCCGCCGCATGACCGCCACCCTGACCGCCCCGGCCACCACCGACCGCCCCGCCCCCGCGCCCCGGCAGCTGCGCTG
>NZ_NCTE01001309.1 GCF_002114215.1 Streptomyces sp. 13-12-16 | reverse complement strand
CGGGCGCCTGTGCCGTCGAGCAGCGCGGCCCAGTCGAGGGGCTGGCCGGCGGCGTGCAGCCGGGCCACCGCGCCGATCAGGGACCGCTCCTCGTCGCGTCCGGTGCGCAGCGCCGGTACGGCGGCCGGGGCCGGGCGGTTGTCGTCGGCCAGGGCGTCGAAGGTGTCCTGCGCCAGGGAGCAGAACACGCCGTCGGGCCCGAGCTCCAGGTAGCGGGTGGCGCCGCGGGCGGCGAGGGTGCGTACCCCGTCGCCGAACCGGACGGCACGACGGACGTGTTCGACCCAGTACCCGGGGTCGCACACCCGCTCCGGTGCGGCCGTCTCCCCGGTGAGGTTCGACACCAGGGGCAGCGTGGGCGCGGTGTACGACACGCTCCGGGTGACCCGTGCGAAGTCCTCGAGCATGGCGTCCATGTGCAGGGAGTGAAACGCATGGCTCACCCGCAAACGCCTAGTCTTCCGGCCGAGTGCGGCGAACTCCTCGGCGAGGGCGGTGACCGCGTCCTCGTCGCCGGAGACCACCACCGCGTCGGGGCCGTTGACGGCGGCCAGTGACATCCGGTCGCCGAGCCGTGCGGCGACCTCCTCCTCGCTCGCCCGTACCGCGATCATGGCGCCGCCGGCCGGGAGGGCCTGCATCAGCCGGGCGCGGGCGGCGACGACCGTGCAGGCGTCCTCCAGGGTGAACACCCCGGCGGCGTGGGCGGCGGCGATCTCGCCGACGGAGTGCCCGGCCAGCAGGTCCGGGCGGACGCCCCAGGACTCGACCAGCCGGTACAGGGCGACACCGAGGGCGAACAGCGCGGGCTGGGTGTAGCCGGTGGTGTCCAGCAGGGCGGCCTCGGGTGTGCCCTCCGGTGCGAACATCACCTCGCGCAGCGGCCGGTCGAGCTCCGGGTCGAGGTGGGCCGCGACGGCGTCCAGGGCCTCGGCGAACACCGGGTACCGGTCGTACAGTTCGCGTCCGGCGCCGGGCCGCTGGGAGCCCTGGCCGGGGAAGAGGAACGCGGTCCGGCCACCGGGCACGGCCCGGCCGCGCAGGACGTTCGGGACGGTCCGGTCCCCGGCGAGCGCGGTGAGCGCGTCGAGGAGTTCGGCCCGGTCGGCGGCGACGAGCACGGCGCGGTGCTCGAACGCCGAGCGGGTGGTGCCGAGGGACAGCGCCAGGTCGGCGACCGATGCGGCCGGGTCCGCGCCGTCGGTGAGCCGGGCGAGCAGGCGGTCCGCCTGCCCGGCCAGGG
>NZ_NCTE01001308.1 GCF_002114215.1 Streptomyces sp. 13-12-16 | reverse complement strand
CGGGCGGCCCGGGGGACGCCCGTGCCGGGGATCGGGGCCGATCTGTCCGGAGGACCGGCCTCCGGGGCGCTGGCGCTGCTGGCCGCGGGGCTGCCCGGGATGCCGGGGACCGTGCTGGGGCACGGGACGGGGGCGGGGGAGCGTCTGCTGGCCGTCACCTTCAACGACCTCGCCGGTGGGTCCGGTGGGGCGCGGGACGACGACGAGATGTCGCGGGCGGGGGCACTGGCCGCCAATCCGCGGCTGCACCACGTGGTGGTGACCGGCGCGGAGTCGACGCTTCCGTACGTCGATCTGGACGGGCCGCTCACGGACGAGCCCGGACCCTCGCTGGTGTCGGCCGCGCGGCACCGGGCACGGCTGGCGGCGGGGAGCGCGGATCACTTCACCGGGTACGGGGCGAAGCAGGTGCTGGACGCGCATCCGGCGCGGCTGGCCGATCTGCTGATGGACCGCAAGCGGCGGCATCTGGTGCGGCCGGTGGCCGCGCTGGCCAAGGCCGACGGGTCCGTGATGGTGCCCGCGCGCGTGTACGCCGCCGCTCGGCGGCTGGCGCGCACGCCGTACCGGGCGGGGCTGGAGTCGCTCGCGGAGCGGCTGTTGCGGCGGAGGCTGGACGACGACGGGCCCGGGGGTGCGGCGGATGCCTCGCTGGCCGCGCTGACCT
>NZ_NCTE01001307.1:673-4913 GCF_002114215.1 Streptomyces sp. 13-12-16 | reverse complement strand
ATGCCCGCGCACGAGCACACCGCGGGCGGCGACGTCCTGGAGTGGCTGCTGCCCGCGCTCGTCCTGCCGGCCGCCGCCGGCGCCTACCTGTCGCTCGCCCGCCGGGCCCGGCACCGCAACCCCGTCCTGGGCTGGAGCCGGTGGCGGACGGCGTGGTTCCTGACCGGCGCCGCCCTGCTCGGCGTGGCACTGCTGCCGCCCGTGGCCCCCTTCGCGCACGGGGACTTCCGCGGCCACATGACCCAGCACATGCTCATCGGCATGTACGCGCCTCTCGCGCTCGTCCTGGCCGCCCCCGTCACCCTCCTGCTGCGCACCCTGCCCACGGCCCGGGCACGGCGGCTGACCGCCGTCCTGCACAGCCCGCCCGTCCGCGTCCTCACCCGTCCCGTGGTCGCGACGGCGCTGTCCACGGGCGGCCTCGCCGTGCTCTACTTCACCCCCCTCCACAGCGCGGCCACGGGCGGCCCCGCGGCCCACTGGCTGCTGCACGCGCACTTCCTGCTCTCCGGCTGCCTGTTCGCCCACGCCATCGCCGGCCCCGACCCCGCCCCGTCGCGACCGGGCGTACCCGCTCGGCTGGTCTGCCTCGGCGTCGCCATCACGGCGCACGCGGTGATCGCGCAGCTGATGTACGGCGGTTTCGGGGTGCACATCCACGCCCCCGTGGACCAGGTCCGGGCGGGCGCCGAGATCATGTACTACGGCGGCGACATCGCCGAACTGCTCCTGGCAGCCGCCCTGGTCACCACCTGGCGGCCGCGGGGCCGGGCACGCCGGTCCCGCCGGCCGGCTCACGGACCGCCCCCACCGGCTCCCTGGGCGCTCCCTCCGCGGCGTGCCGGTGAGGGGGTCGTTCCGTGAGGTGCGCCCCGGTCCTCCCTTCCGTCCGGCGGGTGTTCCGGCCCGCCCGGGGCCACGGACGTCGCCTCTCCCCGGGCCGCGGCCGCACGCCGTTCACCTGTGCACCTCGAAGCCGCCGCGGCCGTCGAACCGCACCTCGCGCACCTCGTCGAACCCGTCCTCCGGTGACGGTCTGCGCAGGCGCTTCATCGTGGCCAGGACTCCGACGTCCGGAACGCGCTCGCGGCCCGCGCGGGCGGAGTTGCGGCGCAGCGAGCCGGCCACGTCGGGAGGGAACCAGTAGGCCGTGGCCGTGGCACCGAACGAGTGCGCCGCTTCCACCAGCGGGTGCCACTCCTGGGGTGACGGATTGGTGTTGTCCACCACCACCGGCCTCCCGGCCGCGAGGTGCTCCGCCAGCAGCCGCATCTGCCGCTGCTGCTTGTGCCTGGCTCCCCGCGGGAAGAGGTCCTTGCTCACCAGCGCGTACCGGTCGGCCAGGCACCGTGCGTAGAACGTGGACTTTCCGGAAGCCTGCAGTCCGACCAGCACGGCCACATCCACTTCAGCCGCCATGACCACCACCATGACACGCCGCCGGCCGGGAGGACGGTACGGGATCCCCCGGATCGGGGACCCGGGCGAGGGGTTCGCCGACGTCCCCGGGACCTCAGGAGCCGAGGCGTCTCAGGGCGGCCGCGAGGGAGCTGACGGCCGCGGGGTTGCGCGGGCTCTCGACGAGGTCGACGTAGTCGAGCGTGACGATCCGGTCGTTCTTGACGGCGGAGACGTTCGCGAGCGGCTTGTAGGACTTGAGGAACCTCCGCTTCTGTTCCGCGGTGGTGTCCCCGTAGTCGTTGATCACGATGACCTCGGGGTCACGGGCGACGACCGTCTCCCAGCCCACGGTGGTCCAGCTGTCCTCCAGGTCCTTCATGACGTGGTCACCGCCGGCCTTGGTGATGATGTCGTGGGGCCCCGCGTAGGCGCCGGACGTGAGCGGCTTGTCCTCGCCGCTGTCGTAGAGGAACACCCGCGGCCGGCCGGAACCCTCCGGAGCCTCGTCCTGCGCTTCGGCCACCTGTTCACGGAACGACGCGATGAGCGTCTCGGCCCTGTCCTCGACGTCGAACACCTTCCCCAGGTTCCGCAGGTCCGTGTACAGCGCGTCGAGCGGTGGCATCACACCGCGGGCCTTGCCCCGTCCGTTGCGGCACGACTCACTGAGCAGGTACGAGTCGACGCCCAGGCGTCGCAGCGCGGCGGGCGTGAAGCCCTCGCCCTCGTCGAAGCCGTAGTTCCAGCCCGCGAAGACCAGGTCGGCACGGGCGTCCAGGACCAGCTCCTTGTTGATCCGGTCCTTCGAGAGCCACGTGGTCTTCCGGTAGCCGTCCTTCCACGGCACCTTCGAGAGGTCGCCCTTGTCGTCGGGCATGACGTATCCCGCCATGTGGTCCGCGAGACCGAGCGCGAACATGATCTCGGTGATCCCCACGTCGTTGGTGACCACGCGCCGCGGGGCCCTCTCGAACGTTCTCCGTTCGCCGCAGTTCTCGACGGTGACCGGATAGTGGCCGCCGGACGCCCGGGCGCCGTCTCCTTTCCCCTCCTCCGACGGGACGCTCGCCCCGCAGCCGGTGACGGCGAAGGCCAGAACGAGTGCGAGGACGGCGGGGCGCGCGCGGTGCGGCATGGGGTGGTGACTCCTTCGAGGGTGGACCGGGAGGGGACTACCGGGAGGGAAGACGGTCGAAGAGCAGCTGGACGGCGCCCGTTCCGGGATGGAGGACGCGGTGCGCACGGACGCCGAAGACGTCGGCCAGCAGCACCGGCGTGAGGACGTCGTGGGGTGCGCCGGAGGCGACGATCCGCCCGCCGTCGATGACGTGGAGGAGGTCGCAGTGGAGCGCGGCGAGGTTGAGGTCGTGCAGCGCGGTGAGCACGGTCGGCCCGCCGGCCCGGACCAGGGACAGGATCTCCAGCTGCTGGGCGATGTCCAGGTGGTTGGTGGGCTCGTCCAGCACCAGGACCCGGGGCCGCTGGGCGAGCGCGCGGGCGATCAGGACCCGTTGCCGCTCGCCGCCGGAGAGCGTGAGGAAGCCCCGGTCGGCCAGATGGCCGGCGCCGACCCCCGTCAGCGCGGCGGCACACGCGCGCCGGTCCTCGTCGCTCTCGCGGGCCACCGCCCCCTGGTGCGGCAGCCTGCCCATGGCCACGACCTCGGCCACCGTGAAGTCGAACTCCGCGACCGCTTCCTGGGGAAGGGCGGCGAGCCGGCGTGCGCTGTCGCGCGGGTTCATGGCCAGCAGGTCGTCGCCGTCGAGACGTACCGCACCGGCCGTGGGACGCAGGGCCCGGTAGACACACCGCAACAGGGTCGACTTGCCGCTGCCGTTGGGCCCGACGAGTCCCACGAACTGTCCGCTGCCCGCCCGCAGTGATACGTCCTCCACCAGCCGCGTACCGGAGATCTCCACGGTCACCGTGTCGATGTCGACCTCCATCACACACCTCCGAAGGTGTAGGTACGGCGGCGCATGAGCAGGACGAAGCAGGGCACGCCGATCGCCGCCGTCAGGACGCCCAGCGGCAGTTCGGCCGGTGCGAGCACCACGCGCGACAGGATGTCGACCCAGATCAGCAGCACGGCGCCGGCCAGGGGAGCGACGGCCAGCAGCCGGCGGTGGTCCGCCCCGACCAGCATCCGGGCGGCGTGCGGAACCATCAGGCCCACGAAGCCGATGGCCCCGCTGACCGCGACCACCGCCCCGGTGACGGCGGCGGTCGTCAGGAAGAGTTCCTTGCGCAGCCGCCCGGGGTCCACGCCCAGAGCGGCAGCGGTCTCGTCGCCCATCGCCAGGGCGTTCAGGCGCCGGGCCGACCAGCCGAGGTGGACGAGGCCGCCGAGCACCGCGCCCGCGGCGATCGGTACGGAGGTCCAGCTCGCGCCGCCCAGACTGCCGAGCAACCACATCACCGCGGACCGGGCCGCCTCACCGCGCTCGGCGGCGAACACCATGAACGTGGTCACGGCCGAGAAGCCGTAGTACATCGCGGTGCCGGTCAGCACGAGACGGAGCGGTGTCAGCCCCCGCGGGGTCCGGGCGATCGCGTACACCAGCGTCATGGCCGCGAGCGCGGAGACGAACGCCGCCGTGGACAGCGCCCAGACACCGAGAGCGCCGAAGGCGCCGAAGATGAGCACGGCGTTGGCTCCGACGCCCGCGCCGGAGGAGATGCCGAGGACGAACGGATCCGCGAGCGCGTTGCGGACCATGGCCTGGACGGCGACGCCGACGGACGCCAGACCGGCACCGACCACCGCGGCGAGCACGGCACGCGGGAAGCGCAGTTCCCACACGATGGTGTAGGAGGAGACCTCGTCCGGGGTTATGGT
>NZ_NCTE01001307.1:0-440 GCF_002114215.1 Streptomyces sp. 13-12-16 | reverse complement strand
GGGGGGGGGGGGGGCCCGCCGCTCGTGGTGCGGTGCGGTACGGCGGGTACGCGGTCGCGGAGCGTGGCCACAGGCGGATCGCTTTCGCCTCGGGCCGTGCGCCTGCGTGATCGAAGGAGCGGGCCCGGGCGCCGGGCGCCTCGCGCAGCACCTCTCGCAGTCCACGGCGATTGACAGGAGCTTCACACCACCGCGGGTAATCGGGCTCACGGAACCCTCACGGGACTCCGCCTACCGTTGCGGGTCAGCGCCGGACTTCGACCGGACTTCCCCCGCGAGGCGCTTGCAGCTTAGCGCGTGCCGCCGTGCCTCTTCTCCCTGAGCCGGCCCCGGGCGCGCACCGCCGCGCCGCGGACGCGGGAGCCGGCGAGCGGGTGCCGGCCCGCACCGGGACCGCCCGTCGGGAGGACGAGGGACCCACCGGGTCCTGGCATCCGCCT
>NZ_NCTE01001306.1:4928-13268 GCF_002114215.1 Streptomyces sp. 13-12-16 | reverse complement strand
GGGCGGAGTCCAGTGGCAGTTCGTCGAGCGGCACCCCGCCGAGCAGCACCGGGGTGCCCCGCTCGGAGGCGTGCCCGCCGAGCCGTTCGGCCAGCCGTCCCGCCGCGTCCGGGTCCCCGCAGACCACGGCGGTGAGCCGGCCCGTGGGGGCGAGCAGACCGCTCTGCGGGTCGTACAGGTCCCCGGCCGGGTCCTCGGCGGCGCGCGATCCCGCGGTGTCCGTGGCCCGCTCCAGCGACAGCACGCGCGCGGCCCGCTTCGCCGAGGGACGCGAGAAGGAGTACGCCATCGCGATCTCCTCGAAGTGCCGCAGCGGGTAGGTGAGCACCATGACCGAGCTGTAGACGGTGACCAGTTCACCGACGGCGATCCGGCCCTCGCGGGCGAGATGGACGCCGTACCAGACCACCGTGATCAGCAGGATCCCCGGCAGCAGCACCTGGATCGCGGCGATCAGGGCCCACATCCTGGCGCTGCGCACGGCGGCGTGACGGACCTCCTGGGAGGCGCGGCGGTAGCGGTCGAGGAACAGTTCCTCGCCGCCGATGCCGCGCAGTACGCGCAGCCCGGCGACGGTGTCCGAGGCGAGCTCGGTGGCCCGGCCGGCCTTCTCGCGCTGGACGTCCGCCCGCCGGGTGGCGCGGGGCAGCAGAGGCAGCACCGCGATCGCCAGCACCGGCAGTCCCACGGCGACGACGACCCCCAGCGCCGGCTGGTAGACGACCAGGCCGGTGCAGACCAGCACGATGGTGACCGCCGCCGCGGTGAACCGCGACAGGGCCTCCACGAACCACCCGATCTTCTCGACGTCACCGGTGGAGACCGCCACGACCTCACCTGCGGCGACCCGCCGGGTCAGCGCGGAGCCCAGCGTGGCCGCCTTGCGGGCCAGCAACTGCTGGACACGGGCGGCGGCGGTGATCCAGTTGGTGACGGCGGCGCGGTGCAGGAAGGTGTCGCCGATGGCGTTGCCCGCGCAGGCCAGCGCCATCAGGCCGCCGGCCAGTGCGAGCCGGCCGCCGGAGCGGTCGACCGCGGCCTGGACGGCGACGCCGACGCAGAACGGCAGCGAGGCCACGGAGGTGAAGTGCAGCAGACCCCAGGCCAGCGACTTGAGCTGCCCGGCCAGCTGATTCCGGAAGAGCCACCACAGGAATCGGGGACCCGAGCGTGCGTCGGGCACCCCCGGGTCGGGAAACGGAAGGTCTTGAATCTGCATGACGTCCCAGTGGCTCGGATCAGAGGGCGGCGGAAACGGGGAGAAGGCGGAGGTGCGCGCAGTCCGAGGACGGCGGCAGCAAACCGTGACAGGTTGACCCCGCTGCGTACCGGGAGGCAAACGGTTTTCCACACGACCGCACAGAACCGGCGGTCCGGGCGGCCGGCACCGCCGTACCGTCACGTCACACGGGTCATACGGACGCGTCGCCGCACCGCGTGGGGACCGCCCCGTCGATCAGGGTGTCCAGCAACTCGCCCAGTGCCTCGCGCTGGGCGTCCCCCAGCGGGGCCAGGATCTCCTCCGCGGCGGACCGGCGCGCGGCGCGCAGTTCCCGCAGGGCCGCGCGCCCGTCGTCGGTGAGCTCGATCCGGATCACCCGCCGATTGGCCGGATCCGGCACCCGCCGCACCTTGCCGTTCGCCTCCAGCCCGTCGACCAGTGTGGTGACGGCGCGGGGGACCACCTCCAGCCGCTCGGCCAGATCGGCCATGCGGGGCGGTGAACCGTAGTGCGCGAGGGTGCGCAGCAGCCGTGACTGGGCAGGGGTGATACCGAGCCCGCGCCCCTCCAGATGGCGCTTCTGGATGCGATGCACCCGGCGGGTCAGCCGAAGCAGCTGCTCGGCCAGCAGGCCGTCGGGATCGGGGGCGGTCATACGGGAACAATATCAGGATGCCGTTCATTGTGAGTATAGGTAACAATGAGCTGTACTCACCTCGTCATCACATCACCGGGCGCCCTTGCCGAAGGAGACCATGCACCCCGACCGCGAACCCGACTGGACCCCGCCCGCCGGCGCCGAGGAGCAGCCCCGGCAGGTGCGGCGCATCCTGAAGCTCTTCCGTCCCTACCGGGGCCGCCTCGCGATCGTCGGCCTGCTCGTCGGCGCCGCCTCGCTGGTCTCGGTGGCCACCCCGTTCCTGCTGAAGGCGATCCTCGACGTCGCCATCCCCGAGGGCCGCACCGGGCTGCTCAGCCTGCTCGCGCTCGGCATGATCCTCAGCGCCGTCCTCACCAGCGTCTTCGGCGTGCTGCAGACCCTGATCTCGACCACCGTCGGCCAGCGCGTGATGCACGACCTGCGCACCGCCGTCTACGGCCGGCTCCAGCGCATGTCGCTCGCCTTCTTCACCCGCACCCGCACCGGTGAGGTCCAGTCCCGCATCGCCAACGACATCGGCGGCATGCAGGCCACCGTGACCTCCACGGCGACGTCCCTGGTCTCCAACCTCACCAGCGTGGTCGCCACCGTCGTCGCGATGCTGGCGCTCGACTGGCGGCTGACCGTGGTCTCGCTGGTCCTGCTGCCGGTGTTCGTCTGGATCAGCCGCCGCGTCGGCAACGAACGCAAGAAGATCACCACCCAGCGCCAGAAGCAGATGGCGGCGATGGCCGCCACGGTCACCGAGTCGCTCTCGGTCAGCGGCATCCTGCTCGGCCGCACCATGGGCCGCTCCGACTCCCTGACCGGTGCCTTCTCGGACGAGTCCGAGCGGCTGGTCGACCTGGAGGTCCGGTCGAACATGGCCGGCCGCTGGCGCATGGCCGTCATCACGATCGTCATGGCCGCCATGCCGGCGATCATCTACTGGACGGCAGGCATCGCCCTGCAGACGGGCGGCCCCGAGGTCTCCATCGGCACCATCGTCGCCTTCGTCTCGCTCCAGCAGGGGCTGTTCCGCCCGGCCGTGAGCCTGCTGTCCACCGGTGTCCAGATCCAGACGTCGCTCGCGCTCTTCCAGCGCATCTTCGAGTACCTCGACCTCCCGATCGACATCACCGAGCGCGCGGACCCGGTCCACCTCGACCGGGTCAAGGGCGAGGTCCGCTTCGAGGGCGTCACCTTCGGATACGACGACGAGAGCGCCCCCGTCCTCGACGGCATCGACATCACCGTCCCCCCGGGCGGCGGCCTCGCCGTGGTCGGGTCCACCGGCGCCGGCAAGTCCACCCTCGGTCACCTCGTGCCGCGGCTGTACGACGTCACAGGCGGCCGGGTCACCCTCGACGGCGTCGACGTCCGCGACCTCGACTTCGACACGCTGGCCCGTGCGGTGGGCGTCGTCTCCCAGGAGACGTACCTCTTCCACGCCTCGGTCGCGGACAACCTGCGCTTCGCCAAGCCGGACGCCACCGACGAGGAGCTGCACGCGGCGGCGCGGGCCGCGCAGATCCACGACCACATCGCCGCCCTGCCCGACGGGTACGACACGGTGGTCGGCGAGCGCGGCTACCGGTTCTCCGGCGGTGAGAAGCAACGCCTGGCGATCGCCCGCACCATCCTGCGCGACCCGCCGGTCCTGGTGCTCGACGAGGCCACCAGCGCCCTGGACACCCGTACCGAGGCCGCCGTCCAGGAGGCCATCGACGCACTGTCGGCCGACCGCACCACGGTCACCATCGCCCACCGGCTGTCCACCGTCCGGAGTGCCGACCAGATCGTGGTCCTCGACTCCGGACGCGTGGTCGAACGCGGCACGCACGAAGAGCTGCTGGAGCGCGGCGGGCGCTACGCGGCCCTCGTACGCCGGGACGCCCAACTGGAGCCGACGAGATGAAGATATGTCGGGTTTGTGGCGTTATGCGGGTTACCGTGCCCGCATGCAGACGAACACTCCGTCACGGAGCACGATCCGACTGACGCGCCGGGGCCGCCTCGCCCTCGCGGCGCTCGGGGCCGTCGTGGCCGGCACCGCCGTGGCGGTGCCGCTGCTGATCATGAACGGCGACGACGACTCCCGCCCCACGACCCTGGTGATCCCGGAGGGCTGGCGCGCGAGCCAGGTGTACGCCGCCGTCGACAAGGTCCTCGACCTGCCCGCCGGCACCACGAAGAAGTCCCTCCCCAAGGCGGGCCTGAAGCTGCCCGACGAGGCCGGGGGCGACCCGGAGGGCTACCTCTTCCCGACGACCTATCCGCTGAAGGAGAAGGCGACCCCGCGGAAGCTGCTGTCCCGCATGGTCGACACCGCCGACAAGAAGTTCAACGGAGCCCCGATCGCCGCCGGTGCGCAGCGCAACGCGATGAACGTCTACCAGGCGGTCACCGTCGCGAGCATCGTCCAGGCGGAGGCGGCCACCAAGGCCGACATGGGCAAGGTGGCCCGGGTGATCTTCAACCGGCTGGAACGCGGGATGCCGCTCCAGATGGACTCCACCGTCGACTACGCCCTGCACCGCGGGGCGCCGCGCACGACGGCCGCCGACACCGAGATCGACAGCCCCTACAACTCCTACCGGCGCATGGGACTGCCCCCGACCCCGATCGCCAACCCCGGCGAGGACGCGGTGCGCGCCGCCATCAACCCGACTCCGGGCGACTGGCTCTACTTCGTCACCGTCAAGCCGGGCGACACCCGCTTCACGGCCGACTACGCGGAACACCAGCGCAACGTCGCCGAGTCCGACGCACAGGGGAAGAGGGCGAGCGAACCGTCGAAGAAGTGAGCGGCGCGCTCCCGGCCGTCACGCCGCGGCCCGCTCCTCCCACGCCGGCAACCGCCTGATGTCCCGCACCGCCGCGCGTCCGGCCCGGTTGGCGCCGATGGTGCTCGCCGAGGGGCCGTAGCCGACCAGATGGATCCGCGGGTCGGCGACCGCCCGCGTGCCCTCGACCCGGATGCCGCCGCCCGGCTCCCGCAGTCGCAGCGGGGCGAGATGCTCGACGGCGGGGCGGAAACCGGTCGCCCACAGGATGACGTCGGCCGCCACCCGCCGCCCTCCCTCGAGCTCTCGGCCGCGCTCGGGCAGGGGGGACTCCCCTGCCCACTCCACGCCGTCGGGCGTGATCCGGTCGAACATGGGCTGCCGGTCGAGCACGCCGTCCGCCAGACCCCGGCGGATCGCGTCGTTGAGCGGCAGTCCCGTCACGGAGACGACGCTGCGCGGCGGCAGACCCTGCCGTACCCGCTCCTCGACGAGTGCCACGGCCGCCCGGCCCGCCTCCTCGTCGAAGGGGCCCTCACGGAAGACCGGGGGCCGCCGGGTCACCCAGGTCGTGGCCGCCGCGTACGGCGCGATCTCCAGCAGGTGCTGGGTGCCCGAGGCACCGCCGCCCACCACGACCACCCGCTGCCCGGCGAACGCCTCCGGCCCCGGGTACTGCGCCGTGTGCAACTGACGTCCCCGGAAGGTCTCCTGGCCCGGATAGCGCGGCCAGAACGGCCGGTCCCAGGTGCCGGTGGCGTTGATCAGCGCCCGCGTCGACCAGTCACCGTCCGAGGTCTCCACCAGCAGCCGTCCGCCGGACCCCTCGCGCACCGCCCGTACGTCCACCGGACGCCGTACCCGCAGGTCGAAGGCCCGCTCGTAGCGGTCGAAGTACTCGCCGATCACCTCGGAGGAGGCCCGCGCCGGATCGGCGCCGTCAAGCTCCATGCCGGGCAGCGCGTGCATCCCGTGCACCTTGCCGTACGTCAGTGACGGCCACCGGAACTGCCAGGCGCCGCCGGGGCCGGGGGAGTGGTCCAGCACCACGAAGTCGCGGTCCGGCTCGAACCCGGACCGCCGCAGATGGTAGGCGCTCGACAACCCTGCCTGTCCGGCGCCTATGACGACCACCTCGACCTCGCGCATGTCGTTCACGCTTCTGCCAACCGTGCGGAGGCCGTGGATCTTCCCGTCGGCGCTACCGCGGGCACCCCGGCGCATGGGCCAGGATGGAGCACATGTCCGATGCCTTCACCACCCGAGTCCTGACCATCGCCACCGGCTCCGACGAGAGGGTCGTCGACATCACCGGCGACTGCGAGTCCTTCCTGCGGGAGACGGCGGCCGGCCGGGACGGCCTGCTGAACGTCTTCGTGCCGCACGCCACGGCCGGGATCGCCGTGATCGAGACCGGCGCCGGCAGCGACGACGACCTCCTGTCCGCCCTGCACACCCTGCTGCCCGCCGACGACCGCTGGCAGCACCGCCACGGCAGCCCCGGCCACGGCCGCGACCACGTCCTGCCCGCCTTCGTCCCGCCGCACGCGACGCTCCCGGTGGTGGACGGACGGCTGGAACTGGGCACCTGGCAGTCGGTGTGCCTGGTCGACACGAACGTCTCGAATCACAACCGTCAGGTGCGGTTGTCGTTCCTCGGGTAGCTCTACGGCTTTCGTCACTGCGTGAGTGGTTTCGGGCCAGCCGAATGAGCCGGTGCGCCTGCGCCGGCGGCGTCACTGGACGGATCGACCGGTTGGCGGACCCGGGCGTGGGCGGGCGATGCGTCAGCCGCCACCGGGTGGTGTCCTGGTTCGTCGCCTTCCCCGTCCGCTGGGAGGCGTCGGGCTCTCCCGTCTCCGTTCGCACGGGCCGGCTTCCTCCACGGCGGCGGCCGGAGCGTCGTCGCGCCGAGGTCCGAGTGGGGTAGTGGCAGGCGCTCGTCGGCCCGTGGACCTGCCTCGTACAGCCATGCCGGAGCCCCCCGGTCGGCCCTCCGGTCGCACAGCACCTCGCCGGTGCGGCGATCGGTGCAGGAGGCGATCTGCGGGAAGACAGTGTCCCCGTACACCTGATGCAGGTCGAAAGCGCGAGCAGCACAGGAGAGTTGACCGTGAGAGGCAGGGGATCCTGCGATGCGGATGTGCCGCCGCCGGGCGTGCACGGGCCCGACCGTTGTCAGTGCCGAGGTCTAACGTGATCGGTAACTGCTCATGAGGTCCCCGTGCAACGGGTGACGGGGAGGAACAGCGCCATGCACCAGGAAATCGCCGACGAGGACCGGTTCGAGATGCCCGCCGCCTGGCTGCGGGCCCTGCCCGTGCTCCGGGCCGCCGCGAAGCCGGCCGAGGACGCGGTGGAGAAGGCCGCTCGCCGCTACGCGCAGGAGGCGGCCTGGTTCGAGGCGATGTTCTCCTCCTCCGGCAGCGACCCGGAGCTGGTGAAGGAGGGCCGGGCCCACCGGGAAGGCAGTCCCTCTCCGCTCGGAGCCGCCGTGGAGATCGCCGTCGGCTGGCACCACACGATGGTGGACGTGCTCGTCGACGCCTGCGTGACCGAACACGGCCTGCCGTTCGCCGCCCGTGCCGTCGTGGAGCTGGGATGCGTCAACCCCCATTACATGCAGGCAGGTTCCCGACGGTACGACGCGGCGCTGCGGAGAACGACCGATTACCGGACCTACCACGTGTGGGAGACCGCCGCCCGTGTCCGGGACCTGCTCGCGGCGGTCGACGAGGAGACCCGGCAGCGGACCGTCGAGGCCCTTGCCGGCCTCCGGGACAGCGTCGAGCGCCGCATCGTGGTCTCCTACCTGGTACCCGAAGAGCGTGTCTGGGTCGACGAGTGCTGCGACGGCCCGATACCGAACGACTCCCTCCTGCGGCGCATGCTCCTTCTCTCCCTGTACCGGCCGGAGCAGATCGCCCGCATCGGCGAAGGAGCACGACTCGGCTGGAACGGCTGGAACCTCCAACTGCTCGCCACCCTCGCGAACCGGCTCGGTCCCGCCGTCGGGTCCCTGCTGGAGGACGCGTTCGACGGAGCCTACGGATCCGACGGACACCGGGACGTCGCGGGCTGGGCCGCCGAACTGCCCACCGACGACGCCTTCCGCCTGCTGCTGAAGAAGGGCGGCGACCGCAATGTCCGCCCCGCCCTGCTCGACGCCATGAACCGCTACCCGCGGCGGGCCCTGCGGCTGCTCTCCGCCGCCGCGGCGGGCGACAGCGAACATGCGTCCCTCTCCCGGATGCTGCTGCCCCTGCACGTGGTGACCCACCCGGAGCTCACGAAGAAGATGCTGCCCGCCCTGCCCGAGGCGTCCGCAGCCGTCGTCGCCCCGCTGCTGAAGCGGGGCGAACGGGACGCGGAAGCGCCCGCGGAGGCGCTGCCCGCCCTGCTGGCCACCCCGCCGTGGACCCGGAAGCGCACCAGCCGCAAGGCCCGCGTGGCCCGCGACGTCCCCGGGGCGCCGCAGGCCGAAGTGGCCTGGAAGCCCGGGGAGCAGGAGGCCTGGGCGGCCACCGTCGTCAACGAAACCCCCTGGTGGCGCGAGCACGACTGGTCCCGCGAGATCCAGCGGATGCAGCAGGGGAGGTGGCGGGGCGACATCCGCGCCGCCCGCCTCTTCGTCACCGGCCCCGAGGACGTCGTACGCCCGCTGCTCGACGCCTTCGCCCCCGAGCACGTCT
>NZ_NCTE01001306.1:0-4818 GCF_002114215.1 Streptomyces sp. 13-12-16 | reverse complement strand
GTCGGGGACCCCGAGACCCCCCTCGGCCCCGCCGCCGCCCGCCACGGCCTGTACGCCCTGCCGATGCTGAGCCGGCTCGCCGCCCGCCACCCGGCCACCGCCGGCGGCCTGCTGCTGCCCTACCGCAGTGTCGAGGTGGCCCGGCAGATGGCCGAGTGGCTGGTGCGCCGTCAGTCGCTGAGGCCCACGGTTCTCGCCTGGCTCCGCCGCCACGGCCGGGCCGCGGCCGCCTTCCTCGTTCCCGACGCCGTCGGCCCGGCGGGCAGGCCCCGCACCCACGCCGAACACGCCCTGCGGCAACTCGCCGCGGAGGTGGGCGCCGAGGCCGTGCGGGAGACCGCAGCCGGCTACGGCGCCGAGGCCGAGGAGATCGTCGCCGACCTCCTCGCCGGCGATCCGCTGGAGGCCGCCCTCCCGGCGAGGATGCCCTCCCCCTGCACCTGGACCGACCCCGCCCTGTTCCCGCAGATCCGGCTCACCGGCGGCCGCGGCGCCCTGCCCGACGACGCGGCCCGTCACGTGACGACCATGCTGCAGATCTCCAAGCCCGGTGACGTCTACCCCGGCCTCGCCACCGTCACCGAGCACTGCGACGCCGGCTCCCTCGCCGAGTTCGCCTGGGCCCTCTTCGAGACGTGGCGGTTCCACGGCATGCCGGCCAAGGACAGCTGGGCCCTCCACGCCCTCGGCCTCCTCGGCGACGACGAGACCGTCCGCCGTCTCACCCCCCTCGTGCGTGCCTGGCCCGGTGAGAACGCCCACCACCGGGCCGTCGAGGGCCTCACCGTCCTCGCTGCGATCGGCACCGACACCGCCCTGCGCCATCTGCACGGCATCTCCCAGCGTGTGCCGTTCAAGGCCCTCAAGAAGCGAGCCCGGGAGAAGATCGACGAGGTCGCCGAAGGGCTCGGCCTCACCACCGACCAGCTCGCCGACCGGCTGGTCCCCGACCTCGGCCTCGCCGACGACGGCAGCACCGTCATCGACTACGGCCCGCGCCGCTTCACCGTCACCTTCGACGAACAGCTCCGCCCCTGTGTCCGCGACGAGACCGGCAAGCTCCGCAAGGCCCTGCCGGCCCCGGGCGTCAAGGACGACCCGGAACTCGCCCCCGCCGAGCGCAAGCGGTTCGCCGCCCTCAAGAAGGAGGTCCGAACCATCGCCTCCGACCAGTTGCGCCGCCTGGAGGCCGCCATGGTCACCGGCCGCTCCTGGGCCGCCGCCGAGTTCCGCGAACTGCTCGTCGAACACCCCCTTCTGCGCCACCTGGTGCGCCGCCTGGTCTGGCTCGGCGACCGCGACGGCATGGTGACCGCGTTCCGTGTCGCCGAGGACCTCACCCTCGCCGACGTCCACGACGACGCATGGACCCTCCCCGCCGACGCCACCGTGCGCCTCGCCCACCCCCTCCGTCTGGGAGACGAACTCGAGGCCTGGGCCGACCTCTTCGCCGACTACGAGATCCTCCAGCCCTTCCCGCAGCTCGGGCGCCCCGTGCACGCCTTCACCGACGCGGAGGCCACCGGCCACCGGCTGACCCGCTTCGAGGGCGCCACCGTCCCCGTCGGCAAACTCCTCGGCCTCACCAAGCGCGGCTGGGAACGCGGCACGCCCGAGGACAACGGCGTGGAACGCTGGTTCTCCCGCCCGATCGCCCGCGACCGCCACCTCGTCATCGCCCTCGACGACGGCATCGCCGTCGGCATGGTCGACGCGTTCCCCGACCAGACCCTCGAGACCATATGGATCGACACCGCCCCCGGCGACTACTGGGGCAGCCACACGTACCCGCACCGCCTCGGCGAGATCGACCCCGTCATCGCCTCCGAGATCCTCGCCGACCTGACCGACATCACCGCCAAGTGAGCCCCGCCATGACCACAGTGAGCGATCCGCGCCCGCCCCGCCTGCAGCGTCCGCCCGCAGAGGTGCGCCACGCCGACGAACTCGCCGAGCTGCGCGCCGGGGACACCGACCCGCGGCCGCCCGGCTGGCAGCTCAGCCTCCGTGCCGCCCTCCGCTTCGTGGTCGGAGACCCCGACGCCGGCATCAGCCGCAAGTTCGTCGGCAGCCCCTCGCTCGTCGAACGGGCCCTGGTGACCCTGGCCACCAACCGGGGCCTGATGCTCGTCGGCGAACCCGGCACCGCCAAGTCGCTGCTCTCCGAGCTCATCGCGGCAGCCGTCAGCGGCACCTCCACGCTCACTGTGCAGGGCGGCGCGGCCACCACCGAGGACCAGATCAAGTACTCCTGGAACTATGCCCTGCTGGTCTCCGAAGGCCCCTCCCGCCGCTCCCTGGTGCCCGCCCCCATGCTCCGCGGCATGGCCGAGGGACGCATCGTCCGCTTCGAGGAGATCACCCGCTGCCCCCTCGAGGTCCAGGACTGCCTGCTCTCCCTGCTCTCCGAACGCGTCGTCGCCGTCCCCGAACTCGACGGCGACGACGGCATGGTCTTCGCCCGCCAGGGCTTCAACGTCATCGCCACCGCCAACACCCGCGACCGCGGCGTCAATGAGATGAGCGCCGCGCTCAAACGCCGCTTCAACTTCGAGACCGTCTTCCCGATACCCGACCTCGACACCGAACTCGCCCTCGTCGAAGCCGAGTCCACCGCCCTGCTCCGCGAGTCCGGAGTCGAGCGGGCACCCGACCGGGACGTCCTCGAGGTACTGGTCGGTACCTTCCGCGAACTGCGCGGCGCGCCCGGCCAGGACGACCGGCCCTCCGCGGTGATGAGCACCGCCGAAGCCGTCTCCACGGCCCACGCCGTCGGCCTGCGCGGCTGGTTCCTGCGCGGCGAGGCCGGCAACGCCGCCGACATCGTCTCCTGTCTCGCCGGCACCGCCGCCAAGGACAGTCCCGAGGACCTCGCCCGCCTGCGCCGCTTCCTCGAACAGCAGGCCCGCCTGCGCCGAGGTCCCCAGTGGCAGGCCCTCCACGAGGCCCGGCACCTGCTGGACCAACGGTGAGCACCGCCCGCGTCACCTTCCTGGGGGTGCGCCACCACTCACCGGCCTGCGCCGGCCTCGTTCGCCGCACGATCCGCGAACTGCGCCCGGCACACGTCCTGGTCGAGGGCCCCGCCGACATGAACGACCGGATCGGCGAACTGCTCCTCGGACACGAACTGCCCATCGCCGTCTTCAGCCACTACCGCGGCACCGAACGGGTCGCCACCTCCTGGACCCCGCTGTGCGCGTACTCCCCGGAATGGGTGGCACTCACCGAGGGCCGTACCGCGGGCGCCGAGGTCCGGTTCATCGACCTGCCCGCCTGGCACCGCGCCTTCACCGACCGCCCCGACGGCGCAGCCAACCGCTACGCCGACGCCGAGGCCCGCTACAGTCGCGCCACCGAACGGCTCCGCGCCCGTTACCGGGTCGACACCGTGGACGCCCTGTGGGACCGCCTCTTCGAGATCGCCGATCCGGACGGCCTGCAGGACCGCCTGGACGCCTACTTCGCCCTGGTGCGCGGCGACACCGAGGCCGACGACGGGGACCGCGCCCGCGAGCAGTACATGGCCTCCTGGGTCCGTGCCGCAGTCGCACACGCCGGCAGCCGGCCGGTCCTGGTGGTGACCGGCGGCTTCCACCAGCCCGCCCTGCGCGCCCTCACCGCCGCCCCCGGCACGTCTCCGGGCGCGGAACCCGCCGCATGGCCCCCGGTGCCCGTCCCGCCCGACGGGGCTGCGGGCGGCAGCTTCCTGGTGCCCTACTCCTTCCGCCAGATGGACGCCTTCGCCGGCTACCAGTCCGGCATGCCGTCCCCCGGCTACTACCAGCACCTGTGGGACGAAGGTCCCGGCGCGGCCGCGAAGACCCTCCATCGCACCGTCGTGGAACGGCTCCGCGCCCGCCGCCTCCCCGTCTCCACCGCCGCCCTGATCTCCGCCCACACCCTCACCGAAGGCCTCGCCGCCCTCCGCGGACACCCCCGCCCCGCCCGCGTCGACGTCCTGGACGGCCTCGCCGCCGCACTGATCACCGACGACCTCGACCAGCCGCTCCCCTGGAACACCGACGGCCCCCTGAGGCCCGGCGCCCACCCCGCCGTCGTCGAAACGGTCGTCGCCTGCACCGGCGACCGCACCGGCCGCCTCCACCCCGACACCCCGCTGCCACCCCTGGTCCACCACGTGACTGCCGAGGAGATCCGCCTCGGCCTCGACGGCGACCGCACCCTCGACCTCGACCTCACCGACCCCCGAGGGCTCGAACGCAGCCGCTTCCTCCACCGGCTGCGCGTCCTCGGCATCCCCGGCCACACCCGCCTCACCGGCCCCGACCACGGAGCCGACCCCCGCGACCACGAAACCTGGGAACCCCGCCCCCGCACCGGCCGCGACGCCGCACTGACCGAGGCCGGCGCCTACGGAGCCCGCCCCGACGAGGCCGCCACAGCCCTCCTCGCCCGCCGCCTCCGCGACACCGGTACAGCCGCCGACGCCGGGACGACCGCCGCCCTCCTCTTCGACGCCGTCCTCTGCGGAGCCGGAACCCTCTCCCGCGACCTCCTGGACGGCCTCGCCCACCGGATCCGTACCACCGCCGACCCCGGCCCCCTCGGGCGGGCCCTCGCCGTGGTCCTGGGCCTCTGGCGCCATGACCGCGTCTTCGGTACCGCCCGTGACCCGCTGCTCGGCACCGTCCTCGACCACGCCGTCGACCGGCTCTTCCACCTGGTGGAGGGCCTCCACGGCGGCCCGCCCGGCGTCGACGTCCCCCGTCTGCGCGCCCTGACCGCCGCCCGCGACGCCCTCCTCCACGCCGCACCCGCCCTCACCCTCACCACCCCGGAAACCGCCGCCGCAAC
>NZ_NCTE01001305.1:8718-10038 GCF_002114215.1 Streptomyces sp. 13-12-16 | reverse complement strand
CGGCACCGTACGCCGAACCGGGCCGGCCGCACGGAGTGCGCGCGAGCCCGGGCAGGGGCACCGGGACCGGACCGCCCGGAGTGAGAGCGGCACCCGCGAGCGCCGGACGCGCACCGAGGGCGGAAAACCGCCACCGCGGCCCGGCCGCCGCCGCGCCGCCGAAGAACGGGAAGAGCCGCCCTGAACGGCGGTGGAGAGCGCGGTGCGGGACATCTCGTTCCGGTCGACGGTCCACACCGAACGCCTCCGCTTCGCCGAGGAACCCCGGACGGCCGTCCGCTTCCCGGGCACCGGGGAGCGGGAGTCGACGAGCCACAGTGACCGTGACCACCTTCCCGAGGAGGTCGTGCCGGGACAGGACTACCACGATGTCACCGTCGACTACCGCCTGGAGACACGGCTCGTCGGAGGGCCGGAGCGCGGACGCGACGGAGCCGGCCGCCGGCAGTCGTGACCGTTACTTGATCAGGGCGTTCGCCGCGATGATCACCAGGCCGATCAGCATGTCGGCGATCCCCGCCCGGAGCGAAGCCGTCCATCCACGGCCCGCGCTGCGCGCCGTCCACGCGCCCCAGCCGGCGAGCAGGAGGGTGTTGAGCAGCAGGGCGGTGTTCACCGCCTGGGTCTCCGTCCACCAGGAGGGCATCGCGGTCAGCAGCAGCACGACGGTGGGGACAGCCGCCACGACGACCGGCCATTCGGCGAGCATGGCGCGCAGCCCGACCCGGACACCGCTGCCGTCCGCCGACAACCGATGCGCGACGACATGGGCGTATCCGTGGGCGGCGGCGGAGGCGAGGGCGGTGAGCAGGACCCACAGTGCGTCGGAGCCGGGCTCGTCCGCCTCACCGGGGGAGTCGAGCGCGGCGGCCAGCGCGCTGGCCAGGATCAGCCCGTAGACGCCGCTGAACAGCGTCGTTTCCGGTGTTCGCCGAGTTGCCGCCGGGCGCGGGGTGTTCGGCCGGCGGAAGCGGTGGGCGCGGTGATGCATCGCCACCACCTTCGCCGGGGGCGTCGGACACGGCAACATGGCACGATGCGGACGGGTGGTGCCGTGCTGTGGTCCCCGGACCGTCAGGTGCGCTGTGCCGGCGACGCCTCCCGGGCGCGACACCGAGCCCGTGCTCGTCCAGCTCCTCACGGCCGTGGGCGTGCTCGCTGTCCTGACCGTGGTTCCCGGCCCGGACACGGCGGTGACGGAGCGGGCCGTCGCGTCCGGCCTGCGCACCGTCGGCGGCATCACGGCGGGACTGCTCGTCCGGGGCGCGCTCACGGTGGCCGGTCCGGCGGCCGTCCTTGCGGCGTCCGCCACGGCCTGCA
>NZ_NCTE01001305.1:4741-8541 GCF_002114215.1 Streptomyces sp. 13-12-16 | reverse complement strand
CGTGGCCCGCCGGTGCGGCGGTGAGATGGGCGCGGAGCACGGCCAGCGCGGGGTGGGGGTTGTCGCGGTGCCAGAGGAGGGAGTGCGGGTAGACGGGGGTCGGGTCGGTGACCGGGATGCGGCGCAGGTCGTGGCCGGCGGGCCAGACGAGGCGGGTCTGCTCGCTCATGAGGGTGGCGAGGGCCGGGGTGTCGGCGACGGTGTCGAGGAGCGCGTCGGAGCCGAAGTTGGGGCCGGTGGCTTCGATGGTGAGGCCGAACTCGGCGACGAGGTCGTCGTAGTAGGCAGCCCACTCGGTGCCGGGGACGATGCCGGGCATCCAGATCCGGTGCCCGGGGAGCTGTGCGAGGGTCACCGACCGGGCGCCCGCCAGTGCGTGGCCGGGACCGGTGAGGAGCTGGAGCGGCTCGTCGAGCACCCGGACCGACTCGATGTCCTCGGGAAGGGGCCGACCGGGCATGGCGACGGCACGGAAGGAGGCGTCGATCGTCCCGGACCGGAGGGCGGCGACGGCCGTCTCGATGCCGAACAGCCACACCACGTCGAGATCGACCTCGGGACGGGCGCGGTGGAAGGCGCGCATCAGACCCGACGGCGCGCTGCGCGAGGCGATCACGTCGACGCGCAGCGGACGGCGGCCGGGGCGCACGGATGTCCGCGCGCGCTCGGCGACGCGCAGCAGTTCGCGTGCGTGGGGCAGGAACGCCTGCCCGTCGATGCTGAGCCGGGCGCCGCGGGCGGTGCGGGTGAACAGCCGCACGCCGAGGTCGCGTTCCAGCGCGGCGATGCGCTTGGACACGGCCTGCTGGGTGACCGCCAGCTCGGCGGCAGCCTCCTGGAACCGTCCCGCGTCCGCGGCGGCGACGAAGGTCCGTACGGCGTCGAGGTCCACGCCGACACCCTAAGGTCACAACCAGTGGTTGTGACCCGCGCCCCTCCGGTTGTTTGATCCCTGGCCACAGCCCTCGCTTGGATGCTTCCGATCGCGGATCGGTTGTGCGGGTGAAGGGCGAGGGGGACCGGGCATGAGGAGCGGACAGCGGCTGGGGCGGCAGTTCGGATGGTTCTGGGCGGCGTACGGGACCAGCGCGCTCGGCACGTGGCTCGCCTTCGGCGCGTTCCCGCTGATCGCCGTCCAGGTGCTGCACGCCGGACCGGCCGAGGTCGCCGCGCTGTCCTCCGTGGGGGCCGCGGTGGGCGCGGCCGTGGCCGTGCCGCTCGGCCCGTGGGTGGAGTTCCGCCGCAAGCGGCAGGTGCTGATCGCGACGGACCTGACGCGGTTCGCGGCGCTGCTGACGGTTCCCTCCGCGTTCGCGCTCGGCGCGCTCACCTTCCTCCAGCTCCTGCTGGTCTCGGTCGTCGTCGCGGCGGCCGACATCACCTTCCGCGCCGCCTCCGGCGCCTACCTGAAGAACCTGCTGCCGGCCGAGGACCTGCTCGTCGCCAACGCCCGCTTCGAGTCCACGGCCTGGACGATCACGGTCGTCGGGCCGCCGCTGGGCGGCGCGGCGACCGGGCTGCTCGGTCCGGCGGCGACGGTGGTGGCCGACGCGGTCAGCCACCTGCTCTCGGCCCTGGGCATCCGCGCGACGGGCGGGCACGAGCCGCGGCCCGAGCGCCGGGAGGCCGCTCGCATGCGCGCCGGGGACCTGCTCGACGGCTGGCGGTACATCCTCTCCGACACGGCCCTGCGTCCACTGTTCTTCAACACCGCCCTGTTCAACGGCCTGGTGATGGCCACCCAACCGCTGCTGGCCGTCCAGATGCTCGGACAGCTGGGGTTCGCACCGTGGCAGTACGGCCTCGCCTTCGCCGCGCCCTCGATCGGCGGGCTGCTCGGATCGAGGCTGGCCCGGCCGCTCGCCACCCGGTTCGGGCAGCACCAGGTCCTGGTCGCGGCCGGGGCGCTGCGTGCCGTCTGGCCCATCGGCCTGGCCTTCCTGGGGCCGGGCACCGGCGGACTGCTGCTGGTGATCGGCGTCGAGTTCGGGCTCATCCTCTGCTGCGGGGTCTTCAACCCCGTCCACGCCACCTACCGTCTCCAGCGCATCGCGACCGACCGGGTCACCCGCACACTGACCGCCTGGGCGGTGACGACCAAGGCCACGACCGCACTCCTGACGGCCCTGTGGGGCGTACTGGGCAGCCTGCTCGGCCCGCACGCGGCCATCGGGCTGGCCGGAGTGTTCCTGCTGGCGACGCCGCTGCTGCTGCGCCGCCGAGAGGAAGCCCTTCCCGCCGAGCCGAAGCCGGCACGGAAGCGAGCCTGACGGGCCGTCACGCCCCTTGCGCGATCGGGGCGCGCCGGCCGGCCGGGTGCGTCCGAGCCCGCCTCCGCGGGAAAGGGCCGGCGCCTTCCCCGCGGGCGCCCCACGGAAACAGGCGCGCCCGTGGGCAACTTTCTGGGCACCCCGTGCATCGAACTACGCATGAAGTCCAAGCGCATGGTGTTAGGAGCGGTGCTGACCGCCGTGGTGCTCGCCCTGGCACCCGGTACGACCGCTGTCGCCGCCGACCCGTCCCCTCTGCCGACGCAGGCGTACGCGACGATCAGTGCCGACAAGCAGATCAACGTGGGAAAGGCGGCCCAGCCGGTCCATGTGGGCTGGGGATTCCAGGACGGCGGGGCGCAGGTTCCCGTCCCCACCGACGAGACGCTCGTCATCGACGCGCGTGGTCTGGCGGGCATCGCGAGCGTCTCGGTCGACGACCCGAGGTGCGAGGCCGACGGGCGGGTCCTCACCTGCGTCAACAAGGAATCCTCGCAGAGCCGGTCGGTCGACTTCACCCTGCGCGCGGCCACGGGTGCGACACCCGGCGACACCGGCACGGTCGAGTACGCCGTCACCGCCGAGCACGGGACCGGTGCCACCGCGACGGCGAAGGTGGTCGTCGGCGGACCGAACCTGGTGGTCGGCAAGGTGCCGGACACGACGCACGTCGCCGTCGGGTCCCGGATCGACGTCCCGCTCCGGCTCCGCAACACCGGTGATCTGGCCACGGACCGGCGCATCCAGCTGCGCTGGGCATCGGAGGGCGGTCTGCTCTTCGACCACAAGTTCTCCAACTGCACCTACGACGAGGACTTCGATCCCGAACCGGCCGGCCGGACGACCGTCACCTGCGTCGTCACCGAGCCCGTGGCCGTGGGGGCCACCGTGGAGCTGAGCAGCCCCCTCACCGCCAAGGTCGGCAAGCGGGTCCTGACCAACGTGGTCGACTACTCGGTCAGCCTGCTGGAGCCGGGCCGGGAACCCACCACCGGCGGCGTCGGCAGGCACCAGGGCACCGGGCCCGCACTCCGCCTGGTGCCGGCGTCCGGGGCGGAAGGCGCGTTCGAGAAGGGTGCCGAGGGCCGGTTCACCGTCGCGGCCGACAACTCCGCGGATTTCGCGGCCGCCGTCGAGGTCGATCAGGACCGGTGGACTCTGGACTTCAGGGCCGTGAACCACGGACCGGCCTCCGTGTACGTGGTCGACAAGAAGCCCGTCGTCGTGGTCGACGTCGCCCTGCCCAAGGGCATGGTCGGGTCCCGCAACATCTACGAGGAGGGGGAGGACAGGCCTTACGGCGAATGCCTGCTCCGGGTCAGCGCCACCGAGACGGCGCCGTTCGAGGCCGGTCACCGGCGTTACGTCTGCCCCGTGCCGTTCGACCTCGCTCCCGAAAAGAGCCAACTGTTCATCCTGCGGGTGAAACTGACCGAGGACTACGACGGCGCCGAGGGCACGGCGACCGTACGCCCCGGCCCGGCCGGCGTCCCCCTGCACGACCCGGACGCCTCCAACGACAGCGTCACC
>NZ_NCTE01001305.1:3911-4601 GCF_002114215.1 Streptomyces sp. 13-12-16 | reverse complement strand
GCCGGGCGCCCCCCCCCCCGCCACGGGCACGACCCACACGGCACTCGCCGTCACGGCGGGCGCCGGAGCCCTGCTGCTGGGCGCCCTCGTCCTCGTCGGCCGGCGACGCCGGCGCTCCCACTGACACCGCCGGAGGGACCGGTACGGGAAGCGGCGCACGGTCGCCCGGCGCTCACACCGAGAGGACCGTTTATTCGTTTGGCGGCCGCGCACGGGTGTGATGGGATCAGGAGCAACGGGGGCGGCTCCCTGACGCGCATCCTTCTCACCTTCTCGAAAAGACCCGGCGCGCCCACTCCCCGCCCCCGTTCCTCTGTCCCGGTCGTCGTGGAGGGTCCCCCTGTTGCTCGCTGCCGAGTCCGTACTGCTGCGCCGTATCCAGACCGTGTACGTGGACGGGGCGCTCGCGCCCGGCGGCGGAACAGGACCGGCACTGCGCCGGCTCGAGGCCGAACTGCTCGGCCGCGGCCACGTCCTCTCCTCCCGGCTGCACGCGGCGCTCGACTCGCTGACCTCCGAGGAACTGGCGGTCGCGCACACCCGCCTGGTCGGGCTGACCGACGACCTGCTCGGCTCCGACCGCACCCACGTCCCGCTCTTCCGCCGGTTCCCGCACACCGTGCCGCGGAACACCGAGGCGCTGTACGTGGACCGGGTCTTCGCCTACCTGCTGCAACAGCCTGAACAGCC
>NZ_NCTE01001305.1:0-3697 GCF_002114215.1 Streptomyces sp. 13-12-16 | reverse complement strand
GGTGTCCCCCCGCCGTATCGACGCCGACGACCCCTTCCTGCGGCCGGTCCGCGCCGTCGGCGCCGCCAAGGCA
The DNA here is from genome assembly GCF_002114215.1 of Streptomyces sp. 13-12-16. Classification (GTDB taxonomy): domain Bacteria; phylum Actinomycetota; class Actinomycetes; order Streptomycetales; family Streptomycetaceae; genus Streptomyces. The sequence goes on along the minus strand of NZ_NCTE01001305.1, from coordinate 3,624 downwards.
CCGGTGCCCGGCCCACTGCGGCTGCTGCGCCTGGGCACGGACCGGGCCGCCGACGCCACCGCGGTGGTCGACGCCTTGCTGGCCCGCCGGACCCCGCTCTCCCCGCGGGACCGCGACGACCTGCTGACGCTGCTGCCCCTCACCCCGGCCGGCCAGGGCCTGCTGCCCCAGGACATCCCGGTCCGGGAGACCAGGGCGATGGTGCTGGGCGCGCTGGTGCGCGACGCGCCGGACGGCCTGCCACCGCGAAAGCTGCTGGCCGAGCGGCTCACCACCGCCACCGACGTGCTGCGGCTGCTCGCCGTGCTCTCCGGCGGTGACGCGGGGCTGGTGACGCCGTCGCGGTTCACGAGCCCGCCGCGCCCGCTGCGCCGTGAACTGCTCGCGGTCCTCGACGGCCTGCCGACGTCCTACCTCGTGGAGGACGTGCTGCGGCACCCCACGGAGTGGAAGCGGGCCGCGGAGGTCCTGCACCCCTTCGAGCGGCACGCCCGGCATCCGCGCGCCGCCCTCGCCTTCGCGGTCCTGCGCGGCACCCCGGTGGATCCCGGTACCACGTTCGGTTCCGCCCTGCTGGAGACGGCCGCCGCACACCCGGACGCCGTCCGCGTGGACGGTACGCGGATCCGCCCGGCCACCTGGGCCGGGCGACTGGAACAGGCGGTGGCCGAGGGCGATGCGGGCAGGGCCGCGGCCCTCGCCGGGGAGCGCCCCGGCGAACTGGTCCGCCGGCTGGACCTGCTGCTCCGCCTGCACACCGCAGACACCCTCGAACCCGAACTCGGCAAAGCCCTCCTGCGGGGGCTGCCGAAGGTGGGCCCCGGCCCGCTGCTGTCGGCGCTCGGAGCGCTGCGGACGCGTACCGAGGACCGCACCGGCCGCCGCCGCGTGTTCTTCCCGCGCGGAGAGGTCACCCGGGCCCTGACCGTTCCGGAGCGGCGGACTCCACTGCCCTCCGGGCTGGTGACGGAGGCGGTCACGCTGCTGCGGGCGGAGGTGCTGCGCCGGTTCGCCGTTGGAGAGCCGTACGAGCTGTCGGTGCTGGACGCAGGCCTGGCCGACCTCACCGTGCCGTTCACCGAGCGGTCCACCGCGAAGGCCCTGGTGGCGGTCCCCCGGGGCAGCACGCAGAACCTGCCCGAGGGCGCGGTGCTGCGGCTGTTCCTGCACTGGACCGAACCCCGGGGCAACCGTACGGACCTGGACCTCTCCGTCGCGTTCTTCGACGCCGAGTGGCGGTTCACCGGACTGTGCGACTACACCGACCTGGTGTACGGCGCGGACGCCGCGGTCCACTCCGGCGACCTCACGTCCGCCCCCGCGCCGCGGGGCGCCACCGAGTACGTGGACCTGGACCTGGAGCGGCTGGCGGAGCGGGGGGACGTCTACGCCGTCCCGCTGGTCTTCAGCTACAACAACGTGCCGTTCGAGGAGTTGCCGGACGCCTTCGCGGGCTTCATGGCGCTGCCCGCGCACGGCCCGCGGGACGCGTCCTACGATCCGCGCACGGTCCGTCAGCGTTTCGACCTGGCGGGCGACTCGCAGGTGTGCCTGCCGATGATCGTGGACCTGGGCCGCCGCCGGGCGCTGTGGACGGACACCCACCTGCCGTCGACGGGCGGCTTCCAGAGCATCGGCTCGCACGGCGGGGGCGTGCTGGCCACGGTGGCCCGGGACCTGTGGGAGCAGTTCGGCTCCGGCAGCCGGACCACCCTGTGGGACCTCGCGGTCTGGCGGGCGGCGGCGCGCTCCGTCGAGGTGGCCGTGACGTCCCGGGAACCGGAGCCCGCACTGCTGCGGTACCGGAGGCGTCCGGACGAGGACGCGGCGGCGTTCGCCACCAGGGTGTCTTCGGCAAAGGACAGCGAGGAACGTCTCGAGCACCCCGACCCCGACACGGCGGCGGCCGAACTCGCGTCCGGCAAAAGGGTGTTCCTGGCGACGGTGCACGGCAGCGTCGGGCCGGCGCAGGCATCGGGCACCCTCTACCGGCTGTTCCCCGGCCCCGGAGACGCCTCGGAGACCTTGGTCCGCGTGACGGCCGGCGACCTGGTCGCCGAACTCGGCTGAACCGGCGCCGGGACCGGGGACCTGCCGGCACGGGACCGGCCGAGTACCGGCAGCGGTGCGTCGTGCGCGGTCGTGCTGAACGATCCCGGACCGGCCGCCCCCGGTTCCCCGGCATGACCTCCAGCTCCCCGCGCTGCCGTCGAGCACGTCGTGGGGCGAAGACGTGAGCCGGGTACCTCACCCGGGGAAGGGGGGCGGGGCGGTGGTCGTCAGCGGTCGTGGAGAGCCCGGATCTCGTCGGCGACCAACGTGGGATCCTCCTCGGCCATGAAGTGGCCGCAGGAGACCGTGCGGTGCCGCAGGTCCTTGGCCCAGGCGCTCCACAGCCCTTGGGCGTGGTAGCCGAGTGCCGCGCCCCAGTCCTGCTGGAGGACGGTGACCGGCATGGTCAGCCGGTTGGCCGCCTCCCGGTCGGCGGTGTCGTGGTCCACGTCCACGCCGGCCGAGGCGCGGTAGTCGGCGACGATGGAGGGCACGGCCGCCGCGGACGCCGCGAGGTAGTGGGCGCGGACATCGGCGGGGATCGCCTCCGGAGCCTCGGTCCAGGCGTCGAGGAAGTGGCCGAAGAAGGCGTCGGCGGACGCCTCGATCATCTGCTCCGGCAGGCCCGGGGCCTGGGCCATCAGATACAGGTGGAAGCCGACCGCGCCGGACACGCCGTGCAGGGCCTGCCACATGTCGAGGGTCGGCAGGACGTCGAGGAAGAGCGCCCGGGACACGGTGCCCGGATGGTCCATCGCGGCCCGGAAGGCGACGAGGGCGCCGCGGTCGTGGCCGGCCAGAACGAAACGGTCGTGTCCCAGCGCGGCGGCGAGGCGGACCACGTCCCGGGCCATGGTGCGCTTGGAGTAGACGTCCGGGCCGCCTTCCGCGGGCTTGTCGCTGGCACCGTAGCCGCGCAGGTCCGGGCAGATGACGGTGTGGTCGGCGGCGAGATCGGCGGCGACGTGCCGCCACATCAGGTGGGTCTGCGGAAAACCGTGCAGCAGCACGACCGGGGCACCGCTGCCGCCGACGGCGGCGTTCAGCGCGAGGCCGTCGTCGACCGGTACTCGGTGCTCGGTGAATCCGGGGATGCTCGGGTGTGTCACGGCGACTCCTGTGACTCGTGGCAGAGTGGACGTCCCGGGCCCGGCGGCCCGGGTCGTCCGGGGACGTCACCCAGGCTGCGGGCCCCGGATCAGCGATCGATGAGTGGACACGCGGCACCCCCGGGGACGGCGCCGCCCTCGAAGGGACCGTGCGGTGGGTGTGGAGTTCGGACTGCTGGGGCCGGTCGCAGCCTGGGACCCCGACGGCGCCCCCCTGCCGCTCGGCGCGCCCCGCCACCGGGAGGTGCTCGGACGGTTGCTGATCGCCCGCAACCGGGTGGTTCCGGTCGGCCGGCTCGTGGCCGACCTGTGGGAGGACGGACCCCCGGCCGGCGCGATCGGCGCACTCCGCACCTTCGTCGCGGCGCTGCGCCGCGCCCTGGAACCCGGACGCCCCGCCCGGCAGCCGTCGCGGCTGCTGGTCACCGACGGCCCCGGATACGTGCTGCGCGCCGGACGCGAT
>NZ_NCTE01001304.1 GCF_002114215.1 Streptomyces sp. 13-12-16 | reverse complement strand
CTGATGGCCGCCGAGTTGCTGTTCACCCTCGTCGTCGGCAGCGTGGTCTTCCGCCGTCGTCCGGACCCCCGGACCTGGCTGGCGTTCGCCGCCCTGGCCGCCGGGCTGGCGGTGTTCCTGATCTCGGTCGCCCCGACCGCCGGCCGGTCCACGGCCTCCGCGGGGCGGTGGCTCGTGACCGCGGGGGCGGTGCTGGGCGCCGTCGTGGTGCTGGTGGTGACGGCCCGCGCGGTACGGGGCGCGCCCCGCGCGGGGTTGCTGGGGCTGGCGTCCGCCGTGTCGTTCTCCCTGACGGCGGCGCTGCTCAAGGAGGTGACCGGCAGGATTCCGGACGGGGTGGGCGCCGTGCTGGGGACGTGGCCCGTGTACGCCACCGCCGTCGCCGGGGCCGTCGCCTTCCTGTTGCTCCAGAGCGCGTTCCGGGCCGGGACGCTCGCGGCGTCCCAGCCCGCCCTGACCCTCGGTGACGCGCTGACGAGCGTGGCGCTGGGGTGGGCGCTGTTCGGGGAGCAGATCACGCTCGGTGTGCGGGTGGTGCCGGCGCTGCTCGGCGTGGCGCTCATGGGGGCGGGCACCGTGGGCCTGGCCCGCGCCCCGTCGGTCTCCGGAAGCTGGGACGCGGCGTCGCGGAGTCCGGGTACCGACTCGCCCCGGCCCGTGTCGTAGGCACCCCGAACCGGCGCGGCGGCCTCCCGCGGAAAGGAGTCGGAAGCCGATGCCCGTGTCCCCAGGCCCCTCCCCCGCCCGGCGGGCGGCGGTCGTGCTGGCTCCCGTCGCCGCCGTCGCCGCGGCGCACATCGCCCCCGCC
>NZ_NCTE01001303.1 GCF_002114215.1 Streptomyces sp. 13-12-16 | reverse complement strand
CGGTGCGCCCAGGTGCGGGACGGGGCGGCCGCCCGGGGCACGGGCCGCCGCCGGCCGGTCTCCGCGCGGGCCGTCGATCCAGAAGTCGTCGTGGAAGGCCCGGCGCAAGGTCCGCGCCCACTGCCGCAGTCCGGTGCCGCCCGGTCTGCCGTACGCGTCGAGCAGGTCGGCGCCGAGCAGGGCCGCCCGGTGGGCCTGGGCCTGTGTCTCACAGCGGACGGGGCCGCCGGGTTGCGGGTCGGGCAGGTAGGCGCCGTCGCCCACCGTGTTCCGCAGCCAGGTCAGACAGCGTTCGGCGGCCGGAAGCAGCTCCTCGGTCTCACGTTCGGGGAGCCCCCAGCGGCGGGCCTCGGCCAGGAGTACGGGGAAGAGCAGCGTGGCCTCCGTTCCCGTGCAGCCGGGAGGCAGGTGGGGCCCGGCGTCGCGGCGCGGACCGGGGATCATGCCGGCCTCCGGCCCCGGCCCGGGGAGCTGGGTGCGGGCGAGGACGCGCAGGGTGCCCGCGGCGAGCCCGGTGCCGAGCGGCAGGGCCATCCGGGCGGCGGC
>NZ_NCTE01001302.1:4092-4680 GCF_002114215.1 Streptomyces sp. 13-12-16 | reverse complement strand
CGCGCGCGAGGCCGGGATGCCGGTCGGGATCGTCCACGACCTCGCCGTCGGCGTCCACCCCGGCGGCGCCGACGCCTGGGCGCAGCAGGAGTACTTCGCGGCCGGCATGTCCGTCGGCGCGCCCCCGGACGCCTTCAACGCGCGCGGCCAGGACTGGGGCCTGCCGCCCTGGCGCCCCGACCGGCTCGCCGCCCGCGGGTACGCCCCGTTCCGCGCCCTGCTGCGAGGGCTGTTCCGGTACGCGGGCGCCCTGCGCATCGACCACGTGATGGGCCTGTTCCGGCTCTGGTGGGTCCCCGAGGGCCACCCGCCCACGGAGGGCACGTACGTCCGTTACGACGCGGAGGCGATGCTCGCCGTCCTCGTCCTGGAGGCGTCCCGGGCCGGGGCGACGGTGATCGGCGAGGACCTGGGGACCGTCGAGCCCGGCGTGCGCGAGGCGCTGCGCGAACGGGGCGTGTACGGCACGTCGGTGCTGTGGTTCGAACGGGACTGGGACGGCGACCGGCGCCCGCTGCCGCCGGACGCCTGGCGCGCGGACTGCCTGGCCACCGCCACCACCCACGACCTGCCGCCGACGGCCGCGCG
>NZ_NCTE01001302.1:0-3933 GCF_002114215.1 Streptomyces sp. 13-12-16 | reverse complement strand
GTCTGGGACTGCTCACGCGGTCGCCGGCGGAGGAGCGGGCGGAGGCGGCGGCCGACACGGCGGAGTGGCGGGAGCTGTTCGTGCGGCTGGGGCTGATGGGAGCGGACGCCTCCGAGGAGGCCGAGATCCAGGCCGTCCACCGGTACCTGCTGCGTACGCCGGCCCGGATGATCGGGGTCTGGCTCCCCGACGGCGTCGGCGACCGGCGCCCGCAGAACCTGCCCGGTACGTGGGACCAGTACCCGAACTGGCGACTGCCGGTCGCGGACGCGCGGGGCCGCCCGGTGACACTGGAGCAACTGACGGAGTCACCTCGACTCCGAGCACTGATCGACGCGCTGAGGCACTGACTCCGCTCCCGCGGGCAGTCGTGCCGCTGGGGCGGCACGGGTGGGCGCGGGAGCGGCGGTGTGCGGCACGACTGCCCGCGGGAACGTGGACGCCCGCGAGGGCGGCTTAACGGCACCCCGCGCGCGCGGACCCCGACCGTGTTGGATAGTTTGGGCACCGTGGACAAGAAGAACGCCCTGCGCGCCGGCGCCCTGGCAGCCGGTACGACGCTGATGATGCTGCTCATGTCGTCCCCCGCGCTCGCGCTCACCCGCGACGACGGCGACGACCCCGGCACCGGCCTGAGCGTCATCGAGACGCTGGGCCTCTACGTCGTGGCCCCGATCGCGCTGTTCGTGATCATCGCCGCCCTGGTGATGGTCGGCGACAAGTCGCACAAGAAGAAGGACCCGACCAGCTCCAACATCAGCACCAAGGCCGAAGCCAAGGCCTGACCCGGGGCTCACCCGCTCTTGAAGAGGGCGCCGTCACCGCCGTGCGCGGGGCCGGCGCCCTCGGCGTTGCCGAAAAGCGCCCTTGCGCGTTCCGCCACGGCACGATCTCCTCACAGATGGCACCGAGGAGGTCCTGATGAACGGCACCACCCGTACCGTGGTCGTGGTCGGTTCCGGCCCCACCGGTCTGCTGCTGGCCGGTGACCTGGCGGCCGCCGGCGTCCCCGTCACCGTCGTCGAGAAGCGCGCCCGCGGGATCAGCAACCTCTCCCGTGCCTTCGTCCTGCACGCCCGCACCCTCGAACAGCTCGACGTGCGGGGCCTGGCCGACGAGCTGGAGGCGGTCGGCCGCCCGCTCGACCGGCTGCGCCTGTACGACCGGCTCGAACTCGACCTCCGCGCGCTCCCCTCCCGCTTCCCCCACCTCCTGGTCATCCCGCAGTACGAGGTGGAGAAGGCCCTGCTGCGGCGGGCCGTCGAGGCCGGCGCCGACTTCCGGTACGAGACCGGGGCGACCGGACTGACCCAGGACGCGGACGGCGTGACGGTCCGGACGAAGGGCCCCGGCGGGGAGCACGGGGAACTGCGGGCCGCGTACGTCGTCGGCACCGACGGAATGCGCAGCACCGTACGGGAGGCGGTCGGGCTGCCGTTCCCCGGACGTTCCGTCATCCGGTCCGTGGTCCTGGCGGACGTACGGCTCGCCGAGCAGCCGGAGACGCTGCTCACCGTGAACACCGTCGGGGACGCCTTCGCCTTCCTCGCGCCGTTCGGCGACGGCTACCACCGGTTCATCGGCTGGAACCGGGCCCGCGACGTCCCCGACGACGCCCCCCTCGGCCTCGACGAGATCAAGGAGATCGCCCGCCTCGCCCTCGGCCGGGACCACGGCATGCACGACGCCCGCTGGATGTCCCGCTTCCACAGCGACGAACGCCAGGCGCCCGCCTACCGCGTGGGCCGCGTCTTCCTCGCCGGGGACGCCGCGCACGTGCACACCCCGGCCGGCGGACAGGGCATGAACACCGGCATGCAGGACGCGGCCAACCTGAGCTGGAAGCTCGCCCAGGTGCTGGACGGCCACGCCCCCGACGCGCTGCTCGACACCTACCACGCCGAACGGCACCCGGTCGGCCGGACGGTGCTGCGCAGCAGCGGCGGCATCGTCCGGTTCGCCATGGCCCGGCGCTCCACGACCCTGGCGCTGCGCGCGGCCCTGGCAGCGGTGGTCACCCGTGCCGCCCCGGTCCGCCGCCGGGCGCTCGGCCAGGTCACCGGCGTCGGCATCCGGTACGCCGCACCCCTCGGCGCCCACCGCATGACCGGCCTGCGCGTCCCCGACGTGGCGCTCGGGGGCGGAGGCCGTCTGCACCAGGCGCTGCGCGGTGGCCGGTTCGTACTGATCACACCGGAGCCGTACGACGACGGGGGCGCCCGCAAGGAACGGCTGGCGGTGGAACGCTGGGCGTCCGGGAGCCGCCGTACGACCGTGCTGGTGCGCCCCGACGGATACGTGGCCTGGGCGGCGGACTCCGCCGGCGCGGCCGACGTCGAGGCCGCGCTCGCCACGCACGTCGGCTGAGGAGCCGAGCAGCCGAGGAAGGGGAGGAGCCGAGGAAGGGAGGCGGCCCCTACCTCTCGGTCGCGAGCAGCAGCTCCCGCAGCAGGCCGGCCAGCTCCCCCGCCCGCTCCCCGTCCAGGGTGGACAGGGCCTCCGTCTGGACGGCGAGACCCGCGCCGACCGCCGCGTCGATCAGGCGCAGGCCCGCCTCGGTGAGCGTGACCTGCAGTCCGCGGCGGTCGTGCGGGTCGGGGGAGCGGCGGAGCAGTCCCGCGCGCTCCAGCTTGTCGAGGCGGCCGGTCATCCCGCCGGTGGTGAGCATCAGCGTGGCCGAGAGCTGGCGGGGGGAGAGGGTGTAGGGCTCCCCGGAGCGGCGCAGGGTGGCGAGGACGTCGAACTCCCCGCGCGAGATCCCGTACCTGGCGTACTCCTTCTCCATCCGGTCGCCCATGGCGCGCGCGAGCCGGAAGACGCGCCCGAAGACCTCCATGCCGGCGGTGTCGAGATCGGGCCTCACCCGCGCCCACTGCTCGATGATCGCGTCGACGGGGTCCTGGGTGCGCTGCTCTGCGGTCATGGACAGGAGTATCCGCCGAGAATCGGTCACACGCAAGAAAGTAGGTTGACGGCAAGTAGCTTGCGACTAAGCTACTTGTCATCGACCTACTCGGAAGAGGTGCGCCCGTCATGGCCGCGAACCGTGCCACCCTCATCGCGCTCACCGCCCTCGCCCCCGTCTCCTGGGGCACCACCTACGCCGTGACCACGGAGTTCCTCCCGCCCGACCGGCCCCTGTTCACCGGCCTGATGCGCGCCCTGCCCGCCGGGCTGGTCCTGCTCGCGCTCGTCCGGGTGCTGCCGCGCGGGGCCTGGTGGTGGAAGGCGGTGGTGCTCGGCGCGCTCAACATCGGTGCCTTCTTCCCGCTGCTGTTCCTCTCCGCGTACCGGCTGCCCGGCGGCATGGCGGCGGTGGTCGGCTCGGCGGGCCCCCTGCTCGTGGTCGGCCTCTCGGCGCTGCTGCTGGGGCAGCGGCCGACGGTCCGCAACGTGGTCACCGGGGTCGTGGCCGCGTTCGGCGTCAGCCTGGTGGTCCTGAAGGCGGCCGGCGCGCTGGACGTGCTGGGTGTCACCGCGGCCCTCGCCTCCACCGCCTCGATGTCCGCCGGCACCGTCCTCACCAAGCGCTGGGGCCGCCCGGAGGGCGTCGGCCCGCTCGCCCTGACGGGCTGGCAGCTGACGGCCGGAGGCCTGCTGATCGCGCCCGTCGCCTTCCTGGCCGAGGGCGCCCCGCCCGCCCTGGACGCCCCGGCGGCCGGCGGCTACCTCTACCTCGCCCTGGCGAACACGGCGATCGCGTACTGGCTCTGGTTCCGGGGCATCGGCCGTCTCACCGCCACCCAGGTCACCTTCCTCGGCCCGCTCAGCCCCCTCACGGCGGCGGTGGTCGGCTGGGCGGCCCTCGGTGAGAGCCTGACACCGCTGCAACTGGCGGGCATGGCACTGGCGTTCGGTGCCACGGTGGCCGGCCAGGGCGCCGCCCCGTCCGCCCGGACGGCCACCGCGGCGCCCGCGTCCTCCCGCGCCGCG
>NZ_NCTE01000134.1 GCF_002114215.1 Streptomyces sp. 13-12-16 | reverse complement strand
GCCACCCCCACCGCCGTACGCCACGCCCTCACCACCGACCTGCCGGACGAACCCCTGCGCCGTCCCGGGGCCCTCCTCGCCCACCGCCTCACGGCGCACCTGCCGCCCCCACCCCCGTTCCGCGCCCCGGCCGCCCCACCACCCGCCCGTCACGGCCTCCGCACCTGCGACGGCTGCGACCGCGCCTTCCGCGCCCCCGAAACCGAAACCCACTGCCGCGACTGCCGTGCAGCCACCGCTCGCCCCGGAAGCCAGTAAGGAAACCCATGGTCAGCCCGCCCCATGAGGCGATGCACCGCATCTTCCAGCACGACCCCGGACTCTTCAGCCGCGTCTCGCGCTTCCTCGGAGTCGACATCCCCACCCCGGTGAAGGCGACAGCCCTTCCGACCGACCTGACGGAGACCAACCCCGTCGAACGCCGGGTCGACACACTCCTCCGCTTCGAGACCGCGGAGCAGGGCCCGTTCCTCCTGGCCATCGAGGCTCAGGGCAGGAAACACCCGGACAAGCCGGCGAGCTGGGCGTACTACACCGCGTACCTGTGGTCGAAGTACCGGCTGCCCACGGCCCTCCTGGTCGTCTGCCAGGACCACGCCACGGCCAAATGGGCCCAGCAGTCGGTGAGCTGCGGACCGCCCCAGATGCCCACCCTCACCCTTCGTCCCATGGTCGCCGGTCCGCACAACATGCCCGTGATCACCGATCCGGAAGAAGCCCGCGCCGACCTGGCCCTGGCCAGCCTGGCGGCCATCACACACGCTGCCGAACCGGTCGTCGATGCGATACTGAAGGCCCTGTCCACCGCACTGCGGGACGAGCCCAAAGACATCGCGAGTCCCCTGATCGAATTCACCGCACAGGGCCTGGGCAAGAACCCGGCCAAGCACCTCTGGAGGAACCTGGTGGCCGTGGACCTCTCCTTCTACAAGTCCTACCTCGCCGAAGAGGTTCGAGAAGAAGTCCGAAAAGAAGTCCGCGAGGAAGTCCAGCGCGAAGTCCGCGAAGAGGTCCAGCGCGAAGTCCGGCAGGAAGTCCGCGAGGAAGTCCAGCGGGAAGTCCGGGAAGAGGCCCGCGCCGAGGACCGTGCCGAGGACATCCTGTTCGTCCTGGAGCAGCGCGGCCTCGACGTCTCCGACGACGTCCGCAGCCGCATCACGGACTGCACCGACCCCGACCTCCTTCGCCATTGGCTCGCCCGCGCCGTCACCGTCCCGAAGACCGAAGAGATCTTCGAGGGCCAGTAGGCACCCCTCACCCCTGATGTGACTCAGGCCACACCAAGGGGCATTGCCAATAAAGTTTGACCAGTTCCCGCGAGAGGTAGACACTACTCCGTCGATCACTAGACAAGCTTGACTAGTCATCCTTCGAAGGAGCCCGTATGACCTACCTCCCCGACACCGGATACACCCCGACCGCGGAGGACCGCGCGAGCCTCGACGCGTGGTTCGCCGAGTACGACGCGGCGAGCGGGAAGCGTGACGTCGAGCGCATGGCGGACCTGGCCGTGTTCCCCCTCAACCTCGTGAGTGACGACTCCGCGGGCGACGGGCGGTCGGCGCAGTGGGACCGTGAGCAGTTCGTCGCGGTCATGACCCAGGTGATGGGCGAGGGCAGTGAGGACATCACCTTCGAGTCCACCCGGACCCCGGTGTTCCTGTCCCCCTCGATGGCCGTGGTCCTCACGGACTCGACCATGACCGCCGACGGCGCGTCCCAGCGGCTCCGCTATGCCGACATCCTGCTCAGGCGGGACGGGAGATGGGCGTTCCAGACCATGATCCAGGGCGGTTGGGGGGACAACCTGTGACGACGTCCTACGAGTGCCCCAGCTCCGCCGACGACGCGTCCTCCGTCGCCGGGACCGAGCCGGAGTCCGCGGACGGGCGGAGGGGGAAGGGGTCGACGCGGGTCTCGTCGATGACCGGCGGGGCCGGCTGCGGGGGCTTCGGCATGACCGCGGCCTCGGAGTGGCCGCCGCAGCCGTAGGCCAGGGAGACGACGTGGCCGTCGGCCGGGGAGAACTCGTTGGCGCACACGCCGAACGCCTGGCCGAGCGAGCCGCCGATGGGGGTGAGGAAGCCGCACGACACGCAGGAGGCGGGGGCCGCCTGCGCCATCGGGGTCTTCGCTCCGAACCCCTCCTCCCAGCGGTCGGCGGCGCTGTGCAGGCCGTAGCGGGACAGGACCCGGGCGCGGCGCATGCCGAGTTCCTCGGCGACCGCCGCGATCGAACCGCGGGACGGGGCGACCGGCAGGCCGGCCGGGGCGCCGGCCGTGACCTCGGCGTCCTCCGCCTCCACCAGGTCGGCCATCTCGTGGGAGACCGCGGAGCTCGGCGGCGGCTCCTCCTCGCCGGAGAAACCGGGCTCCAGGCGCAGGTCCTCGGCCTCGGTGGGGAGGAGGTCGCCGGGGCCCATGTCGCCGGGGCGCAGCCGCTCGCTCCACGGCACCCACTCCGGGGCGAGGACCGCGTCGGGGCCGGGCAGCAGCACCGCCTCGTCGACCGTGACGATCTTGGCGCGGGAGGCGCGGGCCACGGTGACGGCCCAGCGCCAGCCGCGGTAGCCGGGCTCGTGGCACCCGAAGAAGTGGGTGACGACGCGGTCCCCCTCGGAGACCAGCCCCTCGTGTCCGCCCACGACCCCGGGCGCGGCGACCTCCTCGGCTGCGGCGCGGGCGAGGTCGACGGCCTCGGCGCACAGACGGTCGGGGGTGCGGCTTCGCGTTGTCGCTGCGCTCACAGGTATCGCTTCTCTCCTACGCCGTCTCACGAGTGCGCCACTCCCGGGCACGGGGGGCGGACGGAGCGGACCGTGGGACCGCGTCGACGTCCGCGCAACAACGTGCTCGGGCGCGCCTCCATCCATTCTGCGGGATGGCTGAGATACGCACGCTACCTTCTCGCGTGCGCTGGGCCTACACCGACGGTTGTTACGGAGTCCCGCGCGCCGGTTTCCGGGGGCGTCCGGCCGCCCCCCGGCGGCGCGTTCCCGTCGGCATCCGGTGTTCGGCCGTACAGCCGCACCACGGGCGGCGTCCACGGTGATACGGCATTACACACGGCCTTCTCGGGGCACTATGGCGTCGTGGCTACCGCGAGGACACCCCAGGGCGCCACCGGGACCGGTGGGCCGAAAGGGGTCAGGGGCAGCGGCCGACGCTTCGGGACGGGCCGGGCGGGCGGCCGTCTCCGCGCGTTCGGGCGCGCCCTGCACTTCCCGGTGACCAGAACCGCGCGGGGGATCCGCCGGGCGACCCACGCGCACGGAGCCGGGGAGTCCGGGCTCGGCAAACTGATCGAACTGCACGGCGTGAACGGCGCCGGCGATGTCATGATCACGGTCGCGCTGGCGTCCACCGTGTTCTTCTCGGTGCCGACCGACGAGGCGCGCGGACGGGTCGCCCTCTACCTCGCCATCACCATGGCGCCGTTCACCCTCCTCGCCCCGGTGATCGGCCCGCTCCTCGACCGCCTCCCGCACGGCCGCCGCGCCGCCATGGCCGGTGCGATGCTCGCCCGGGCGCTGCTCGCGCTGGTCCTGTCCGGCGCGGTCGTCACCGGCGGGCTGGAGCTGTACCCGGCGGCGCTGGGCGTGCTGGTCTCGTCGAAGGCGTACGGGGTGGTCAGGAGCGCGGTGGTGCCGCGGCTGCTGCCACCCGCCTTCTCCCTGGTGAAGGCGAACTCGCGGGTCACCCTCGGCGGACTGCTGGCGACCGGGATCGCCGCGCCGATCGGCGCGGGCCTGCAACAGGTCGGGCCGCGCTGGCCGCTGTACGGGGCGTTCGCGATCTTCGTGGCGGGGATGTTCCTGTCCTTCCGGCTGCCGCCGAAGGTGGACTCCGCGAAGGGCGAGGACGTGGCGCTGCTCGCCGCCGACGAGCGGCATCTGCACGGCCCGCGCGGCAAGGCGGAGAAACGTCCCGGCCTGCGGACGGTCGGCCCGGCCGTCACCCACGCGCTCGGTGCCAACGCCTCCATCCGCTGCCTCACCGGCTTCCTGATCTTCTTCCTCGCCTTCCTGCTGCGCGAGCACCCGATGACGGGGCAGAGCGCCGCCGTGTCCCTCGGCATAGTGGGCGTGGCGGCGGGGGCCGGCAACGCCCTCGGTACGGCGGTCGGGGCGTGGCTGCGGTCGCGCGCCCCGGAGATCATCATCGTGACGGTGGTGGCGTGTGTGGTGAGTGCGGCGGTCCTGGCCGCCGCGTTCTTCGGCGCGGTCCTGGTGGCGTGTCTCGCCGCGGTCGCCGGGTTCGCGCAGGCGCTGGCCAAGCTGTCGCTGGACGCGCTGATCCAGCGGGACGTGCCCGAGCTGGTGCGGACGTCGGCGTTCGCCCGCTCGGAGACGCTGCTGCAGATGTCGTGGGTGCTGGGCGGGGCGATCGGCATCGTGATGCCGCTGGTCGGCCCGCTGGGGCTGGCGGTGGGCGCGGCGATCGTCGCCGCGGGCTGGCTGACCACGGTCCGGGGGCTGGTCCGTTCGGCCCGGCAGGGGAACGCGGGACGGGCGCGAGTGGCGTAACGGCGCGGCCACGCCGTACCCCCGCATGGGGGGTGGGGCGGACTCGCCAGATAGCCTTCGCCCCATGACCACGTTGCCCCGCGGCGCAGCCGCTTCGAGTCACCGCGCTGTGCGACGCCGCCGTGCCGTCGCCGCCGTCGGCGCCGTATCCGCCGGACTGCTCGTCCTGGCCGCCTGTGACAAGCCGACGCCGATGGCCACCATCACGGTGGGCGGTGACTCGGTGAGCTCGGAGGCCACCTGCGGTGGCGAGGGCGAGGCCCTGAACACCGAGACGCTCAACAAGTGCCTGAAGGACAAGGGCATCGACGAGATCGACGTCGACCCCGCCAAGGAAGTGCGCTTCGGCGTCGACCCGGAGGTCGCCGACAACGGCTGGACCATCCTGATGAACGGTCAGCCGCTGGTCGACTCCAGCAAGAAGACCTACCAGGTCATCCCGGGCAGCGTGTTCTTCAACCCCCAGTACGGCGCCCAGGGCGACTCGACGCTGGTGTCGATCAAGGAGGGCGAGAGCGAGACCACGGGTCTGTGGTCCTTCCGGCTGAAGAACAAGGAAGACTGATCATCCCGATCACGTCGTCCGCACGCGTCCTCGTGGCCACCGCGGTCCCCGTCGAGCGGGACGCGGTGGCCGGGGCGTTCCCCGGTGACGTACGGGAACGGGTGCTCCCCGGGGCGACCGTGCTCCGGGTCCCGGGCGGGCCCGACCTGCTCGCCGCCGGGGTCGGCCCGGCGCTCGCCGCCGCCTCCACGGCCGGTGCGCTCACCGCCGCCGCCCTGGACG
>NZ_NCTE01001301.1 GCF_002114215.1 Streptomyces sp. 13-12-16 | reverse complement strand
GGCAACCTGCCCAACCTCGTGGCCGCCCGCGTGGCGCACTGCCTCGACCTGGACGGCCCGGCGCTGGCCGTGGACACCGCCTGCTCCTCGGGCCTGGTGGCCCTGCACCTGGCCCGGCGCAGCCTCGCGGACGGCGAGTGCGACCTCGCGGTCGTCGGCGGCGTCAACCTGCATCTGACCCCGGCCGCGCACCGCTCCCTGGAGGCGGCACAGGCCCTGTCGCCGACCGGGCGCAGCCGCGCCTTCGGCTCGGCGGCCGACGGGTTCGTACCGGGCGAGGGCGGGGCGGCACTCGTCGTACGGCGGCTGGCGGAGGCCCACCGTGACGACGACACGGTGCTCGCCGTCGTCCGCGGTACCGCCGTCAACAACGACGGCACGTCGCTGAGCCTGCTGGCGCCCAACCCGCTGCGCCAGCGGGAGGTGATCACCCGCACCTACCGGGACTGCGGCGTCGACCCGGCGTCGGTGACCTACGTCGAGGCGCACGGCACGGGCACGGCCGTCGGCGACCCGATCGAACTGCGGTCCCTGGCCCATGCCTTCCCGCGCCGTCCGGACGGCCGGCCCCGGCTGCTCGGCTCGGTGAAGACCAACATCGGGCATCTGCTGAACGCGGCCGCGCTGCCCTCGCTGGTGAAGGTCGTCCTGGCCCTCGGCCACGGCCGGCTGCCCGCCTCGCTGCACCACACCCCGCCCTCCCCCGCGGTGGAACGGTCCGGGTTCGCCCTCGTCACCGGGGAGACCGGCTGGGAGTCGGACGGTCCCCGCAGGGCGGGCGTCAACGCCTTCGGCTTCGGCGGCACCAACGCGCACGCCGTCCTGGAGGAGGCCCCGCCCGCGCCGGCGCGCACGGCGCGCCCGGCGGGCGGCGGCCCTCGCCTGCTGACCCTTTCGGCGGGCAGCGTGGAGGGGCTGGAGGCGTGGGCGTCGCGGCTCGCGGAGCATCTGCGCGAGCACCCGGAGCT
>NZ_NCTE01001300.1:611-1718 GCF_002114215.1 Streptomyces sp. 13-12-16 | reverse complement strand
CGGCGCCCGGCGCCGCCCAGACCCTGGGCGCCGACCGGCCGTCGCCCCATCTGCTCGCCGCCCTCCGGCGCGACCTGAAGCTGGACGAGGCCCAGGCCTCCCAGCGGCTGGTCAACGAGGCCGAGGCGGGCTCCCGGGCGGGCCGGCTGCGCAACGCGCTCGGCGACCGGTTCGCCGGCGCCTGGGTGCGCGGCAGGACGGCCGAGGAACTCACCGTCGCGACCACCGACGCCAAGGACGTGCCGGCCATCGAGGCCCAGGGCGCCACGGCCAAGGTGGTCCGGCGGACGCTGGCCGGTCTGGAGGCGTCCAAGGCGAAGCTGGACGCGGCGGCCGAGCGCGTCAAGACCCTCGACACACCCGTCTGGTACGTCGACGTACCGGAGAACCGGATCATGGTGCAGGCGACGAGCCAGGAGGCCGGCGACGCCTTCGTCAAGGCCGCGGGGCTCGAAGGCGCGGACGTCGGCATCCGGATGACGACGGTACGGCCGCGCCTGCTGCAGGACATCACCGGCGGCGACGCCTTCTACATCGACGACTCCGCGCGCTGCTCGGTCGGCTTCTCCGTCACCCGGGGCGAGCAGCCGGGCTTCGTCACCGCCGGTCACTGCGGCAGGGCCGGCGCGACCACGACCGGGTACGACCGCACCGCGCAGGGCACCTTCCAGGCCTCCGTCTTCCCCGGCGAGGACATGGCGTGGGTGGCGACCAACGACCAGTGGACGCCCACGCCCGACGTCAAGGCGCAGGACGGCCAGGAGGTGCAGGTCACCGGTTCGGCGCAGGCGCTCGTCGGGGCGTCGGTGTGCCGTTCCGGCTCGACCACCGGATGGCACTGCGGGACCATCGAGCAGCACGACACCAGCGTCAGCTACCCCGAGGGCAGGGTCGACGGGCTGACCCGGACGACGGTGTGCGCCGAGCCGGGCGACTCCGGCGGGCCGTACGTCGCGGGCGCGCAGGCGCAGGGTGTCACCTCCGGCGGTTCCGGCGACTGCACCGGCGGCGGTACGACGTTCTACCAGCCGGTCAACCCGATCCTCGGCGACTTCGGGCTCACCCTGACCACCGCCGCCGCTCAGACGGCGCCGGAGCAGCAGGAGG
>NZ_NCTE01001300.1:0-397 GCF_002114215.1 Streptomyces sp. 13-12-16 | reverse complement strand
GGGGGGGGGGGCGCCCGCCGGCACTCCGGCGCTGTGGCAGCGGCTGTGACGGCATGACCGTACGGCGCCGGCCCCGTGCCGGCGCCGACGCCGTTCCCGGGCACGGACGTCACGGCCCCGCTTCCGCGAGCAGGGCGTACGCCGTGGCCACGAACGGGTCGCGGGCGCGGAAGCGGCGGGTGCAGACCGCGGCCAGGGCGGTTCCGGTGTCGGGCCGGAAGCCGAGGAAGGCCTGCTGGCCGGGGGTGGCCCCGCTGTGGAAGTACAGGGGGCCGCCGTCCGTCGGGTGCCGGAACCAGGTGACGGTGTGCACGTGCCGGTGCCCGAGTCCGCGGCGGAGCACGGGGGTGCGTACGGCGCGCAGCGCGCCGGCGGGGCCGGGTGCGCGGGCCGGGTC
>NZ_NCTE01001299.1 GCF_002114215.1 Streptomyces sp. 13-12-16 | reverse complement strand
CCCGCCGGCCGTGCAGGCGCTGCTGCACGCGGCCGAGGCGCGGGGGCACGGGGTGCTGGGGGAGGTGCGGGCCTGCACGGCGGCGCTGGTGCGCGCGGAGCGGGCGCTGGAGGGGGCGCGGCCCGGTGACGAGGTCCCGTACTGGGCGCGCTTCTTCGACGAGGCGCAGCTCGCCGACGAGTTCGGGCACTGCCACCGGGATCTGCAGCAGTTCCGGGCCGCCGCCCAGCACGCGGAGCGGTCACTGCAGTTGCGGGCGCCGGGGTACGCCCGCAGCCGGCTCTTCTGCCGGGTGGTGCTGGCGACCGCCCGGCTCGGTCTGGGGGAGCTGGACCAGGCGTGCCAGCTGGCGGCCGAGGCGGCCGGGGCGGCGGCGGAGATGCGCTCGGTCCGGGCCGTCGAGTACGTCCGGGACTTCGAACGCAGGCTGGAACCGTACCGGGACGCGGCCCCCGTGCGCACGTACCGCGACAGGGTCGCGGCCTACGGCTGAACCACCTTGGTCCGCTGCGCGCGGGGGCGCGCCCACGCCCCCGCGCCCACGCCCCGGCTCACGCCGCGCGAGCGCTCGGCACAGGATCCGCCCGATGCATCGACCGCCCCGCCCCCAGATCCGCCAGGATCGCCGCAGCCGCCCGGTGCGCCGAGTGCAACGCCCCCTGCACCGTCCCGGTGTCCCGGTGATCACCGCACACGTACAGCCCCGCCAGCAACCGCACCGGCCGCCGCAGATCGTGCGGCGGCCGCATCGCCGGCACCGCCTCCGCCGTGTGGTAGACACCCAGCGTCTCCCACCGCGCCGTCGACACCCCGTACAGCCGGGCCAGATGCATGCGTACGGCGGTGTCCACCCCCGGCGCCGGCGGCCCCAGGACCGTCGAGCTGACCAGGGTGCGCCCGGCCGGGGCCCGGGACGGGTCGACCCGGCTGACGACCGCCGTGTGCGCCACCGGCCCGCCCCGCTCGGCGTCGAGCAGCAGCGAGGCACCGGTCCCCGGGGCCTCGTCGACGCTGTGGTGCACCACCGTCACGGGGTGGAAGTCCGGCACC
>NZ_NCTE01001298.1:49440-67471 GCF_002114215.1 Streptomyces sp. 13-12-16 | reverse complement strand
GGGCGCGCAGCCGGCACGGGTGTCACGGACACCGCCGCGCCCGTGGCGGCGTCAGCTCGTCAGGAAGGGTCGGCTCAGCGGTAGACGGAGTGAAAGCGGTCCAGCCGGCCCGCGTGAAAATCGACGTAGTAGATCATCCAGGTCACGGAACCGTCGCTCCACCTCCATACGCCGCTCTCGTTGAGCGAAACGAGGCAGAGCCAGGGCTCGGTACGTGCGCTGATGTCGCGTTCCGTGTCCTTCCCCTTCTCGGCCGCTTCGGTCAGGGCACGCAGATGCAGCTCCTCTAGAGGGCGTCTGAAAAGCTGGTCAGCGGGCTGATCGTGCAAGGCGCCGTACGAGGAGCATGGCCATGGTGAGGTAGATGGCGTTCTCCGAGCACACGGGCAGGTACTCGTAGTCCTTCGACGGACGGCGGCACCGTCCCAGCCAGGCGATCGTCCGCTCTACCACCCAACGTCGCGGGACCACTGCGAAGAGGGGCACGGCCGGAGGCCGGTGTCCCTACCTTCGGCCAGGTCGAGCGGAATCCGCCGTCACGGCGCTGCACGACCTGCACGGTGATGCCAGTGGCTTCCCGGACCCAGGCATGGAAGCCGGCGTCGCGGTAGCCCTGGTCCGCCCACACGTGCCGAAGACGCGGGAAGGCATCGGCTGACCGGGAGAACAACACCGCGGCGCCATCACGATCGCCGACGCTCGCCGGGCTCACGCAGGTGATCAGGACGGTGCCGCGAGTGTCGACGAGCAGGTGGCGCCTGATGCCGCTGACCTTCCTGCCGCCGTCGTATCCGTGCAGGCCGCCGCGTTCGCCGGCCCTCACGCTCTGACTGTCCACGATGGCTGCGCTGGGCGTGGGATCACGGCCGAGCTGCACCCGCTCGCGTTCACGCAGCGCCGTCAGCATCCGCTCCCCCACGCCTTCTTGCTGCCATCGCCGCCAGTAGTGGTAAACGGTCTGCCACGGTGGCAGGTCATGCGGCAGCAGTCTCCAGGCGCAGCCGGCCCGCAGCCAGTACGCCAACGCGTCCAGGATCTCCCGCCGCGTGTGCCTCGCCGACCGACCGCCGGGTTTGACCGCCGGGACCAGCGGACGGAGGATCTCCCACTCGGGATCGGACAGATCCGTCGAGTGACGGGTACGCAGCCCACACACTCCAGCCCCCGAAAGTGCGCCACCACCCCGCCACCAGGCAATTTGCCCGCTGACCAGCTTTTCAGACGCCCTCTGTGTCGTGGCGGTGTGCCCATTCCTTGTCGGCGAGTTCGCCGATCAATAGCTGGCGACCGGAGATGCGATGCGGGGCCGGGTGAGTGACGGGTCCCGGCGTTCGGTCCGCTGCCCATCAGTGCCGGGTTGGACCGTTTCGGCACTGATGCTCTGGTCCTGGGCCATTGCCCACTACTGCGGACTCCTCGGTGAGACGTCTTCTCAGAGCACCGCGGGCTCCGTCCCGTCCGCTGTCACACCAGGCCGCCGTCGGCTACGAGGTTCTGACCGGTCAGCCACGCGGCATCCGGGCTGAGCAGCAGCGCGACAACGGCGGCGATGTCGGCCGGAGTGCCCACCCGGCCCAGAGCCGTCATGTGCGCCACCCCGGCCACCGCTTCCGGCGGGACGCTGGCGCGCAGCATGTCGGTGTCGGTGGGGCCAGGCGATACCGCGTTGACCGTGATCCCGTGCCGCCCCAGTTCCCGGGATGCGACCCGGGTGAGCTGCTCGATCGCCGCCTTGCTCGCGGCGTAGACCGACTCGCCCGCGCTGGGCCATGCAGTGCTGGTGGAGGAGACCGTGACGATCCGGCCGCCGTCGGCCATTCGGTGGGCCGCCGCCTGCACTGCGAAGAATGCGCCGCGTACGTTGACCGCCATCACCCGCTCGAACCTCTCCGGAGTCAGTTCGTCAATAGGCGCGTGATCGATGACACCCGCGTTGTTCACCAGTGCCGAGAGCGGACCCACGGCTCTGTCGGCGAACACCTTGTCCGCTGTGGTGAACAGTCGCTCGACCTGGTCATGGTCGGCCGCGTCCGCGCGCACGGCGACGGCACGCCCTCCGCACGCCTCTTCCACCTGCCGAGCTGCCCGTTCGTCGGCGGCGTAACTGAACACCACCGTGGCGCCGTCGCCCGCGAGCCGTTCGACCACGGCCCGCCCGATCCCACGCGACCCACCCGTCACCACTACCGCCTGCATGGATGTCCCTTTCTGTCCGAGGAGCCCTCACCATGGCAGCCATTGCGGAAACCGAACTTCCGCGAAGGGGGAAAGACTGGGGACATGACCAGAAGAGATCCTGCGGCGCGGCTGCTACGGCTGTTGTCACTCCTCCAGTCCCGCACCGACTGGCCGGGACCGGAGCTGGCCGACCGGCTCGGCGTCAGCACCAGGACCGTCCGTTCCGACATCGAACGGCTCCGCAACCTCGGCTACCCGGTGGCGGCCACCTCCGGCAGCGCGGGTGGCTACCGGCTGGGGTCCGGCGCCCGGCTGCCACCCTTGCTGCTGGACGACGAGGAGGCCGTTGCGGTGGCGATCGGCCTGCGTACGGCCACAGCCCAGGCGGTGGGCGGCATCGAGGAGACGTCTCTACGCGCGCTGGCCAAGCTCGAACAGGTGCTGCCGGTCCGGCTGCGCCCCCGTGTGGCCGCGCTCGCGGCCTCCACGGTGCCCCTGCCCGGGAACGGCCCGGTCGTCGACGGCGACGTGCTGACCACGCTGGCCGCCGCCTGCCGGGACCGGCGGCGCGTGCGGTTCGACTACCGAGATCACGGGGGGAACGCCACCCTACGCGACGCCGAACCGCACCGCCTCGTGTCGACCGGGCGACGCTGGTATCTGGTGGCGTGGGACGTCGATCGCAACGACTGGCGGACCTTCCGCATCGACCGGCTCAGGCCACGCACGCCCCTGGGGCCTTCCTTTCCGGGCCGGTCTCTGCCGCCGGGGGACGCCATCGACTTCGTGACCAAAGGCGTGGCCTCGACATTGGGACCCTGTCGCACGGTCGCGACCGTGCGAGCGCCGGCCGCGGCCGTCAGCGAGCGGGTACCACCAGTAGCCAGGGTCGAGCCTCTCGACGACCAGCGGTGCCTGCTGCACATGGGCGCCGCCACGCCGCTGACGCTGGCCGTCTACCTCGCCGCGCTCGGCCTGCCGTTCACCGTGGACGGTCCACCTGCGTTGTTGGAGGCGTTGCGGCAGGTGTCGCGGCACTGCGCGGGCGCCATATGAACAGACGCCCTGCCTCGGCCGACGGCACCAACCGCTCGACAGAAGTTGCGGTGTCCGTGACAGAGGACGGTGGCAACGACGATGACCAGGAGGAACGAGAGATCAAGCTCGGGGCACGGGCCGGGAACCAGCGGAGCCGGTCCGCGACGCTGTCCCCGGAACGGGTGGAGCAACTGTCCACGAGCGGGATGCGCTGGGCATGGCGGCCATCGTCGCCACCGCATTCGTCATGCTCACGGCACGCTATCTGCCCGGGTGGCCGGTGTGCCCCGGCTCATGAGGTCGATCATGACTACGTGGGTCATCGTTTCGGAGCGGTGGGGGGTGGGTTTCGTGGTCGCGGGTGAGGTGACGGCGGTGCACGAGGCGGCCGAAGGTCCGCTCGACCAACCGGCTTCGCGGGATCACCTTGAAGCCTTTGACGCCGGGTTCGCGGGGGGCGACTTCGACGTCGACGCCGGGGCGTGCGCCGTGTCCGATGGCTTTGGTGCGGTAGCCGGTGTCGGCCCGGGCTTTGGCCACGGGAGGGTGGGTGGCGGCGATGTGGGAGATCAGGTGCGTGCCGCCGACGTTGCCGGAAACGCTTGCCGCGGTGACCGGTACGGCCGGGAGCAGGCCGAGGGTGTCCACTCCGATATGGCGCTTGCGGCCTGCGGTTCCTTGCCGGCGTCGATGCCCTGGCCGGCCGCCGGCACATTGCTGGAGGTCTTCACGCTCTGCGCGTCCAGCAGGAGTCTCGCCGTCGTTCAACGCGTGTCGGTCAGTCCGCCAGTGACGGCGATCACTTCTCCGACCGTGAAGCTGGAGTCGGCATCCGAGGCCAGGTATACGTACGCGGGGGCGACCTCCTCCGGTTGAGCGACGCGGCCCATGGGGGCTGAACTGCCCAGATCAGTCAGGTAGTCGTCGGGGAATCGCTGGCCTGCCACATTCAGCACGGTCCAGGTAGGGCCGGGTGACACGACGTTGGCACGGATGCCCCGGCCGGCCAGGTGCGGAGCGATGGACTTGGTGAAGACGACCATGGCAGCCTTCGAAGCCGCGTAGTCCATCATCATTTCGCTGCCCTTGAGGGCCTCCTCGGAGGCCGTGGCGATCACCGCGTCACCGTGGGAGAGGTGCGGCAACGCGGCCATGACCAGATGGAAGTAGGCGTATACGTTCGTCTTGAAGACGCGGTCGAAGTCCTCGGCCGTCAGGTCCGTGACGTCGTTCTGGCTGTTGAGGTAGGCGGCGTTGCTCACCAGGATGTTCAGACCGCCCAGTTCGGCGACGGTGCGCTCCACCACGTCGGCGCAGAACGACGGGTCGCACAGGTCACCGGGCAGCAGCAGGCAAGAGCGGCCCTCCTTCTCCACGGCCTCGCGTGTCTCGGCGGCGTCCCGTTCCTCCTCGGGGAGGTAGACGATGGCCACGTCGGCTCCCTCACGGGCGTAGAGCACGGCGACGGAGCGGCCGATGCCGGAGTCGCCGCCCGTGATCAGTGCGACCTTCCCCTGGAGCTTGCCGGAGCCACGGTAATGCGGGGCGAGGTAGCGCGGCCGCACCTCCATCTCCGCCTCCAGACCAGGGCGCTGCTGGCGCTGGAACCGGTAGGGGGGCGTGATCTCCGCCTCCTCCTGCGGCATTGCCGGCCGCTCGTCCGGCGCCTGGCCCATGGACTTCTCCTGCGGCATCGATCAGGTCCCTTCATGCTCGGGTGTACGTCTCCCGCCACCAGCCGGCAGCGCCCTACACGCGTGTCCGCGGCGGATGGGACCAAACAATGAGTCGTGCGGCCAAGGAACGAGGCGCAGCTGGGACGGCCCCCTGCGCAGAGGTCCGTCGGCAGCCGGCGGCAACAGGCTTACCTGGCACCGGCTATGACGTTCGCGTCTGAGCCGGGACGAGTTGCCAGGTCGTGTAATGGTTGTCGGAGTCCCTCGTTGCTCTTCGGTGGGGCGCGGCCGACGTCCCACGGGTCGGCGTCGGCCTGGAGAGCGTCTGGCCGGTCGATGTCCTTCGGCCGCCATTCGCTGCTCATGGCCGCCTCCTTCTTCGCCCGGGGGCGCGTTTCACGGGGTCAGCTCGTGCTGGTGTCCGCCGCGCCACTCGGTGTGCAGCACGGTGGCGTCGTCGTCGAGAGCACCGTCGCGGTGGTCCATGAGGGCGGCCATCAGCCGGCGGATGGGCTCGTGCGGGGTTGTGCCGGCCGGAGTGGCGGCGGCCCGAGCAGACGGGGGTCGGCATGCAGGAGTACATCCTCCCGGCCGCCTACGACGGGCGATGGCGGTGGAGCAGTTCCTGGAGGGTTTCAGGGCGTCTGCGGCCCGCTGCGGGCGGCTTTCGCCGGAGTCAGGGCTGTCCCGTGCCACCGCCCGGTGCGGTGCGCCATTCGGGTGCATGTGCCGTTCGTTCGCGGTGCGGTTCCGTATCCGGTGTTACGTTCCTCGCCCGTGGGCTCAGGTGATTCCCACCCGTGGCCGTTCCCGGAACGGCCGACGGTGTCGGAACCGCCGTTCCGTCGCCGTCGGACACCGAGACCACCGCGGACCGCAGCCGGACACGAGGGTGGATCCCGTGCTCAAAGTCAGCGTCGTCGTCCCCGTCCACAACGCGGGCCCCTACATCGACAAGTGCGCGCAGAGCCTGCTCGGGCAGAGCATCGGCCGCGATGCCTACGAGGTCGTGTACGTCGACGACGGCTCGACCGACGACTCGGCCGAACGCCTGGACCGGCTCGCGGCCCTGCACCCCCACGTGCGGGTGCACCGCCAGGAGAACTCCGGCTGGCCGGGGAAGCCGAGGAACGTCGGGGTGCAACTGAGCCGGGGCGAGTACGTCCAGTTCGTCGACCAGGACGACGAACTGGGCCACGAGGCGCTGGAACGGCTCTACGACCTGGGCAGGCGCAACGGATCGGACATCGTCCTCGGCAAACCGGCGGGCACCATGGCACAGCCCAGCAGTGTCTTCGCCCGCACGGTCGACCGCTGCACCGTGGACGACCACCCGCTGTTCGAGAGCCTGACGCCCCACAAGATGTTCCACCGCGCTTTCCTCCTGGAACACGGCATCAGGTTCCCGGAGGGCCGGTGCCGGCTCGAGGACCAGGTGTTCATGGCGCACGCGTACGCGGTGGCACGGTGTGTCTCGGTCCTGGGCGACTACCCCTGCTACTACTGGATGCGCCGGGAGGACGGCGGGAACACCAGCAGCAGGAAGCTCGTCGTCGACGAGTACTTCGGCTGGCTGCGCAAGGTCGTGCAGACCGTCAAGGCGCACACCCCGCCCGGCCCGGTGCAGGAGGCGATGCTCCGCCGGACCTACCGGGTGGAGATCCTCCGCCACGTGAGCGAGCCCTACGTGCTGAGCGGCCACGGTCAGGTCCAGGAGCGGTTCGAGGCGGTACGACGACTGGTGCTCGAGGAGTTCCCGCCGTCCGTCCGGGACGGTTTTCCGGCGGTGACGCGGCTGCGGGCCCATCTGCTGGAGGAGGGCCGCCTCGACGCCCTGTCGCTGCTGGCCCGCCGCATCCGCCAGGTGAGACCCCGCGCGGAACTCGGCCGGCCCCGCTGGCAAGACGGCGCGCTCACAGCCCCGGTGCGGATGCACCTGACCCACCAGGACGGCAGGGTGGTGACCCTCCTGGAGCGCGGGGGGCGCCTGGTGCTCGATCCTGCGCTGGTCGAAGGGCTCACCGGAGTCGGGGAGTGGGCGGTCGGCGATCACCTGACCGCCGCCTACGGGGAGATCCGGCTCTCCCACCGCGGACAGCACATCGGCTGGTTCCCCGCGTCGGACCTCACCGTGCGGCTCGAGAACGGCAGGGGCGGCCGACGGCGGCCCGTGGTGGCCGGGACGATGCGGATCGATCCGCTCACCGCGGCCGGCGGCGGTCCCCTGGACCGTGGCGTCCACGACGTGTCCGCGTACTTCCAAGTGCTCGGTATCGGCCGCAGCGTCGCGCTGCGGGGGAACGTGGAAAGCCGGCCCCTGGGCGGGCAGGCCGCCCGGCTCGGGACGCCCTCACTCGAGGTCATCCCGTACTGGACCGCCGGCCGCCAGCTGGCGCTTGACATCGGCGAGTTCTACCACCGTCTCGACGCGGTTCCACGGCGGGCGGGACTGTGGGAGCTGGTCCGCGTCCCGGCACACGTGCGGGGGCCGCTCACGAAGGTCCTGCGCCGGGTGCGCCCGTGAGGCCCACGACCTCCGGGAACGCCGTCGATGTCATGTGCTCGAAGACCGAGTCCATCGTGCGGCCGGGACGGCGGGGATGGCGGCTCCGGTCGTTGCCGCCGTCGAAGAGCGCGGCGACCCGGCCCTATGTCTGAAGGTCCGGCCGGCCACCGCGGCGGGGGTGGCGGGTCGGGCCCGAAGGGCACGGTGCCATATCCGCAGGTGTGCTTGGAGGCTCCTGGCCTGTCCGCCTCAGGAGGCGTCCCCTCCTCCCCCACCGCATCCAGCGCCCGAGGTGGTCCGCACCGATCCTCGCTGCGGGCAGCCGGTTGGGGGCCGATGGCGTGCTTCGTCTGGCCCGTCAGGCGCACGGTACGAGTTTCAGGCCCGGCTCATTCGACGTGAAACCGACCCTGCCGATGGTTACCGGGGCGTGAGGAAGGCAGCGTTGTCCGGCAGTTGTTCGCGGAATCTGTCCGGGATCGATCCCATCAGCCACAGCCGGCGCGCGTTCCGTACGATCTCGTCCTCGAGCAGGTGGTACGGGCGGTCGGCGCGGCTGGTGTGTCCGGTCTCGGGCGGGCGGCCCTGTTCGTCGGTCCAGGTCATGTAGTGGCGTCCGTCGACGCGCAGTACGCGCCGGCCGTCGGGGTCCTGGTCGCCGAGCATCCGGTAGCCCACGCAGGTCAGCCAGAAGTCGCACGAGCGGCACACCCGCCACCGTGCCATCCGCTCGCCCACGCCTGCGATCTCCGTGGCCGTTCCCTTGCCCGGGCACAGCTTGCAGTCGAACACCTCATACCGCACGTGCGGGTGCGCCCCCCGTCGAACCACCGCTCGCCCTTCTCCAGCGTCCGGCCGTCAGCGCCCGTGAGGGGATGCCCGGCCCGGCGTGGGCACTGTAACCGGATCGATCGCCCCAACCGGCGTCGTCCAACTCGATACCGCCACCCGAGGGCCGCAGCCAGGCGACGGGTGTGTCCGTGCCGACGTCGGGAGCGATGGCCTGCGGGATGCCGGTCCGCCCGGATGCCGTGTCGCGCACCGGGCGGCCGATGAGCCGGTGCTTTTCGTGCAGCATGCCCGTCGTGGTCATCGGGGGCCTCGTGGTGGTCGCGGACCGGGCGGTCCGGGGCGTCTTCGACGGGGGAAACGAAGACGCCCCGGGCGGCGGCAGCAGCTCCCATCGAGGTCGGAGCGTATGCCGCTGACACCCAGCCAACGATCACTGACAGCTGTGCGACCATCACCCATGCGGCCCCCGCATACGCGTATCCGTTAAGCGCATACGCGTGAGCGGCGCGGGCCGCGAGGACTCGTAGCGTGGAGGGTGCACCGTGCGGCACGAGGCGGAAGTGCGGGCAGCGTCCCACAGGGGCCTACGGCAGGGTCATCGAGCTGGTCCGTAAGGACCGGCGCATGACCCGGACCCAGCTGGGACAGGCGCTGGGCCTGTCGCAGCCGGCCGTCTCCCGCCTGGAAAAACGCGGCACGGGAACCTACCAGACCAGCGTCCTGGCGGCGGCCGCCGCGCACCTGGACATCACGCCCGATCTCGTCGGGCTGTCCGGTATCGAGGCGCTCGGCCACGCGGCCGCAGGCGACCGGCGATCAGCGGACAAGGCGCTCACCCGCTCCCGCGCGGCGGCCGAGGTCCTGCCCGGGCAGGAGGAGCTGCCGCCGTGGCCGTGGGTGTTCTCCTTCACCGTCGAGAAGGCCGCCGCGCACCGCGTCACCTGCGGCGCCTGGCTCGGCCAGCCCGGCTGGGTACTCGACGGCGACGCCGAAGCCCTGGCCATCAGCCACCGGCCACGCCAAGCAACGGGCCCTGCTCCTTTTGGGCATCGCCGCCGGGCACCTGGCGGCCGGACGCGTCGAGGGCGCATTCGCCCTCGCCATACGGGCACTCGAAGCAGGCCTGCAGTACCGGTCCGGGCGGATCGTGGAGCGGGCTCGCGCGGTACGCCGATCCCTGGCACTCTCATCCCCGCCCCGAGTGGTGCGGGACTTCGACGAACGCCTCCACGGCGTCCACCTCTGAAGGAGAGACGACGGCATGCGGGTAGGGATCACCGGGCACCGCGGACTGAGCCAAGAGGTCGAAAAGCGCGTACGCGCACTGCTGCTCGAGGCGGTCAGGGAGTACGACCCGGGCGAGCTGGTGGGTGTCTCCTGCATCGCGGACGGCCCCGACTCCTGGTTCGCCGAAGCGGTCCTCGACCACGGCGGCCGCATCGAAGCCGTCGTCCCCGCCACCGAGTACCGCGACAGCCTCCCCCACTGGCACCACCCCACCTACGACCGACTGCTCGGCCAGGCCACCGATGTCCACGCAACCGGCATGACCGCCTCCACCTCACACGCCCACATGGCAGGCAGCGAAATCCTCGTCGGCCTCGCCGACGAACTGCTCGCCGTGTGGGACGGCCACCCCGCCCGCGGCTACGGCGGCACCGCCGACGTCGTCACCTACGCCCACCGGCAGGGCACACCGGTGCGCGTGCTGTGGCCCGGCGGTGCCCGCCGCTGACCTGCCAACAGACCCCGATGAAGCCGACACTCAGAGAGTGCGTACAGGGACTGTGCCGCGCGCGTGTCCAGCGCCTCCGCTTGGTCGTTTGCTGAGTATGACCATGAATCTCGATCGCGTCTTCGCCACCATGGCCCTCACAGCCGCCGCGACCCTCATCAGCGTCGCGCCCGCGTCCGCCGACAGCGACTTCCTTGCGGACCTTCCACTCGTCAAGGCGCTCTCGGACATCCAGGGCAACAACGCCGGAAACTCGGGCACGGTCAACAGCCACGGGGACAACAACGGCAACTCCAACCAGGCCAACGAAGTCAACAATCCGGGCGCCGGCGTCCTCGACTTCACGAAAGCCCTCGGCTCCACCGACACCCTGGTCTGACACCCGCTCTTGGTGAGCTGATCAGTTGATCGGTACGCCAATCCGAGTAGCGATCACTGATGTGATGCGGGACCGGATCGCGCCGTCAATGCCGGCCAGGCCCTCGTCGAACACGTCGTCGCGGAGCGTCCCACCGTCCGCAAGACCTGAGGCGACGGCGGCTACCGCTGACATTGCGCTCAGCACGGGAGTGGTGTGTTCGTAAGCCGCCGTGGCCGGGTGGAGGGACGGAATCGCGTTGTCAGTGGGCGCTGCGAGGATGGCAGGCATGACGATCAAGGAAGTGACGCGTCACGCAGTGGCGGAACAGCGGATCGAGCAGGCTCTTGAGGGCATGTCGAGTCGGGCCTTCGGCCGGTGGCACGACATGCGCTACGGCGACATGCCGTTGCGGCGCGGGCTCAGGGAACTCGGGGAGGAACTGTCCGACCATCTTGCCGCGTGCACCGTGTCCGACCCGGCTCTGGATACGCCCGGCTCACGCACTGTCCTGGTCACTGCTGCCGAGTGCGCCATGGGCGTGCTGAGCCTGGCGTGCTTCCCCGACGGTGACTTCTGCGTCCCTCTCCCGCTCGTGGAGGAAACGCTCAGCAGCGAGGAACTGCACTACGAGGAGAGGTGGGAGCCGGCCCTCCCGCAGACCACGGCCCGGATGTGGACCGACGCGTTCGCGTGGTCGGTCATCAGCGGGCTGATATGGGAGCGGGACCGGGTGATCGGCCCGCTGCTGCGCGAGGACTACGCGCCCGCCATCCGTGACGGCGTTCCGTACTCGAAGCGGGAGTCGGTGTCCACTGCGGCCGACCTCGCCGAGATGGACGCGCTGTGCGGCTACCTGACCGTCGTCCAGGGGCAGTACCCCGGTGCGCTTCCTGGTCCGGTGCCGCTGGGCAAGCCGGACGCCGCCGAGCGGGCGCGTGCGGCCGAGCAGCTCGATGCGGCCGGGACGCCGACGCCGGACCAGCGGCTGTTGCGCGTCCTGCTCGACGACGACAAGACCGCGTTCGAACAGGCGCTTCAGAAACGGCTCGTGGCACACCGCGAAAGCGTCGGCGCCGACCCGGCCGTCCGGAGCCTGCTGCCGGTGGGGACCGCCACGCTGGCCGCCCTGGCCCGTCTCGCCCACGGCTGGCAGCTGGACATCCGCTCCCCCTACCTGCCCGAAGCGCTGGTGAGCGCCCCACAGCAGTAAACAGCCCACGGCCCCAGCCATCCCCCTTCCGATCCGGCGTGGCGGTCGGGTTGGATAGCGGTGCGGCGTGACAGCCAGAAGCAGGAGAAAGGGAATTGTTCACGTTCCTTGTGCTGGGCTTTGTGCTGGTCGCCCTCGCCATCGTCCTGGCCGTCATCGGCGTGCACACTCTGCGAACCCGGCGGCCCGGACCGCGAAGGTCTCGTTCAGCAGCGCCCGCACGGCAGAAGGTCACGCGGCGGTGCGGGGTTCTGCGGCCGGGGACGTGGGGGCTGCGAGGGCAGGCGGCATGGGCTCGCCGCTGGGGTTCGGCGTCGCGGTCTGCCCGGGTCCGGGGAGCCGGCACGGGCAGGAGGAAGGGGCCTGGTGGTTGTCGCCGGGCCGGGCCCACGCAGCGAGCGCGGCGGTCGCGACGGCTTCGGGCAGACTGATCTCAGCAGAGAGCATCCGCAATCACCAGCGGCAAATCAGCACATAATCTGCCTTTCCCAGCGGATGGAAGGGGCGTTCCGCCGCCAGTCCGCCGGACGAGTCGAACCGGTCCTCCGGCGGACATGCCGGTCCGTTCGGCGGCACACCCGAGCCGGTGGGCGGGCTGGTTCCGCCGGTGCCGGATACAGCCGACGAGACCGCTGCGGGGCATCCCCGGAAGCCGTCGAGGCGCCTTTTCGTTGTCGCCTTGATCGTCGTCCTGGCTGTAATCGATGTGACGGTCGGTGTGCTCCGGAAGCCAGCGTGGGTGGTCGCACTGCCGTTCTTGCAGCTCTTCACGTGCACGGGAGCGTTCATGACCCTTACGTTGGGACGCGGCTGGCCCGCCGCGGGACCTGCCGATGGCATGGTCGTCCGGTTCGGCGACCGGGGTCCTCAGCCAGGCGGTGAAAACGGCAAGCAGCGGATGCCCGGCCCGCTCGCCCACCGCAACAGCGCACCGGCCGGCAGAAGCGCACCACAGGTACTGCCCCCAAGGAGGGCTTTGTTCATGAGAACGGGCTCTGGCCCAGCCCTCGCGCAGAGTGACGCTCCGTTATGGCCGGACGTCGAAGAGAGCGAGGGAAGGGGGCGGCGGAACAAGCACTGCGCGAAGGCGCGTGAGTGTGGCCCGCCACTGCTTCCAGTCCTGGGGGTCGACCCAGTTCGCGGCCGGCCCGGCCTCGTCGCCGGCGATGCGGGCGAGGGCTTCGTCGGCGAGCGCCCGAAGGCCGGAAGGAAACATGGGCATGGGTGCTTCTGGGCCGTAGGGCGTGTCGACGGGTTCACCTCCGGGGCATTGCGCCGCGATGAGTGCTGCGGCGGCCACCGCCTCTTCCGCTTCCGCGAGGTAGCCGGTGGTGTCGATCGTCCGGATGAGGACGCCCCGGATCAGTGCTTCGCGTGCCTCGGGCTCGGCGTCATCGAGAGCGTCGGCGAAGTCCGCGGCTGTGTCGTTGTCGAAGGGGCCGGTGTCCCAGGTGCCCATGATGATCTCCTTGCGCACGGTCGTCCGGATCCTCGCATCAGGCACCGACAACGTGATCACGGAACACGCATGCCTCGTTTGCGTAGACGTTGGATGCCTGTGGGCGCGGCTGCGGTCCTCGGGCAGGATCGGAATGGCGGCGCTGGCCGGCCGCTCCCGCTCGCCGGCGGTGTGCGCCGCCTCGGCGATGGCTCGGTGTGGAGGGGGCTGGGCCGGCGGGGATCCATGCCAGCCACCTGGCCGAGGCATCCGCCCGTGCTCGGCTCGTGCAGCCACTTTCCGGCCGCAGCAATCCGTTGACCACGGCGTTCCCAGCCGAGCTTGCAAGCGATGCCGAGGCAGTCCTGGCGGTGATGCCTGATTCTCGGCTCCAGCCGCACACCTCGTTCTCGGTCGCCGCCGAGGGCCAGCAGGTTTTGATCCCCGGGCGCCTCTACAACGACGAGCCGCCAACTGCCAGGGTGGCGTCGCTTTCGTCGCGCCAACAACAGCTCCTGCACTGCCTGCACTCAAGGCACTGCGACGGCATGGTCAGGCAGCACCACCTGGAGAAGGTCGTTGGTTCCGTCGCCCACCCCCGCTTCCACCTGCACTTCACGCCCACCGGATCGTCCTGGCTCAACCTGGTGGAACACTGATTCGCCGAGCTGACGAACAAGCAGATACGACACGGGGTCCACAAGAGCGTCCAGGCACTGGAGAAGGACATCCGTGCCTGGATCGCCGCGTGGAACACCGACCCCAAGCCCTACGTCCAGACCAAGACCGCGGACGAGATCCTCGAGCGCCTCGCCAGCTATCTGAACAGAATTCCTGACTCAGAAGACTAGGCCCCAGGCGTCCACGGTCCGCTCGAAACAGCTGGCAGCCTCAGCTGTCTCCGCCGCCTACGAACCTCATTCTGAAACCATCAGCAAACCGCCACCGGCCAGCAACAACACCCTCAAACCCGCTGTCTCCCACCCCGCTGTCCCAAAACCGAGAGACCGCAGCAGGACAAGGAACTGCGCGAGCTCTACCCCAACGGCATCCCCGAAGCGCCGCCGGTTCTATTCGGCAGTAGTGAAGTCAGCTGTCGATGGGATCGGGCCGCACTCCGTTTCATGGAGGGTTATGCCGGAAAGTTCGGAAGGCACGGGTCCCTTGACAGAGCCACATCGGAATACTTCCGGTGAAAAGCGCTGGTAATTCCGCAAACTGGTGCAACTCCCGTGGGGGGCCGGTCGGTCGGGAGTCAACTGGCCGCGAACGCTCACTCCGCGTTGACGTGGGTCCGGTGGGTGGAACGGGTCCGGAGCCAGTACGAGCGGGCAGCGACGATCAGCGCGACCCCGTAGACGGCGAATGCGGCCATGCCGATCCAGGCGACCTGCAGTGCGTCGCTCGAGGAGTGGAAGTCGCCTCACCGCATCGTCACCACGCCGGCCGTCGCCAGGGTCACACTGGACCACTTCGAGGGCCGCACTTGGCGCGGCCGGCACCACCACGTCACCCTCGTCACCGCCGCCCAGGCATTCCTCACCCTTCGGCGGCTCGCCCCAGAAGCCCGGATGCCGGCCTGACCCTCCACCAGGTCCTCGACGTCCTCCAGAACCTGCTGACGTGCTGGACCGGTACCTGCACCACCTGCGGCCGACCCCTCACCAGCAGCAGAGCCAGAGCCAGAACCTGACGAAGCACTACTAGCCATCGGGGCAAGGACCTGGTTCCGCGATGCGCCGCAGGACCTCTGGCCCCCCTGACATCCCGTGTCGGGTCCGTACCACCTCAGCAGATCACGGGCGGTGACGACCGGCTTCCGCAGCGGAAGGCCGCGCTCCCGTTCCCGCCTACGGCTGCCGGCACCGACCAGGGTCCGTCTTCAAGGATCATCTGGGTGGTGAATCATGGTGTCGTGGTACGCCGTTATGAACTCAGCTACCCGAAGGAGGAGTTACTCGCTCCGCTGATACCTCGGGCCGCGACGGGGCGGCCTCGCGTGGAGGACCGGCAGGTCATCAATGGGATGGTCTACAAGATCCGTACCGGGATTTCTCGGCGTGACCTGCCAGAACGCTACGGGTTTTGGCAGACCGCGCACACCCGCTTCCGCCACTACGCGATCGACGGCGCGTTCATTGGCGCCCTGCAGCAGACCCAGGTCCGGGCGAACGCCGCCGGCGACCGACGAACGAACTACCAGTAGCCCCGCGGCTCGGTCCCGGTGCGGCGCTGGGTGGCGTGCAGGGAGCCGAGGAGGCCGAGGGCTCGGGCGCTCGGGCTGCCTGGTTCGGCGTGGTAGATGACGAGTTGCTGGCCGGGGGCGTCGCGCACGTCGAAGGCCTGGTAGGTGAGGTCGAGGGGGCCGACCTCGGGGTGGTGCAGGTTCTTGGCGTCCCGGCTCTTGCCGCGCACGTGGTGGGCATTCCACAGTCGGTCGAACTCCGCGCTGTGCTGGGTGAGTTCGGCGACCAGCCGACGCAGTTCGGGGCTGTCCGGGTCGAGACCGGCGCCTTCGCGCAGGTTGGCGACGGCGGCCTGGGCGGCCCGCTCCCAGTCTGCGTAGAAGTGTCGGCCCGCGGGGTTGAGGAAGATCATGCGGGCCAGGTTGTCCGCCGGGGCGAACGGGGTGAAGAGCGCGTCGGCCAGGGCGTTGGTGGCGAGGATGTCCAGGGTGCGGCCCAGGACGAACGCCGGGGTGTGAGGGTAGCCGTCCATCAACTGGCGCAGCGCCGGACTCACCCCGGCGGCCGTGTGGACGGAGCGTTGCGCCCCGGGTGCACTGCCGGCCAGGCGGAACAGGTGCGTGCGCGCATCGCCGTCCAGGCGCAGGGCGCGGGCGAGGGCGTCCAGCACCTGGGGTGAGGGGTTGCGTTCGCGGCCCTGTTCCAGGCGGGTGTAGTAGTCGGCGTTCACCCCGGCGAGGACCGCGACCTCCTCACGGCGCAGTCCGGCGACCCTGCGCGTCCCGTGGCTGACCATGTCCACGTCCCGCGGCGTGAGGCCGGCCCGGCGGGCGCGCAGGAAGGCTCCCAGGTGGTTCTCGTCCATGCGGTACAGGCTAGGCGGCCGTCCGACGCGCTGCCTGGGTGTGGCGCACCCAGGCAGGAACCGTCCTGGTCCGTGCCCGCCGCTGCGCACAGACTCGGTTCCGCAGTCAGTTGCGGAAGCATCCATGTATGGGAAGGACATCGTCATGACGCAGACCACCAAGGTCGTCCTGGTGACCGGCGCCAGCAGTGGGATCGGTGAGGCTACGGCGCTGCGCCTGGCCGCCGACGGCCACCGGGTGTTCCTGGGCGCGCGCCGCACCGAGCGCCTGGAGAAGCTGACCGGGCGGATCACCGCCGACGGGGGAAGCGCCGGTTTCCGGCGGCTCGACGTCACCGACGCCGCCGACGTACAGGCCTTCGTGTCGGCCGCGGTCGAACGCTGGGGACGCGTGGACGTGATCGTCAACAACGCCGGAGTGATGCCCCTCTCGCCCCTGTCGGAACTGAAGGTGGACGAGTGGGACCGCATGATCGACGTGAACGTCCGCGGCGTGCTCCACGGCATCGCGGCCGCCCTGCCGGTCATGCGGGAACAGGGCGGCGGTCACGTCGTGAACATCGCCTCGGTCGGCGCGTTCGAGGTGGTGCCGACCGCCGCCGTCTACTGCGCCACCAAGTTCGCCGTCCGCGCCCTGTCCGAGGGACTGCGCCAGGAGTCGCCCGGGGACATCCGCGTCACCGTGGTCTCCCCGGGCGTCACCGAGTCCGAACTCGCCGACTCCATCTCCGACCCGCGGGCGCGCGAAGACATGAAGACCTACCGCTCGGTGGCCGTCCCGGCCTCCGCGATCGCCGACGCCATCGCCTTCGCCGTCTCCCAGCCCGCCGACGTGGACGTCAACGAGATCGTGGTACGCCCGGCGGCCAGCGCCCAGTAGACGGCCCGGCAGCCACCCGGCAGCCACCTCGGTGGGTTGTTCACGAGCGTCGTTGAAGCCGAATGGGTTTGATCACGGCGGAGACCTCCGGTGTGTCGGAGCTGTATAGGACTGCACCGCATTGGAGGACTTCGTGTCACACCACAATGCCCGGCTGACCATGCACGGCAGGCAGCTTCTCATCGAGCATGTTCGCGCAGGCTGTTCGATCGCGCACGTCGCCGCCGAGATGGGCACCGCGGCACCGCCCACGAGCAGGTACGCCGCTGGCGGGCCGAAGACGGACAAGGGCTGCACGACCGCGCCGCCCCCCGCGGCGTGTGGCCCGACCGTCCCCGTAATCGGACAGCGGATCTCGGTGAGTTTCCGGCGGGCCGCGCGGACCTCGTACTCCTGCACCTCGAAGGGTCGGAAAGTGAACCGGTAGCCGTTAGAGCGCGCAGCGCAGAGGCAACCAACCCTGTCGGCCGATCAGGTCGCGCAGCGCGGCCAGTAGTGCTTCGTCACGTTGAGTGTTCCCGGTTGGTGGTGGGCAGTCTTTCAGGGTGGATCTGAGGGAGGTGGAACAGCTTCGGGGTGAGTCGGCGGAGTTCGTTGCCGATGTGTTCGGGGCGCTGCCGTGGCGGGGTGTGTGTTATCTGCGGGGACTGATGCTGGACGGCCGGCGAAAGTCGGTTCAGCCGATGGCCAAGCGTCTTCCGGGCGGGAACATGCAGACCCTGCAGCAGTTCGTGAACCAGTCACCGCGGGATCCGCTGCCGGTCAGACGGCAGATCGCCGAGCGGCTCACTGAGGTGATCACGCCCGAGGTGTGGGTGATCGACGGCGTGTCGTTCCCCAAGTGCGGCAGAGCGTCGGTCGGCGTTGCACGCCAGTACTGCGGAGCCGTCGGCAACCGGGCGAACCGCCAGATCGCGGTCAGCGTCCACGCCGTCACCGACACCGTTCCATGCCCGTTGAACTGGCAGTTGTGTCTGCCGCGCGAGTGGACGGACGAGCCGGACCGGTGCCGCAGGGCGGGAGTCCCCGACGACGTCCACCAGGAGAAATGGCGCCTCGCGCTCGGCCTGCTCGACACGCTCACCGACTGGCAGTTAAAGGCGCCGGTCGTGGTCGCCGATGTCGGCTACGGCGTCAGCACCCCCTTCCGGATCAGTCTCGAGGAG
>NZ_NCTE01001298.1:40349-49249 GCF_002114215.1 Streptomyces sp. 13-12-16 | reverse complement strand
CCGCCGACGCTGCCTCGCTCCCGCGCCCCGCCACGAGCCGTCTCCGCCCTCGCGCTCGAGGCCGGTGCCGGCCGGTTCACCTAGGTGACCTGGCGCAAGGGCAGCAAGGGCAGCAAGGGCACGATGACCTCACGGTTCGCGGTGCTGACCGTGCGGCCCGCGGGCAAGCAGTCCCTGGCCGCGGCGCAGGAGGCGGGCGGCGGCCGCAACAGGTGGGACGGCGCCCTGCCCACCCAGACACTCCTGCAGGAAGAACGACCTGGGCAGACGACAGTCGCAAGATCACACGAGCTCTGACGTCTACTCCATGACGAAGGGTGCGTATCCGACCGGGACCTCGCTCACCTGGAGATCCGAGAAGAGCAAGGTCACGTCATGTGCGTTGGTTTCAATGCGCACCTCGTGAAAGTCGACCCCGAGGGCCTTCGACCAGCGGCGGGTCGCCTCGGACTCAGGAAGGAGTTTGGCTCCCGGGTACAGGGCGTGCCACTTCACACCCCAGACATATCCGTCGAGGTCAACACCGGTTTCGTGATCGATGAGCCGGTCGTCCAGGGAGACCCGCCAGGTCTCCGCCGACACTGACGTCTCACATCGGGCCTCGACGCAGTACCGGAAGAGAAACCGCAGGTGGGACGGCGTGGTGCCGGTACGGGGATCAGCCGTTGCGTAGACGATGACCTCGTAGTCGCGCATGTGGTTGGTGTATCCGTGGTGCACGACGGCGTGATCGAAGGTCTCGTTCAGCAACTGCTCAAGTACGGCGGTATCCATGCCGCCCTTCTACCTCATCGGTAGGACCTTCGATAACGAGATTCACGGGTGCAGGGCGCCGCTTCCCTCGGAGAACACTTGGACAAGTCCTAGCCGCGTTGGATGGGCAGCCCAACGGATGGGGAGCAACAAGCCAGCGGATCCACAGAAGGGGGAGGACGACTCCATGGGAACAGTGCTGCTTGTTGCGCTAGCCGTCGCCGTCATCGGGACCATCGTCACCAGACTCGTGCACGCCGGACAACGCGAGGCCCAAGCGGAGAAAGCCCGACTGGCCGAGGACGCGCGCCGCCGGGCCCGCCGGGCCCTGGACACGGTCTGGGCAATGGACGACCGCCAGTTCGAGGAGTACGTCGCCGATCTGTGCCGCCGGGACGGATGCACCGACGTGAGACGAGTCGGTGGCTCCGGCGACCTCGGAGCCGACGTCACCGGCCTCCTGCCCGACGGCCGCCGGATCGTCATCCAGTGCAAGCGCTACGCCAAGCACCGCACGGTCGGCAGCCGCGACATCCAGACGTTCAACGGCACCGCCCGCGCCGAACACGGCGCCGACGTTCCCGTCTTCGTGGCCTCGTGCGTCTTCACGAAACCGGCCCGCGACTTCGCCGCCAAGCACCAACTGGTACTCATCGACGTCAACCTGCTCGGCTTCTGGAACAGCGGCACCCCGCTGACCTCGTTCCTGGACCTGGACATCGGCAGATCCGGCACCAACCGCAAACTCCACCCGGACCACGACTGACAGAAGCCCCGCCGTGCGCGAGCGCCAGGCCCTCACACATGCCCGGCACAGCCAGTACCAGGAGTACCAGCGTCAAGAGCAGCGCCGTAGGCACCGGTTCATCTACAGCAGTCTCCAACCCGTCCGCACCGCCCCCCGTGGTGGTCGACATAGTGCCGTTCTTCGGCGACGCCAATCCCTGTTGCCGCGGCATCGTGCCGAACATGCAACGCCTCACCGACCAACTACGCGCTGCTAGTAGGGCTTGGCCAGGTTCGTATGGGTGTGGGTATGTCTCGGTGGCAGGTGGGCAGGCGCCGGTCCAGGTGACGAGGAGTGTCTGTGGTTCGCGGACGACCTGGTAGAGGCTCAGGCCTGCGCTGGATCTTTTGGGTCGTGGGCCAGTCGTTGCAGGGTGCAGAAGGCGCGGGCGACGGAGACGAGGGTGCCGTGGTGGTGCCAGCCGCCCCAGGTACGGCCCTCGAAGTGGGCCAGGCCCAGGGCTTGTTTCATCTCGCGGTAGTCGTGCTCGCTGCTCCAGCGGAGCTTGGCCAGCCGCACCACCGTCGCCAGCGGCATCCCGGAAGGCAGGCTGGAGAGCCGGAACTGCACCGGCTCGCTCTCACCGGCCGGCCGTTCGGCCAGCAGCCACCGTTCGGGCAGTTCCGGATCGTCGACGGCCTTGCGGACGCCGCGTCCGGCGGGACGGAGCCTGAGGGTGGCGAACCGCGAGTACATGCGCTTGACGCCACTGCGGCCCTTGCCCGGCCGGGATCCCTCCCGCCAGGACAGCGGCCGTGCGGCGGCCTTCCCGGCCGCGATGACCAGGTCCTTCATGGTCTGGGCGGGCTCGGGATACTGCATTTTCAGCGGCCGGCCGGTGTCTGCACAGGCCGTCTGGACGGGCTGGGCCTCGGCCGGATGCGCGGTGTGGCGGCCGGAGATACCGACCGCACAGGGCAGGCCTCGTTCCTCCAGGCCGAGGCGGAAGGCGGCGGCATCGCCACAACCGGCGTCCGCAACGACCAGCGGGATGTCGATGCCCCACGAGAGGGTCTCGTCGATCATGTCCGGAGCCGGCTGCCACTTCTCCACATGCCCCACCCGGGCGGGGACTGCCGCAGCGAGTACGGCGGGCGGCCTTGTCCGCATCCGCCCGCGGAGAGGCCGGGTCCCAGGAGGCGGGCAGGAACAGCCGCCAGTCGATCGCGGCCGAGGCGCGGTCGGTGGCCCGAGGCGCACTGCCCGCACCCGATACGGACGTACGTCCCGAGGACTGGGTGTGCCTCGCCCAGTGGGGGCACGGGCTCGACGGCTTGGAGACGGCCCTCTGCTCCTGGTCGATGTCCCGGCAGGACCCGGCCGCACGACGCCTCGACCGGGTCTGCGCCACCGTGACCCGGAACCCGTGACATCCGCAGGGTGCCGACCCGAGGCGGCACCATTGTCAAGGCGGGATTCGTCGGCCGGGCGGCATGGAGAGCCCTCGGCGACACTCGGTGCAGGAGCAGCCGCCGGGGGACCGCCCGTGTTCAGCGATCGGTGGACCGCGAAGCTTGAGCCGCCGCGACGCGGTCTGCGATGTGGTCGATGACCACGTTGACCGCCCTGCGGTACGGGGTGGCGTCCTGGCTCACCTGTGACAGGAGCATGCCGCCTTGTATCGCGGCCAGCAGCGTGACCGCAAGCGCCGAAACGTCCTCGTCAGCTCCGAGGTCGCCGCGCTCGCGCATGTGAGCGAGCCCGGATTCGATTGCCGCCTGCCACGCAGCGAATCCCGTGGCCAGACCGAGGCGAGCTGAGGGGTCGATGTCCGACAGCTCGCTCGCGAGCGAGCCGATCTCGCACCCTCCGGCGCAGTGCACCGCGTCCAGGCGGACGGCGGCGCGTTCGCACCATTCACGCAACGCGTCGATACTGTCGAGGTTGTCGAGCAGGGGCCGCTGCTGTTCGAGCTTCACGGTGCTCTGGTACTCGATCACCGCCGCCGTGAGGCCCTTCTTGTCCCCGAAGTAGTGATAGATCTGCGAGGCACTCACCTGAGCTCGGCGTTGCACGTCGGGGATGCTCGTGCCGGCGACGCCCTGCTTGAACATCAGCTCGGCAGCGGCGTGCAGGATGCGGCCCCGCGTGCGACGACCACCCTCGGTACTCGCCGCCTTGACCCGGGTCTCGACACTGCGCGTCTGCATGGGAGCCAGCCTACCAAAGATTGGAATTGACTTTCCAATCTCGCGATACCTACGGTTGGAGTGCTCATTCCAAGATCGCTCAAGCACCCGTGAAAGGTGCAGCTCATGGCTCTCAACCCGCAGATCCAGACCGTGCTCGACGACTTGGCCGCGACCCCCGCGCCCGCAGCCAACACCCTCACCGTGGCGGAGAACCGCGCCCTCGGCCTTGCGTTCGCCTCGTTCGCCGGTGACGTCGTCCCGGTTCGCGAGGTTCGCGACACGACCTTCCGCAACGGTGACCATGACGTCCCGATCCGCATCTACACACCCGAGACGGTCCCGACGGGCTCGCCCGCCCCGGTGACGGTGTTCTTCCACGGCGGC
The DNA here is from genome assembly GCF_002114215.1 of Streptomyces sp. 13-12-16. Lineage (GTDB taxonomy): Bacteria > Actinomycetota > Actinomycetes > Streptomycetales > Streptomycetaceae > Streptomyces. The sequence goes on along the minus strand of NZ_NCTE01001298.1, from coordinate 45,193 downwards.
GGCTGGGTGTTCGGCGACCTCGACAGCCAGGACCACTTCGCCAGGGTGGTCGCGACGCGGTCCAAGACCATCCTCGTCTCCGTCGACTACCGGCTGGCGCCAGAGCACCGGTTCCCGGGAGCCGTCGAAGACGCCTACGCGGCGCTGCAGTGGGTCGAGCAGAACGCCGGCACCTTCGGCGCCGATCCGAAGCGCATCGCCCTGTTCGGAGAGAGCGCGGGAGGCAACCTCGCCGCCGTCACCGCGCAGGAAGCGAAGCGACGCGGCGGACCGACCGTCACCTTCCAGGCCCTCGCCTATCCCGCAACCGACCGTTTCGACGACAGCGCATCGATGTACGACAACGCTGGCGGCCCCCTGCTGACGCGCCCTTGGCTCGAGTGGTTCTGGGGCGCCTACCTGAACACCCCCGACGAGGGCGCTGACCCCCGCGTCTCTCCGCTGCACGCGGAAGACCTCACCGGGCTCCCGGCCACGTTCATCGTCACTGCCGAGCTCGACCCACTGTGCGGCCAGGGCATCCGATACGCGGACGCTCTCCGCGAGGCTGGAGTGCCGGTGACGCACCGACCGGTCGAGGGAGTGCCCCACGCATTCCTGTCCTTCACCCGCGACGTCCAGGTCTCGCGCGACGTGCTGAACGAGATCGGCGACGCCATCGGTGCAGCCTTTGCGTGATGGCGGGCCACCCAACGGTGAGCGCTCCGATCCGGGCCCCGACGACATCGAGATCAGATGAACGGACACAGTCGTCCCCCTCACCAGCTCGGAAGCTCTCCCGGCTCACCGTGCCGCTGACGGCTGGTGTTCCAGGGCGTTCTGTTCGTGCTGCACACCGGGATGGCTTGGGAACACCTGCCGCAGGAGCTCGGCTTCGGTTCGGGCATGACGTGCTGGCGGCACCTGGCCGAGTGGACCGAGGCCGGCGTGTGGCCCCGGCTCCACGAAGCGCTCCTGGCCAAACTCCGTAGCACGGGCGCCCTGGACTGCATACGCAACCCGTACGCGATGCGTACGGCATACGTGGTCCGTCCCCGTGACGGTGTCACCACTGAATACGGAACGGTGCGAGAACCGGCGGCGGGGTCGGACCGCTCGCGCGGGCAAGCGCCCCGGGTGTACGACGGTCACCCCCGTCGTGTCCTCGCACCTTCCCACGCCCGGGTGAACAGCGTGGACAGCGGGGCGGAGGGGACGGCGGCGAGATGGGAGGTCGAGCGGTGTTCCCTGGCCAGCGGCAGCAGCCCCAGTTTGGACACCTCGACGGGGAGCCGGGGCGGCTTGCGGTCCTGCCAGGCGCCGGGCAGGAAGAGGGAGCGTCCCGCTCGCGGCCGTACGGCGCGCAGCACCCGGCCCGAGGCGGCCAGTTCGGCCTCCGCCTCCTTGAAGCGGCCGGGCTTCCATCCGGTCCACGTCCTGACGTTGCGGTCGGTCGGGTCGGGCAGTGCCAGCAGCATGAGGTGGAGCGACGCGGCGTCCCTGCTCAGGCCGTACGCCCTGGCGCACTCCTCGACCAGGTGCGGCACCGACCGCTCGGGGTGCTGTTCCCAGCCCGCGGGTCGCTCGGTGCCGGTGGTCAGGTGCCGCCCGAGCGCGGCGAAGTCGTCGCTCAGCAGCAGCCGCAGGTCCGCGACGGCGGGCAGTCCGGAGGGGCTGGGCAGCCACTGGGAGGGCAGTACGGAGTCGAGGTAGGCGTCCACCGCGTCCAGCAGTGGATCGTCGGGGCCCTTGAGCGCGGCAGGGTCGACGCGGAGGTGACGCACGTCGTACACCGGGTCGTCGACCTCCGTGACCGCGGGGTGGGCGGTCAGCGTCTCCGTGGCCGGCGGGGGTCCCATCAGGTAATTGCTCTGCAGCGAGAAGAGCGTGAGCGGGCCGGGTCCCGCCGCCCGCTCCTCGCACAGCCGGGAGATCGCCGCGCCGGCCACGGGGCGCAGGGGGTCGCCGGCCGGGGTGCGGTAGGCGATCCAGGCGGCGATCCTCGGCAGGGCCGACGGCTGTGGCGGGCCCTCCGGACCGTCGGCCGAATGGGGGGCCAGGCAGTCGGTGCCGGCGGCGACGCGGGCGAGGAGGGCGGGCAGCCTCAGGTGGGGCCAGTGCCCCGGGGTGCCCTGGAGCAGCTGCCGGGGAAGGGCCTCTTCGCCCTTGGGCGGCCGTGTCTCCTTGGCGGCGAGGGGCAGCAGCGCGGTGGGCACGGGCAGGGGGCTGCCCAGCTCCGCGAGCCACCACGCGGCGGCCCGGTCCACGTCCGGGCCGGTGGTCCACAGCTGCTCCGGGTCGTCGGGCAGGAGCCTGTCGTAGAGGGTCGCGACGCGGTCGGGGCCGAGCATGTCGGTCAGCACGGCGACGGCCTGTTCCGCGTCCTTCCGCCGGATCTTCCATGCCTCCAGGTCGGCAGAACGGTATCGGGGGCGGTAGCTGTGCCGCTGCCCCGACCGGCGGGGCGTGCAGGGGACGTGCGCGGTCAGCAGCACGGTGGCCTCGGCCGGGGTCAGCCCCAGCCGCTCGGCGAAGGCCGTCGCGAGCTCCGGGCGGGCGGGTGCGTGGCCGTGCTCGCGGTACAGCTCGGCGAAGCGCGTGAACCAGTGGCCGGGACGCACCGGCTCCAGCAGGTGGACATCGGTGAGTTCCGCGCCTCCCGCCGCCAGCGGGCCGTCCTCGGGGAAGACGCCGTCGGGTGCGTATTCCCACAGGGTCCGCCAGGGGTCCCGGCCGCCGGATGCCAGTACGTAGGCGACGGAGGTGGCCGTGCGGAACACCTCTCCGTCGAACGCGACGGCGCGGCCGCCGCGGTACTCGGGGACCTCGCACCGTGCGATGCGCCAGCGGCCCGGTTCGTCGGTGACGAAGGGGTGGGCCGCGTAGGCGGTCAGTGCCCCGACCGGTGACAGCCAGCCGGCCTGCCCGGTGGAGACGGCGCACAGGGCGAGCGGGGCCGCACACGCGTGGGTGTGGCGGAACCCGTCGTCCCTGCGGAGGCGTTCGAAGGTCGTCGTGGGCTTGGTGAGATCACCGTCCCAGACGACTGTGTCGTCCTTCGCGAGCCGGATCATCAGACGGCCGACGCGCTCGTCCGGATCCGTCGGCCTCCTGTCGGCGGTCGGCTTCGCCCCGTCTTCCACGGGAGTGAAGCGGTGGGTCAGCTTCTCCAGTCCTGCACGGCAGTTGACGGCCATGACCAGTGAGGATGCGGCCTCGCTCCTTGTGGGGTCGCCCAGTTGCGGCAGCGTCTCCTGGATCGGCCCGCGGTTGGGGGGCTGGACCCCGTCCCGCCCCACGTAACAGGGTTCGAGACGGCCCAGCAGCTCCTCGACCTGCGGGCGGGCGACGGTGTCGGGCAGCTTCGCCATCAGCAGCGGCACGACGTCCACCGCCGCGAACTCCGCCGCCACGTCGGCGTCCTTCGGCAGCAGGTCGAGCGCCGCACCCGCGTGGACCAGCCGGCCGAGCAGCAGGACGAGGTCGTCGAAATCCGCCACGGTGCGCAGCTTCGCCCGCTCGCGGCCGAACCAGGCCCGGATCTCCTCGTGCCCGAGCCGGTTGTCGAAAAGCTGGGGTATGCGGTCCCAGCCCTTGGACTGGTGCGGCTGGTACCAGCTGTTGGTGCCCAGGTCCCTGATGGTCATCTCCAGGTCGGCGCGCGTCCGGGCACGCAGCTCCCGGGCGAAGCGCGGGTCGGCCTGGAGGTGTTTCAGCTCGGGCCGGCGGCTCAGCTCCACGTCGTGCGGCTTGCACGGGCCGAGGAGCTCCGGCGGGTCGGAGACCGGTACTCCGTGCTCCAGCAGGAGGTCGATCAGGTCGAGGGGCGTCTTGTGGTAATGGTCCCTGTTGTTGCCGATCCGCTGGTAGCGGATCTCCACGGGCACGCCGTCAGCGGCCAGTTTCGGGGCGATCCGTTCGGTGATCTCGTACATGACGGGCCAGGTGCCGTTGCCGTCCCTGCGCGTGGCGATTCCCGCGGTCAGCCAGGCGGCTGCCTCGCCCGGCTTCAGCCCCGGCGCCTCGCCGGTGAGCAGCGCCAGTGCGCCGGTGCGCTCCAGCAGGTGCAGCCACAGGCCGGAGCCGGCGAGACTGCGGTGGGGGCGCTGGTCCAGCATCTTGCGGGCCGTCCCGGGAGCGTGCTGGACCAGCAGGTCCACGGCCGTGCCCTTGAGGCAGTCGGCCCAGAACTTCTCGTCGTTCAGCGGGATGTGACCGGTCCGGAGCATCTCCTCGAGCAGCGTGGCGAGTTCCCTCTCGGGGTCCGCCCCAGCGGCCTTGGCGAGCTTGCGCAGGTCGAGGGCGAGCTGCGGGTGAATCTCGGACGACGCCTGCATGCGGCGGATCGCGACCTCGCGGAAGCGCGGGAGGTCCGCCGGGGTCGCCGCGCTCTTGGCGGCGAGCTCGCGCGCCCAGGCCCTCAGGGTGGTGGCGGAGAGGGCGCCGGCCTCGGCGTAGGCGAGGTAGCGGCCCAGCAGCCACTCCTTGTCGACCTTGCGGGCCTGGGTCCGCTCGGCGGTGCGGGCCCGCCCGAACCACGCGGCGGCCGTCGGACGGTCCTCGTCCCGCAGGGCGAGGTCGGCCACCTCGTCGAGGAGGGTGATCAGCAGCGCGGGAGCGGTCTCGTCCAGCCCCTGGAGGACGGCGTCGATCTCCTTCTTGGAGACGTAGGTCCACCCGTGCGTGCGCTCCCGCAGCAGGAGGATCTTCTCCGCCGCCAGCTCCTCGAAGCCGGGGTGGGCGGCGAGGACCCGCTCGGGGAAGGGCAGCGTGCCGTCGGAGGGGTCCGGTATGCCGGTGGAGAAGCAGTCGTCCGGCTCCCATTCCTGTCCGCGCATCAGCCGGTCCCGGAAGGGGATCAGTTG
>NZ_NCTE01001298.1:12669-40146 GCF_002114215.1 Streptomyces sp. 13-12-16 | reverse complement strand
CCCCGGGGCCCCCCGCCACAGCGGGTCCGCGTCGGCCAGCGCGCGCGGCACGGCCACTTGGGCGCGGGCCCACTCCGCCGCCTGCCGGCGGCACTCCTCGCGGTGACCGCGCAGGCGAGTGCGCGCCTCGTGCAGGGCCCGGATCCCGGGGGCGCCCTCCAGCTGGGCGGGCAACTGCTTGAGCCTCCGCCTCTGAGGATTGCGGTAGACGATCTCCAGATCGTCCGTCATCTCCGCGGTGTACCCGTCTTTCTCCACCCGCGTGCCCATGTGTCGGCTGCCCCCGTCGCGTCGTCCTGGCCGGTGCCTGTTGCCAGTTGATCGTTGATCGTTGATCGTTGATCACACGCTACGCCGCGCCACTGACAACGCCCGTTCCGCCTCCGGAGACCTGCGCCCCGTGGTGGCCGACGGGTCGGTACGTGTCGCGTGGAAGCGCTGCTCCCGCGTCTTCCGCCCATTGCTCTCCGGCATCCGGCACCTGTGCCGCGAGCGGCTCCGCCCCGTCCCCCCGGGTACGGTCACCGTGGCGTTGGGGTCATCAAGACACCAGCGACACCACGATGCGTGACGCCCTGCTGCAGCAGTTCCTCCCAGCTGCCCAGGATCTCCGGGAACACCTCGTGGACGACCTGTTCGGCGGTGCGCCGGCTGCCGAGGTGAATCTCGGCGAAGTCGTGGAAGAACCCCTGGTGGAAGGCCTCGAAGTCGAGGGGCAGGTCGAGCGGGGTCTGGAGGGGCTGGTTGTGGCCGCTGTCCTGGGGCGCTACGTCAGTGCTGACGTCGCCATTGCCCATGCGGTCCTCCAGGAAGGCGGGTGCCGGTCCTCGTCGCCGAGGCCGGCAGGGTCGTGCACGGGCGCAACCGGCCCGTGTGAAGGCCCGGTTGACATGGGGTCTTCATGGGTCAGCCTGTCGTTTTTCGGGCTCTGAAACTCATGAGGCCTTCAAGAACTGTTACTTTGCGATCTTCCCCATAAACGGAACTCGTTCACGGTGTTGGCTCACGAGTTCGATGAACGTGCTGTGGGCTGCGGTGGTGCGAGCGGGCTGACACTTCCCGCTCCAGAGACCGTCAAGCTTGCGGCGCAGCCCGCACCGCGCTCGGCACCGCGCGGACATCACCTGCCGTGCAAGCCATCACAGGCGGCCACATCCGCACACAACCGATCCCCCGCCACCCGACCGAGGAAGCGCGACGGCGCGACCGGACAAAGCGGCGCAGGCAGGACGTTGCCGTTGCGCCCCTTCGACGCCCGCGCCGAACTCGGCATGGCATTGATAATGCATCCCGCGCGATGATGCCGTGGCCGGTCCCCGAGTTGGACCACAGCATCATCGCGACACCGCTGCCGCCCGGGTCGGATCCGTGAGGGCGCGTGGATCGCCTGGCTGACGACCTGCGGGAACATGGGGCCCTCCCCGTTGTCGGCGTACGCCTGAACGTGCTCAGCCCCGTACGGGTGAACGTGCCCAGTTGATGATGCGCTGACCACGGGTTCTCGTCGGTCCGCAGTGGACGGTCGACAGCGTCGGACGGCCGGGTACTTCTCATGCCACCTTGATGACGACCTTGCCCGAGGTGTGACCGTTCTCGACGGTGGCGAGGGCGGCCGGTGCGTCGGAGAGCGGATGGACCGCGGTGATCACGGGTGCGAGGAGTCCGTCGAGGGCCAGCCGGGCCGACCGCTCCAGGTTCTCGCGGTCGACGCGACGCTCGACGAAACGCCCACCGAGATCGGACACGGACATATCGCCCACAGCGATGACGTTGCGGGGATCCTGGGCCAGCGGAGCGACCGTCCGCAGCGAGGTGCCTCCGGCCAGGTCGACGATCCCGTCGAAGCCGTCCGGAACCAGCTCGCGTGCCGCGGCGGCGACGTCCTCGGCGGTGTAGTCGATGAACCGCACTCCGAGGGCCTCGGCGTGCTCGCGTTTGGCGGTACTCCCGGTGCCGATCACCCGCAGCTCGCGCCCGATGGCCAGCCGGGCGACGGCGAGGCCGACCCCGCCCCCGACTCCGTTGACCAGGACCGTGGCACCGGCCGGGAGGCCGAGCTGGTCGAGCACGTCCACCGCGGTCGTCCCGGCTACCGGCAGCGTTGCCGCCACGGTCGCGGACAGACCCTCCGGGATGCGCGCGGTGTTCGGCGCGGACAGCACCGTCGTCTCGGCGTAGGTGCCGCCACCGGTGAGTGCGAAGCCGAAGACCGCCTCACCCACCTCGAGCCCGTTGACCTCCTCGCCCAGGGCGAGAACGGTTCCGGCCGCCTCCATGCCCAGCACGCGGGGAAACGGACGCCCGCCGTCGAGCCCGTCGACCAGACCCGAGCGCAGAAGGTGGTCGAGGGGATTCACGCCGGCGACGGCGACCTGGATCAGCACCTCGCCGCGACCGGGGACAGGATCGGGACGATCGAAGAACTCCTGCACCTCGGGCCCGCCATACCTGCCGAAACCCCACGCCTGCCCCATCTTCCGCCGCCTCTCGTACGACCGGCCCGGTGATTCCGGGCGCTGTCGCCATCCTCATCTCTGACATTGATGTGAGGGGCAACCGGCTGAGATGCAGATCACAGCACCAGGCCGACTGCACCACCGGTTCCGGGGCCGTGGACAGCTCCGCCCGGTGTCGGCTGTTGACCCTGATCAGTACGTCGAGTGCATCCCGGGCCTCGACGACACCGGTGCCTCTGGTCGACATCGGTTGCGGTCTGGGTTACCTGGTCCGCTGGCTGGCGGCCACCAACGCCCTCGGTACGGACGTCGAGCTGGTCGGGGTCGACCTCGACGCCGCGCTGGTCGGCGAGGCGGACCGCCTCGCCCGGGCGGAGGGGCTCACATGCCGTTTCGTCCGAGGAAATGCCTTCGACCTGCCCGAGGCCGCGACCGTCTACGTCTCCACCGGCGTGCTGCACCATTTCCGTGGACCCGCCCTGGCCGAGTTCTTCCAGGCCCAGGCATCTTCGCCGGCGTATGCCTTCTGCCACTTCGACATCGCCGCGACCCCTCTCGCGCCCATCGGCGCCTGGATCTTCCATCGTGCCCGAATGCGCAATCCGCTCGGCCGCCACGACGGTGTCGTCTCCGCACGGCGCGCGCACAGCGACGGGACGCTGCTGCGCGCCGCCGCGGTGCCCGGCATCCGCGCACTGCTGTACGAGCCACGCGGCACGGCGAACCCGTTCTGCACCACACTGCGTCCGGTCATCGGGGTACGCCCGCAACTGGAGGCGCCTCTTCGCCGAGCCCTCGGGCGGGACGCACGCCGCATAGTCGGCCCGGAGCACCTTGCCGAGACCACCCGATGACGCCCGCCATACCGCTTGTGCTCCTCGGCCTGGTCGACGCGGCGTTCAGCGGCTTCCGCGCCTATGCCGGCAGCGACGCCCGCATCCGCAGACAACGCGCCACCGCCCGGGCCGCCCTGCGTGGGCTGGCCGTCGGGGCCCTCCTGCTGCTCGCCCCCACGCTGACCGCCGCCCTCCTGCTGCTGACCGCACGCGACCCGGCACGGACCTACAACACTCTGACCGCCGGCGGCATCGGCTACCTGCTCCCACTCACCGTCTACGCCAGCGCCGTACTGCTTTCGCTCGCCGCCTACCTCACCCTGCCCTTCCGTGCCGGCACCCTCGCGATGGTGATCGGCCTCGGCCCTCTGACCCTGCTGCGCCCCCTCGCCGTTGCCGCCGCCTGCCTCGGCGCGGCCCTCAACGGCGGCGGACCCGCCCTACTGGTCGGCGCGACCGCGGGCGCCGCTGTGCTGTGCGTCGAACCCGCGGTACACCGACACTGGTACCACCACGTGCGGTAGAGGACCTGGGTGACGTCGTGCGGTTGCCACCGAGCGACACGGCGATGGCTGACAACCGGTGCTGCCCCCTCTCGGGCTTCTGACTCAACTTCCGGGTCCTGTCGCTAATCTGGGGGTGGTCGGGTGGGCAGCCATCAGGCGTGACGGCTGGGGTGCGGATCGCGGACCTTCTACTGCCTGGTGCCGGCGTGAGGGTCGGCCAACTGCTGCCAACGGATGTCGGAGGCAACGTCACCAGGATCAAGCTGCTGAAGCGACAGATGTACGGCCGCGCCAACTTCGACCTCCTGCGACGCCGCATCCTGCTCTCACCATGGTCAAGAAGGGGCCACCCCCGAATTACGGCCCGGTCCGCGCTCGAGGTCGGGGCGTGCTGGCCTGGCAGTTCGGCTGGTGGTTGATCAGTAGGCCGTCTGTTGAGCGAGAACCAGTTCGGTGCTCGGCTTGCGGCGAGTCGGCCGACGGGCGGAGCGGTCTGGGATCAGTGAAGCGATCACGCCCTGGGTCTCGGCGTAGTCCTCGCGCCGACCGGTGCAACGCTGAAGCGGCCGCCACTGCCGCAGTTCGGCATGGATGTGCTCGACGCAGATCCGTTACGAGGACTGCCGTCGGCACATCTCCCGCCATGCGTACTGATCGCCGAGCGGCCGGCATCCGGCTCTGCACGAGGTCCCCCCGTTGCAGCCAACACCCACGAAGCGCTCCCGATCCGGTGACGTCGCCGACGTCCGCACCGCGGAAGCCCGGCAGCGCCCCGGCCCATGGCGCACCGGAGTCACCGCCACCAGGAACAAGGCGCTGCTGCAGCACCTGGCCCTGGGCCGGTCGAGCGAATGGCCCTGAGCGGCGATCCCGTCGGCGAGATCGTCATGCTCTTCCACGCCTCCCTCCTCACCGTGGTGGAGGCGTCCGCCGAGCAGGGCTGCCGGCGCTCCCCACGGGGAAGACCCACCGCCGCATCCGCGACCACCTGGCCGTCATGAGCGAACGCTTCCGCCGCAACGGTCATGCAGACGCGCTGTATCCAGGCGGCCAACTTCTACGGATCAACCTCCCAGAGAACCCAGTTGTCTTCCAGCAGGGCCTGGACATGATCAGTCACCGCACACCACGCCCCGCTCCTGTCCAGGATCTGCGGAGGGACCGCGCAAGCCCCTGATCGGGTGCCGCACGTCGCCAACCACTCGAACGTGTGAGTTCAAAAGTGACCAGGCAGACGGCCCTTGCCTCAGACACCAGACCCGTATTCACGTTCGAGACATTCACCCTTCCGGGGCCGTTACGGCTCCGGATCCGGCGCGTTCTTAGAGCACCAGTGCCAACCGGCCGCACAGACGGAGAACACCATGAACACCGAGCCCACTCCCGCCCATCGCCCCGGATTCGAACAATTGCGGCGGTCCTCGCTCGCCGTCCAGTCCTGCGGACCACAGCAGTCCGCTCCCCGCGCACGCCGCTCAGCACGACTGGATACGAGGTGGGAGGCATGAGCGTCGGCAGTGATGCAGGCAGCCCCCGCGCGGGGTCGGTGCCCGCCCCGCGCGGGGCGGAACTTCCTCCGCCGCCCGCCGCCGTACCGGCTGGGCCGCACGACGGTGACATCACCGACGGCTTGGCGGAGGCGTACTGGTCCGTGTACGACGGCGCCGCTTCCAAGGCCACGGTGGGACAGATTCTCGCGCGTCTGCCGCGGATCGTGCGCCGGATCGGCCGGCTGGCCTGGAACGCGGACCGGAGCGCGACCGTCGCGGTAGTGGTCCTGCAGCTGGCGTCGGCCGTGATGACGGCGTTCGGGCTCATGGCCTCGGTGGCAGTGCTGCGGGAGCTGTTCGCGGAAGGACCCACTCCGGACAGGGTGCGGGCGGCCATTCCCCAACTCCTTTTCGTAGTCGGCTTTCTCGCGGCCCGGGCGCTCCTCGAGGCGGGCGTCGCTGTCGCGCAGGCCCGGGTGACGCCGAAGATCCGCACCGCGCTGGAGTGCGAGTTCCTCGCCCTGACCGCCCATGTGCGGCTGGAGGTCGTCGACGACGCGGACTGGCACGACGAGGCCTACCGGGCCAACGACCGCGGCCTGTTCTACGCCCGGCAGATCGTCGGCCAGGTCGTCTCCCTGGCCGCGGCGCTGCTCGGGCTCGTGGGCACTGCCGGTGTGCTGGGCATCCTCCATCCCGCCCTGCTGCCGCTGCTCCTGCTGTCCGTGCTGCCGGTCGGCGCGGCCGCCGTACGCACCGCCCGGGCCCGCTTCCACTCCTTCAAGCGGTGGAACACCCTGCAGCGCAGGGTGCGGGTCTTCTCCTGGCTGCTGCTGGAGAGGGACGCCGCCGCCGAACTCCGCTCGGACACCGCCCAGGGTGCGCTGCTGGCCGAGCACCGCCGGCTGACGACACGCATTGCCGAGGAGGACACCCGCCTGGGCGTGAGCTCGGCCGGGCTGACCCTGGCGGGCCGGGCCGTCGGCGGGATCGGCACCGGCATCACCTACACGGCGCTCGGCGCCATGCTGATCGCAGGCTGGCTGCCCCTGGCCGCCGGCGCGGGCGCTGTCCTTGCCATCCAGGCCGCCCAGTCCTCGCTGACCCGGCTCGTCGACGTCGCCCACCTGGTCTACGAGCACGCCATGTGGGTGGACGACCTCCTGGCCTTCCAGGAACGCTGCCGTGACCTCCAGCCGCGCCGCAGGGGACTGCGGGCCCCCGAGACGGTGAAGACCATCACGCTGGATGACGTGTCCTTCACCTACCCGGGCAAGGACACCCCCGCGCTCAACGGCATCTCCCTGACGCTGCAAGCCGGTCAGACGGTGGCGTTCGTCGGCGTCAACGGCTCCGGCAAATCCACCTGCGCACGGCTGCTCGCAGGTCTGTACGAACCCCAGGACGGGGGCACGGTCTGCTGGGACGGTGTGAACGTGCTGGACATGGACGCGGGGTCGTTGCAGGCCCGGGTGGGCTGCGTACTGCAGGACCCGGTCCGTTTCCCGTTCAGCGCGCTGGCCAACCTGACGGTCTCCCGGGGCACCCTCACCAAGGCGGATCCTCAGCGGGCCCTGGACGCCGCGCGGGCCTCCGGCGCCGAGCAGGTCATCGCCGCGCTGCCGGGCCGGTGGGAGGCGCTGCTGTCCAAACGCTTCCGCGGCGGTCAGGAACTGTCCGCCGGCCAGTGGGCGAAGATCGCCGTCGCCCGCGGTCTGTACAAGAACGCTCCCGTCCTGCTGCTGGACGAACCGACCGCCAGCATGGACCCCCGCGCCGAGCACGCCGTGTACGAGGCGGTACTGCGGGACTCACCACGCCCCGATCAGATCACCGTGCTGATCTCCCACCGCTTGGCAAGCGTCGTCAGCTGCGACCGGATCTTCGTCTTCGACGGCGGCCGCATCATCGAGACCGGCACCCACCAGGAGCTGATGGACCTCGACGGCGAGTACGCCGCCATGTTCACCCTCCAGGCCGCCGGCTACCGCGCCGAGGCCGGAGAGGCGACATGATGCCCGACCACGCGCAGCCTCGTCCCGCGACAGCATCGGCCGGCGCCTGGCCGGCGGGCTTCACCGAGCACCGCCGCGGCATCGACTGCCCGATGTGCGCCAACGACTTCGCCGCTGACGACACCGGCCGGGGTCTCCTTGTCCGGCGCGGGGAGGTCAGCAACGCCTACCTGTGGCGCAGCGGCCAGGTCCGCGGGTACAGCGTGGTGATCTGCACCGGGCGTCATGTCGCCGAGCCCACCGAGCCTGACGAGGAGGCGGCCGCGTTCTGGCGTGATGTCCTCGCTCCGGCCAGGATCGGGCTCGTCCTCCAAGCCCGCTCCTGGACCGGCGACCCGGAAGTGCTGGAGCCCGACCGGTGCGCGGAGTGGCGGTGGTGGAAGCCACAGGACCTCCCGGCCGCAGTGGTGCCGTACACCCGGCGGGCGATCGACGAGGTTCTCCAGGGACGGCCGTACTCGGAAATCGGCTGGGGCGAGCGATGAGCACACTGGACACCTGCCCCGCCGACGACCCGGCGGGACGCTCCGCAGTCCGGGGGCGCGGCGCCAGGCCAACGGGTGCGGAGGCGGATCCGGCAACCGTGCGGGCCGCAATGGTCGCCCGGCTCGAGGAGGAAGGGGTTCTGAGGCCGGGTCCAGTCCGCGACGCTCTCCTCGCGCTGCCCCGCGAAGTGCTGATGCCACAGGCGTACGCACGGCGCAGCGCCCCGGGCGAGGAGTCACCGCGGTGGGACCTGCTGGACTGGTCGGCGCCGCAAGATCGCCCCGAACTGCTCGGGCTGCTGTACGGCGGGTCCAGTGTGCTCATCCAGCACGACGGGGAGCCGTTACTGGGCCGACCGCGCGGGACGCGCTCGGGAGCGTCGATCACGTCGATGTCGACGGTGATGGGCCTGACCGTCTCGCTGCTGGAGGAGCTTGAACCGCGCCCCGGCCAGCGGGTGCTGGACGTCGGAACGGGAGCGGGGGTGACCGCCTCGGTCGCGTGCCGGGTCTGCGGCGACCGGGGAGTGGTCACGATGCTCGACCAGGCCCGGGCCTCACTCACGCCCGTGCTCGGCAACTGTGCCCTCAGTCTCGTCCAGACCTCAGCCGACGTCTACGGGTCTCTCGCGCCGCTGCCCGGGGAGGAGCGGTGGACGCCGGACCTGATCACCTGCTGCCGGACCCACCGCTGGATGAGCGGTCCGGATGTACTGGCGACGGCGCACCGGATCGCCGCACCGCAGGCCTCGCCGGCGATCGTGGGAGACGGCAGCCTCCGGACCCACGACGCGGACTGGACCCGGGCTTTGCGGGACCTGATCCAGCGGCACCGGAGCCCCGGACAGTGCGCCGAAGTGCTGGACGACCACCCCAAGCCCTTGCGTCCGTTTCAGGAGGAACTCGCCGACTCGGCGTGGAGCGACGTGAGCGAGTACCGCTTCCCTGTCACGCGGTCCTGGACCCCGAAGACGGTGCTCGGCTGTCCGCGTACCACGTCCATCGCCGGGGCCGGCCTCTTCGCCGAACGACACACGGCATTCGGGGAGGAGGCGCGGACACTGCTCCACGAGCTCGCGGACGACGGATCGCTGCTGGAGGAAGCCCTGTTCACGGTCCTGCTCGCCCGGCGTCCGGCAGGTGCACGGTGAGCGGCGGGCAGCGGCACACCGAGCCGGTGGACGTCCACCTGATCCTGCGCCGGGAGACCGCCGAGGGACCACAGGTGCTGCTGTCGCGGCGGGCCGGGCAGGTATACGCCGCGGGCCTGTGGCATCTGCCCTCAGGGCATCTGGACGGTCCGCACGAGGACGTCGTCACCGCACTGGTGCGCGAGGCGCGGGAGGAGACCGGTGTCGTCATCGACCCGGCCGACGTGCGGGCCGCCGTGACCGTGCACCACCGCAGTCCCGGCGGTGCCAGCCGCACCGGGCACTTCTTCGAGGTCCGGCGGTGGCGCGGCAGGCCCCGGATCGCCGAGCCGGACGTCTGCGACGCGATGGAATGGACGCCCCTGGACGGGCTGCCCACCGGGATGGTGGCGTACTGCCGCGCCGGTCTGGACGCCTACAGCACCGGCGCGCGACTGGCCACGCACTTCCAGATGCCCGGCGACACCATCGCCTTCGACCCCCGCGCCGACCGGCTGTGCCTGGTCCCGGACGTGACCGGAAGGCCGGGGCCCGCCGGTCCGGACTCGGCGGTGGCCGAGTTCGCGGAGCGGGCGGTCGGCCGGATCATCAGGTGGACGGACACGTCGTGGGCGCGCGAGAACAGCCGCGTCTGGCGCGCTGACGGCGCTCGGGGCGGAACCTGGTACGTGAAGATGCACCGGAACCAGCGGTTCCACGCCCGGGAGGTGCGGGGCCTGCGGACGTGGGCGCCGACGCTGGGCTCGGCCGCGCCCCGGCTGGTGGCGGCCGACGAGGCGCTGCGGGCCGTGGTGATCACCCCGGTGCCGGGCCGTCCACTGCACGGCGTGGTCCTGGCCCCGGAGCGGGAACAGGCGGTCTTCCACCGGATCGGCGCACTGGCCCGCCGCATCCATCGGTCCTGCCCTGCCGGTCCCGCTCCGGCCGGCAGTGGTCCGGCGATCGCCAAGGCGGACCGGCATCTGGCGGCGGCGCGGTCCCGTCTCCAACCGGGCGACGAGGAGTTCGTCCGCAGCCTCGTCGCACAGGCCAGGCGCCTGAAACCGCTGGAGTGGGTGGAGACCCACGGCGACTTCCAGCTCCGCAACATCCTCTACGCCCCCGACGCCCCCGCACCCACGGACGAGGCGGACGACACCGGGCCCTTCCTGGCGGTGATCGACCTCGAGCGCAGCGAACCAGGACCGGCCGTGCGTGATCTGGTCCGCCTGTCCGACGCCTGGCACGGGCGCCCCGAACTGTGCGAGGCGTTCCTGGCCGGGTACGGCAGGCCTCTGACCCCCGCCGAGGAGGCGCGGCTGGTCATCGACGCCGCTCTCGACTCGGTGAGCGGGATCGCCTACGGCTCCGCCCAAGGTGACCCCGAGCTGGTCGAGCGCGGCCGGCGGACACTGGCCCGTCTGCGCGCCGCTCACCACGACTCCCTCTCACCGACAGGAGAAACCCGATGAACCCCGACACCGCACCCACCGCCACGGCCGAGCCGCAGACTGCCACCGGACGAGTACCGGTGCGCGCGGCCACCTCCGCTGACGCCGAGGGCATCGTCCGGATGCGCTCCGCGCATGTCCTCTCCCAGCCCTTGGGCGAGGAGTGGATCGGGCGGTGCGCGGACGAGCTGGCCCCGCGGCTGAGTCCGGCCGGTGACGCGCGGGCCTTCATCGTCGACGCCCCGGACGGCACGATGGCCGCCTGCGCCCTCGGTCTGGTCCACCCCATGCTCCCGGCACCGGCCCACCCCCGGGGCCTGGTCGCACGCGTGCACGTCGTCGCCACCCACCCGGACTTCCGGCGCCGCGGTTACGCCCGCGCGGTGGTCACCGCGCTGCTCGATCACCTCGCCGACGTCGAGGGCGTCACCCTGTTCGAGGTCCATGCCGGGGTGGAAGCCCAGCCGCTCTACCGGGAGCTGGGCTTCACGGGCAGTCCGGCGCTGATGCGGATGACGCGTCTCGAACCGACAACCACGGTGGGCACCCCGGACAGCCGGCCGGCCTGGCTGCCGCCCGAGCAGTACGCCGAGACGGTCCCGAAGGCGACCGCGTTCGCCTGCGTGTACTTCACCGACGAGGACGACCGTCCGCTCCAGCTGCACTCCGTCTACTCCCCCGCCCACCCGTGGCAGCTGGCCGGCGGAACGATGGACCACGGCGAGCGGCCCTTCGAGACGGCTGTGCGCGAGTGCCGGGAGGAGACCGGCCTGACCGTGGCCGGCCCGCCCCGCCTGCTGGCCGCCGTGTACGGGCTGCCCGGCGCTCAGTGGCCCTACAGCACCATCGGAATGGTCTTCGACGGCGGCCGGCTCACCGCGGCGCAGATCCGCGGCATCATCCTCGACCCGCAGGAGCACGACGAGGTCCGCGTCCTGCCCCTGGCCGAGTGGAAGGCACTGATGCCGGCCCGTGACTTCGCGCGCCTGAGCGCGGTGACAGAGGCCCGCCGCACCGGCGAGGCCGCGTACTTCGGCACCTGGGACTGGGGGAACGAATGAACAGCATCGTGTTGATGTCCGACCGGTCGACGCCGCCGACTTCACCGAGGACGCCCTTGGACGGGCCCGCGCGGAGCACCCTGAGAACGAGCTGAACACGCTCACCGACGGGTTCGAGCACGCCGAACGGTTCGACGCACACGGGCTGGCCGTGCTGCTCCTGCGGGGCCCGGCCGGCTCGTTCAGCGCGTAGGAGAAGCTGCGGCCCGAGCCGCAGGCCGTGTTCGACGCCGCGGTGGTGGTCACCGACGTCTTCGGCCGGGTGCCGCTGGGAGGTTCGACCCGGGACATGTGGGATCCGGGGGACGCCTACGCGGAGTGGCGGGGGTGTCCCAGGCCCGCGTCCCGCGCGAGAGCCGCTGCTTCCGTGCGGGACCGGGCGTGCAGTTTCGCCAGCACGTCGCTGACCCGGTTGCGGATGGTCTTCTCGGACAGGGACAGGCGACGGGCGATGGACGCGTTGTCGAGGCCGCGGGAGATCAGGTCGAGGGTCTCGCGTTCCCGGTCGGTGAGGTGAGGAAAGGGGAGGGGGGACCGGGTGGCGGGTGGAGTGGCGAAATGGGCCAGGACGCGCTCGGCGATCCGGGGGCCGAAGACCGCTTCGCCACGGGCGACCCCGAGCAGGGCGCGGTGGACGTCGGCGCCGTCCGACTCCTTGAGCAGGTAACCACGCGCGCCGACGCGCAGGGCGGCGAAGACCGAGTCCTCGTCCTCGTCCATGGTCAGGATGAGCACGGCGATCTCCGGGTGGGCCGTGGTGATCCGGGCCGTGGCCTCCAGGCCGTTGAGGTTCGGCATACGCAGGTCCATGAGCACGATCGTCGGCCGCAGCCGGTCGGCGGTCATGACGGCTTCAGCACCGTCGGACGCCTCTCCTACGACCGTCACATCGGGGAGATCGGCGAGGACGGTGGCCATTCCGGCCCGGAAGACGGGATGGTCGTCGACGACGAGGACGGTGACCGGGGAGGGGACGGAGACGCTCACCGCTGGTCCCCCACCGGGAGGGCCGCTCGTACGAGGGTGCCTTCGCCGGGTGCGGCCGTCACCTCAAGCCGGCCTCCGACCTCGGCCGCGCGCTCCCTCATGCTGCGGAGTCCCACACCGGCCCTGTGCTTGGGCGGAATGCCGCGCCCGTTGTCACGGATCGACAGGATCAAGACGGTGTCCTCCAAACGGACGGTCAGTTCGAGGCGGCCGGCGGCGCTGTGCCTGACGGCGTTGGCGACCGCCTCGGCGGCGATGGCGTAGGCGGCGACCTCGACAGCGGCCGGCAGGCTGTGGCACGCGCCGTCGATACTGCTGTGGCAGGCCGGTGTGTCGTATCCGACCAGCAGTTCCCGCAGGGCGCCGGGCAGCCCGAGCTGGTCGAGGACCGCAGGCCGGAGCCCCTGGACCACGGTGCGCAGATCGGTGACGGTGGAGCGGATCCTGTCCCGGAGTGTCCTGACGCATCCCGCGAGATGGGGGTCGTCGATGCGCCGGGCGAGGGCGTCGAGTTGGTGGGCGGTGCCGGCCAGGGAGGGGCCGATGCCGTCGTGGAGGTCCGCGCGCAGACGCCGTCGTTCCTCCTCGCGTACTGACAGGATGCGTGACCGGCTGCGGGCGATGTCCTCGACGAGACCGGCGGCGTAGGCGAGTGTTCCGGCGCGGTCCGCGACCTCTTCGACCGCGGCCTGCTCCTTGGCCGTCCAGGGATCGTTGACGCTTCGCCGCCCTACGCGCAGTACACCGAGTTCGCGGCCCAGGGCCCGGCAGGGAAAGGACCGCCAGCCCGCGCCGGCCGCCGGGCTGCCGGAGGCCGCCGCCACGGCGGGGCTCTCGAAGGCCGCGTAGGGCAGACGCAGCGCGGACCGCAGGGCGTCGACGAGGTGCTGCATGGCTTCCGCCGGCTCACCGGCCGGAGCGACACGGCGACCGACGTGCGCGACGACGGCGTACGGATCGTGACGGTGCCCGAACAGCGTCCGGTCGACGGCCGCCTGGACGGCGCCGCGGCCGTTGGCCGCGATCAGTGCGGTGAAGGCGAGCAGACAGGTCCCCGTCAGGGACCCGGGCGCGATCAGCCTCGCACCGGCGACGACCCCGGCGTACACCCCGAGGACGAGCGCGCTGAGGACGGTGAAGACGATGGCGCGGCCGAGGACCAGCTCCACATCGAACAGTCCGTGCCGCAGCATCGCGACAGCGACACTCGCGGGCGGGCCGAGCAGCCCGATCAGCATGACGAGATCGCCGACCAGAGCCAACCGCTCGACGTCGTCCAGGAGAAGGGAGAGGAAGGAGAACGCCATCAGCAGCCCGCCCAGCATCAGCCACTGCAGCTGGGCCCGTTCGGCACCGGTTGCCGCCCGGGTACGGAGGACGAGGAGGACGGCGGCCACGAGGGTGCCGCCGAGCATGGTAGCCGCGGCGCAGGTGAACATCACAGTGTGCAGCCACTCCCAGCCCGCGATCCCGAGTGGATTCGGAACGCCGGGGACGGGATCGGTGCCGCTGGGCCGCAGCATCGTCGCCAGCGTTCCGATCCCGGCGACCGTGACGACGGCACAGGCGCACACCCGGCGCGGCGCCGTTTCCAGGCGGCCGTACGGGAAGAGCAAGGGCACCAGAGGCGTGGTGAACCAGTAGCCGACGAAGCCCCAGCAGCCGACCCAGGCCCCCACCTCCCAGCCGGGTAGGGGTTCCGCGGCGACGAGGCGGCTGTAACCGGCGTAGTAGGCCAGCAGGTGGTACGGCCCGATCATCGCGGGCAGCAGCATCAGCCAGCAGACGGGATTGCGCGGCCGGCCCCTGGCGACGACGGCGCCCACCAGCGGCCAGACCGTGCCGAGCACGAGGTCGGACCAGTACAGGGGCGTGACGGCGATGCGTTCAGCCAGCCAGTCGTGCACGGGTACCGTCGCCACGCAGCCCGCCGTGCCCAGCCCCGAGATGCCGTACGCGGTGCGACGCAGTATCCGGTCCCCTCGACTCACACTCGCATGTTCCCGTAATGCGGGCCCTTATCGGGCGCGATCCGGCGAAACCGTCCCGATCGTACGGGACCGGTGTCCCTGGGCTGCGGGACTTGTCCCCCGCGACAGTCGGATCGGTACGGACCGACCGCACAGGGAGTTGAGGCGTATGACCACCATCGATCCGGATGCCCGCCCGGGGCGCATGGCGCGACAGGACGGCGACCGGAGGGCCAAGTGGCCCCTGTACGGAGTCGGAGCGGGCGCGCTCGGAGGAGCTGCCACGCTCTTGGCGGACGTCCGGGCCGGCACGGCCGAGCGGACCCCCGTCGAGGCCTCGGTCCTCGATGACGTGAGCCGCTCCGTGGCGCATCTCGGTCTCGTCGCCGGCTTCCTGACGGTCTCCCTGCTCCTCGTACTGGCTGCGGCATGGCGGCGTCAGGTCGAGCCGCGGGTGCCCTCCAGCACCGCCGCCCACGTGGTCAGCGGCGCCCTGACGGCTTCGGCCGCGGGACTGACCTACGGCTACGGGTGGAAGGGCGCCCTGGCGATCTACCTGCCGGACGGCTTGGACGAGCGGTCCTTCGGCGAGAACGGGATGTTCGTCTACTTCATGCTCAACGACTTCGGCGGGTACATCGGCTGGCTCGGCGTCGTGGTCGCGGCCGGTGCGGTGGCCTGGATGGCGTTGCGTGAGCGCACGATCTCACGGTGGATCGGCTGGTTCAGCGTCGTGCCCGTACTGGCGGTCGTCCTCTTCGCGGGCATCACCGGCCTTCCCGGCTTCCAGGGTGTCGTCGGCCCCGTATGGATGCTGGTCACCTTTCTCGGACTGGCATGGGGACGCAGCGCGATCGTCCGCTGACACGACCCTGTCCGACTCGTACATCAGGAGGCCCCCATGCCGTCCCTCTCCCATGCCGCCCGCCGCGGCGCCGCGTGCGCGGCGATTCTCATAGCCGCGCTGCTGACCACGAGCGCCTGCGGGCCGGACTCCCCGCCGAACGGCTCCGGAGACCTTTCGTCCTACGACTACACGGAGGAACCGACGGACGAGCCCACGGAGGAACCGGCAGAGGAGTTCACGGAGGAACCGGCCGAAGAACCCACCGAGGAGCCCACGGAGCTCATCGAGCCGGTCGAAGCGTCGGTGCCCGACAGCGTCGTCGGTGTCTGGTGCGGCGGCAGCAACGCCGAGGTGCACAGGACGTACGAGTTCTCCAGAACCGGTGAGTTCATGGTGAGCAGGGGCAGCACGGGTTCCTCGGGTGTCGTCGTCAGCGACTCCCAGTACATGACCTTCCACGTGCCGGGGGAGCCACCTTCCGTATCGTCCTGGGAAGTGGTCCAGGACCCCGTCCTGGGACCTCTCCTCTTCCTCGACGGCTACAGCTACCTGCCCGGGAGCTGCAACTCCTAGGGCCTGTGTGATGTCGTGATCGATCGGCTGTTCGCAGGAGGCCCTCGAGCCGGATCATCGAGGCGCGGAGTTCGAGGCCGGCGAGGCGCGACGGGCATGAGACAGGACCGGCCCGGGGCTCCACCTGCCTGTGGTCCACACCGACGGTGAACCGGCGCACAGCCACTTCGTCCTGCAGCCGATCCACCGCTCCGACATGGCCGGCCATCCTGGGCGGCTCGGGCCGGCGTTGCAGGTCGTGATGCTCGAATCCGGCGGCAAGCCGGCCGTGGACGCCGTCAAGGAGTTTGTGGCGCGGGCACGCCAGGTCTTGACGACAGCCGGATTCCGAACAGCCGGCAGATGCCGACGGCGCCGGGCGGCAAGCCCGGCGAAGAGCCCCCCGCTTGCTGGGGAAGCAACGGCAGAAGGAGCGCTCGGTCGGACCGGGCGGCGCGTCCGGCCCGCACGACCGGGGCGCGCTCGAACCTTTGCGTCTCGAACAGCTCGAGCGCCACGTGCTCCAGCGTCGGCTTTCGCGAACGCGCGCGGCATCGCCCGGCCGGGTGCCGGCGTGCGGAGGCCACGATCCGACTCACCTCCGCATTGCGCGAGGACGAGCGGGCGGACGTCACGGTCGAGGTCACGACCGCGGCAGCGTGACGGCTCAACGAGCCGTACAGCACCGATCCCGACCACGACGCCACGTACCGCCGACTCCTGAGCACGGGCGAGATGCGGGTGAAGAGCGGCACCACGGCCCTCGACGGATTCCTCGAAGCCGTCCACGACCCGATAGCCGACCGGACGTCGTGACGAACCGGACGCGAGCACGCGATCGGAGAAGGCGCAGGACGCACCGAGCGCCTCACCACGGACGACCTCACCAGGCACGACCTCACTACGGACGAACGGAATGGTGATGACAATGACGCACTCCAAGACCCTCCGCCGGGCAAGGGGGCACGCCCAGGACCGAAGCGACGCCGGCCGGTCGCCGGTCGTACGTCTCTATACGCTCGACGAGGGCTCACCGAGTTCGACGACGCCGCGGTGTTCTCCGACACCGGCGCGTATGAGGGCCGGTCCGTGAAGCTTCCGACACCGGGCTGTCTGATCCGGCACGACGCCCAGTGGATGATCTGGGACACCGGGAACGGCGACCGTCCGGCCTCCGTGCCCGGCGGCGAGATCAGGTTCGGCGGGCGTTTCACGCAGCCCCGCACCCTGGCGGGACAGCTGGCGGAACCGGGTCTTCGCCCCAGCGACATCGACTACGTCGGAATCTCGCACCTCCACCAGGACCACACCGCCAACATCCCCCTGTTCAAGGACGCGGCCTTCCTCATCTCGGCCGCGGAGCCGGCGTGGGCACGCGGCAACCCGACACCGTTCGGCGTCGAGGCGCCGTCGATCGCTCCTCTCAACGCGGCCCGTCTCGAGCCCTTGGAGGGCGACCGGGACGTCTTCGGGGACGGGACCGTCCAGATCCTGAGGGCTCCTGGTCACACCCCGGGCTCCGCGATGCTGCTCGTCAGGATCCCGAAATCCGGGCCGGTGCTGCTGTCCGGCGACGTGTTCCACACGCGCGAGAACTATGAGAAGAACCTGGTTCCCGGCGTCAACACCAACCGCGCCGAGTCGTTGGCGTCGTCCCAGCGGTTCAGGGGCGTCGTAGCGAACACGGACGCCCGGGTCGTCATCCAGCATGCCCCTGAGGACTTCGCCTCGTTGCCGGCGTTCCCCGAATACCCCGACTGAGGGACTGCACCGTCCGGCCCGATCTCCCCGGCAGGACAAGTCACCGCTGACCGGGAACGTCGGCCGGGCAGTCCGGCTCCGCCGGCTCCTCTCCCACCTCGACGGCCGCTGAGCCTGCCGCGCCGGCCTCTCCTGAGCCCCGTCGCCGCGTCTCGGCCACTCCGAACGGACCAGTGCCGAGGCCTGACTTCCTGTTCCGGCCGCCGGCGTGATCCGATGGTGCCGCGTCCCCCACTGCGGGTGCCCCGATCCGTCGGGAAAACAAGATCACACGGGCGATGGATCATCCTGTCCCGGACTCCGGGTAACGTCGGGGTATGAGTCATCCACACCCCGAACTGAAAGCCGCCCCGCCCCTGCCCGAGGGAGGGCTGCGGGTCATCGCCCTGGGTGGCCTGGGTGAGATCGGCCGCAACATGACCGTCTTCGAGCACGCCGGCAAACTGCTCGTCGTCGACTGCGGTGTGCTGTTCCCCGAGGAGACCCAGCCCGGCGTGGACGTGATCCTGCCGGACTTCACCTCGATCCGGGACCGGCTGGACGACATCGTGGCCGTGGTACTCACCCACGGTCACGAGGACCACATCGGCGGTGTGCCCTACCTGCTGCGCGAGCGGCGCGACATCCCCGTCGTCGGCTCGAAGCTGACGCTGGCGTTTCTGGAGGCCAAGCTCAAGGAGCACGGCATCCGGCCACGCACGGTGCGGGTGCGGGAGGGCGACCGGCGCGGCTTCGGACCCTTCGACTGCGAGTTCGTGGCGGTCAACCACTCCATCCCGGACAGTCTCGCGGTCGCGATCCGCACCGGCGCCGGGATGGTGCTGCACACGGGCGACTTCAAGATGGACCAGTTCCCTCTCGACGACCGCATCACCGATCTGCGTGCCTTCGCGCGCCTCGGCGAGGAGGGCGTGGACCTGTTCCTCACCGACTCCACCAACGCCGAAGTACCCGGCTTCACCACCTCCGAGCGTGAGCTGAACCCGGCGATCGAGCAGGTGATGCGCACCGCGCCGCGGCGGGTCATCGTCTCCAGCTTCGCCAGCCACGTGCACCGCATCCAGCAGATCCTGGACGCCGCCCACCAGTACGGCCGCAAGGTCGCCTTCGTCGGCCGGTCGATGGTCCGCAACATGGGCATCGCCCGTGACCTGGGCTATCTGAAGGTTCCGTCCGGTCTGGTGGTGAGCACGAAGGAGCTGGAGAAGCTCCCGGACCACAAGGTCACTCTGGTGTGCACCGGTTCCCAGGGCGAGCCGATGGCCGCGCTGTCCAGGATGGCCAACCGCGACCACGTGATCCGCATCGGCAAGGGCGACACGGTCCTGCTCGCCAGCTCCCTGATCCCCGGCAACGAGAACGCCATCTACCGGGTGATCAACGGACTCACCCGGTGGGGCGCCCACGTGGTCCACAAGGGCAACGCCAAGGTGCACGTCTCCGGGCACGCCAGCGCCGGCGAACTCGTGTACTGCTACAACATCGTCAAACCCCGCAACGTCATGCCCGTACACGGCGAATGGCGCCACCTGCGGGCCAACGGCGACCTCGCCATCCGTACCGGTGTCGACCCCGCCCGGGTGGTCATCGCCGAGGACGGCGTCGTCGTCGACCTCGTCGACGGGCGCGCGTCCATCACCGGCAAGGTGCCCGCCGGCAACGTCTACGTGGACGGCATGGAGGTCGGCGGGGCCACCGAAGCGTCCCTCAAGGACCGTCTCACCCTCGCGGAGGAGGGCGTCGTGACGGTGGTGGCGATCGTGGACGCGGACACCGGCGCCCTCGCCGAGGCCCCCGACTTCCTGGCCCGGGGCTTCGTCCACGACGACACCACCTTCGAGCCGGTCGTCCCCGTCATCGAGAAGACCCTGGCCACCGCGGCCGAGGAAGGCGTCGGGGACGCGCGCCAGCTCGAACAGCTCATCGCCCGCGCCGTGGCGAACTGGGCCTTCCGCACCCACCGCCGCAAGCCCCTCATCATCCCCGTCATCATCGACGCCTGACCCGCAGCCCGGCAGCACGGCCCCCGGCCCCGGCCGGGGGCCGTCCGCATCGGGGCCGGGCACGGCAGTCGACAGCGCCATCCGGCTCCTGCATGGCGGCCACCACGCAGATGCAGGCGAAGCCGGTGCCCTGCGAACCGGCGCACGGCGTCATTCCGGAGGGATGCGAAACTCGAATTCGGGACGGTCCCACGGCACGGCGGGCGGGTTCGCGAGCGCGGTCCCGATCCGCACGGCACCGGCGCGGCTGTAGAAGTCCTCGGCGGGAAGATGCGACACGACCTTGACGCGGTCGAGTCCAGCGGCACGGGCCTCGGACTGCATGTGCGCGACGAGCAGCCGTCCAATGCCTCGTCCTTGCACTTCGTCGGCGACGAACAGCAGGTCCAGCTCCGGCGGAGCGAGGACGAGCGAGTAGAACCCCAGAACCCGGCCTTCGTGCTCGTCGGCGCCGACGGCCACGAAGGCGCGGTGGGCCTCGATGTAATCAGGACCGACCCGGTAGCCCGCGACCGCGGCAGCGTACTTCCCTTCGTAGGCTCCTGAGCCACGCACGAGACGCGTGAGCCGTTTGGCGTCCCGCGCGACGGCCCTCCGTATCGTGATCGGCCGGCTGGTCGGGGAAGTGCGTGAACTCATCAGGACAGTATCGCCCACCGCGGGGAGCGCCTTCGTGCGGCGGGGCGGCTGCTCGGGCAGGCGTCTCGGAGACACGGACTGCATGAGGAGCCGACCGCATCGTGTGTGCCGGCGCAGCCGATCTCACGGCTGCGCGTTCTGTCGGTATGCATGATGCCCGGGCCGCTGAGGCTCCCCCACTCACGCTCCCGGCACATCCCTGAGGCGAGGTTCGGGGCGACGGCGGACTGGGGCTGCGGCCAGGGGCGCGGATCGCGGTAGATGAGGTTACGCCCCCTCCGAACCCTCCGTGAACGCGGTGACGTGGTCGGCGGCCCACTGGCGAAACGTTCGCGGCGCCGTCCCGAGGACGTCGGCCACCGCAGTAGTGATGTACGCGGGCTGTCCGACCGCCGCACTCCACGCGGCGAGCAGCATGTCGACGACCGAGCTGGGCGCCGTGCCCTTCGACAGGCTCCGGAACTCGTCCGGTGTCATCTCCTCGAACGCGATCCGGTTCCCCAAGGCGTCGCCGATGATGCCCACCTGCGCGGCCTGGGTGAGCGATTCAGGGCCCGTAAGGACGTAGTCGCCTCCGACGTGACCGTCCTGATGGAGCGCGCGCGCCGCGACGGCTGCGACGTCGCGGTCGTCGATCGGTGCCGACTCGGCAGCGCCGTAAGGCCACCGGACGACCTCGGCGGCCCGGATCGCGGGCGCCCACCAGGCCAGTGAGTTCGACGCGAGCATTCCCGGCCGGATGATCGTCGACTCGAGTCCGGTGGCCGCGATGAGCCGCTCGATGTCGGCGTGCAGCACCGCCATGGGGTTGGGCTGCTGGAAGAAGGGGTGCGGCGTCTGATGCGGGGAGGAGAGGAGGACGACCCGCCGCACATGGGCTGACAGCCGCTCGATGACTGCCGCGGCGGTCCGAGGCGGGGCGGTCCAGACGAGGAAGACCGCGCCGGTGCCCTTCAATGCCGGGTCGAGCGACTCGGGCACAGTGAGGTCGCCGGTGAAGACCTCGACCTTCGCCGGCAGCGTCGTCGCCGCCGCGGAGCGACGGGCGAGGGCGCGGACCGCCACGCCCGCGTCGAGGAGTTGGTCGACGACGATGCGGCCGATACGGCCCGTCGCCCCGGTTACGAGCACAGGAGGAATGTCTATCCGGTTCACGCCGCCCATGAAAGCGTTACTCGGTCAAAAAAGCAACTCGGTAAAGAATGTTACGGTGGCCGGATGAGCGAGCCGACGGGACTGCGGGCCCGCAAGAAGGAGCGGACGCGCGACGCCATCGGCGACGCGGCCGTCTCGCTGTTCCTGGAGCGCGGCTTCGACCGCGTCTCGGTCAACGACATCGCCGCGGCGGCCGAGATCTCCAAGCCGACCCTCTTCCGGTACTTCCCCACCAAGGAAGACCTGGTGCTGCACCGGTTTGCGGACCATCAGGGCGAGGCAGCACGCGTCGTACGCGGCCGCAGGTCCGGCGTCGAACCGGTGACGGCGCTGCACCAGCACTTCCGGGCCGGCCTCGATCGGTACGACCCCGTCACCGGCCTCAACGATCACCCCGAGGTGGTGGCGTTCCATCGGCTGGTGTTCACCACACCGAGCCTGGCGGCACGGCTCACGCGATATCGGCTCGAGGACGAGGAGGCGCTGGCGGACGCCCTCGGTGAAGGCGTCCAGGCACATCTGCGGGCCGCCCAGGTACTCGCGGTCCAACGGGTGCTCGCCCGGACCAACTGGCAGAAGATCGCCGACGGTCGAACCGCCCACGACGTCCACCCCGAGGCCGTAGCCGACGCCGACCAGGCGTTCAGCCGACTGTGGTGACAGGCGACACCCCGGTCGAAGAAGGCTCCGCAGCCTGGTGCACGCGTTGCCACCGACCACCGCATCGGCGCGGTCGCCGCGGACTTGCCCCACGGGAGGGGGGCCATGACAGCAGGCCGGTAGTTGCGACCGTGCCTACTTGCGCACGTGGAAGCGCAGCATGGTGACCCCGCCCGACTGGACGTTGCTGAACGGTTCCAGGTCGATCCGGTCGAGGCCCGGCGGCGCGAAGCGGACGCCGTCGCCGAGCAGCACCGGCAGCACGTACACCAGGATCTCGTCGACGAGGCCGCGCCGCAGGCACTGGGCGGCCACGTCAGCGCCGAGGACCTCCAGGTTCTTGTCGCCGGCGGCGCGGCGCGCCGTGGCCACGGCTTCCTCGATGTCGCAGGTGAGGAAGGTGACGCTGGGGTCCGGCTCGTCGGGCGGACGGTGGGTGAGGACGAACCGCGTCCCGCCGTCGTAGTCGGTGTTCTCGTCGGACATGCGCTTGCCGACCTCGTACGTGCCCCGGCCGATGAGCATGGCGCCCGTGGCCGCCATGACCTCCGGGAAGGTCGCCGACGTCATGTGCTCGAAGATCCAGTCCATCGTGTGGCCGGGACCGGCGATGAACCCATCGAGGGACATCACCCTGTTCACGACCACTTTGCCGGTGCTCGCATCCGTCATGCGTCTTCTCCAAGCAGGTGGAGGGCCGGGATCGCATCATAGGTCGGTGGGCAACATCTTCTCCGGCGGTAACCACGCCCTGGACCTGTCCAATGGCGCCACCGCGGTGTTCATCGACGTGCTGATGCCGGCCGTGTCCGATCTCGCCTCCGAGGACTGGGACTTCCGCTTCGCGGCGCTGCTGACCCCGCAGGACCAGAACGTCATGGGGCGCAGTGCCGTCGGGTTCGACCTGGCGGAGTTCGACCGGGGTGCGACGGAGCGGGAACGCGCCCGCGCGGGGAGGGCGTGGGCCCCGTACTCCCAGTGCACGACCGCGGGCCCGTGATCGCCCCACACGGCGAGGTCGACCGCGTGGGAGGTCCGGTCCGGCGGACGGTATCCGCGCGCCGAGCGCTTGATGGCCGTCTGTGCCAGGGCGCAGGACGCCGCCGTCCGGATCATCGAGCGCGCGCGGCGGGCCGACGCTCTCCGCCCGGACTTCACCAGCGAGGACCTCATGATCGTCTTCGGCACCAGCGCCCTGCTCGCCCGCGCGGCAACGGACGCCGCGCCGGACCTGTGGCGTCGCCACGTCGCCTTCCTGCTGGACGGACTGCGCAGGGAAGCCGCCCGAGGCCCGCTGCCCGTGGCACCACTGACCCCGCAGCAGATGTCCGACGTACTGGGCGGCCTCACCGGACAGGAGTGGACGGGGTCCGAGGAGGCCGACTCGCCTCCGGTGCCTGGAGTATGCGGACAGTGGTCGGCCCCGGCGCCGCCCATGGGAGACAGGCGATGCCGCAGCCGGGGTTCCGGGACTTCGCAACGGTGGTCCGCGGGAGGCGGTGTGCCGGTGGCCGGCGGCGAGTTCACCGCTGAGTTTGCCGTGGAGGCGGGCGCTCGGTTCGTTCAGGCCGGTGGTCTCCGCGCCCTTGCCGCGCTGGGCGTGCCCGGTCTCGATCGCGTCGAGGGCGGTGACGGAGGAGGCGCCCCGGATGTGGGCGACGGACAGGCCGATGACGACCGGTCGGAGCCGGCGGCGTAGTCGAACCGGCCGTCAGAAGATCGACGCGCACCTGTGGCCCCGGTGCCAGGCTTGCGACGAGCCGACGCAGCAGACGTGAACCCGGGCCACACCGAAGCTCGTAACGGCTCGCTGCCTGCCGTGCACGAGATCGTAGGGCCTGTCGCGCAAGTGGAGTTGTCGGACCGGATGTGCCCTGCGGCCGATACCGTCTCATGTCAGGCTCCGGGGAGCCGCCGCCTCCGGGGGTTGTCAGTCGCGATCGGGAGGCTGCGCAGTGTCAGCGCGGTCGGCGGGGGAAGCGGCTCGTTGGCCGTGTCGGCGCGGAACGACTGGAGCAGATAGGCCACCAGGCGCCGGGACGCCGCACCGTCATCCGGCAGGGCGGTCACCAGAGCGCCGTGCGCCAACAGGACCACGACGAGGTCGGAGGGGTGAAAATCGGCCCGCAGCGCGCCCGACGCCTGGGCCCTGCGTACCAGGGCCGTGAAGTCCCGCTCGGCGCGTTGCCGGGACTGCGCGTGTTCCGACGTGCTGTCCGGGAAGGCCGCGACGAACGCGGCCGGGAACCCGCGTTCCTCCCGTTGCAGAGCGCAGACCGTCTCGACCAGCCGCTGGAAGCCCTGCCATGGGTCGGGGGCGGCCAGAGCCTCGGTGAGCGCCCGCGCGCAGGTCTCCATCTGCTGCGCGAACGCGCCCCGCACCAGAGCGTCCCGGGTCGGGAAATGCCGGTACAGCGTCGCCACGCCGACCTCGGCCCGACGGGCCACGGTCGCCATCGGGGCGTCGATCCCGTGCTCCGCGAAGACCGCGCGGGCGGCGACCAGGACGCGCTCCCGGTTGCGCCGGGCGTCCGCCCGCACCCCGTCCCGGGCTGTGATCCGAGAGGATTCCGCCATCACTGTCTCTCGCTTCCGGTCCAAGTGGACGATTGCGTCCGCTTACGAGCTTACGGTCGATGCCGGACCCCTGTACGACCCCGGCGGCAAAGGCAGGACGATGAACGACCGCATGATGAAGGCAGTGCTCCACGACCGTTACGGCGGCCCCGATGTGCTCTACACGGGCCGCGTGCCACGCCCCGAGCCGGCGGCCGGCGAGGTCCTCGTGAAGGTGCGCGCGTTCAGCGTCAACGGCGGCGAACTGGCAGCCCGTGCCGGCCGTCTCCGCCTCGTGACCGGCCGGAGATTCCCCAAGCGCGTCGGCCTGGACTTCACCGGCGAGGTCGCCGCACCGGGTGCCGGAGTCACACGGTTCGCGACCGGCGACCGCGTATGGGGGGTCCTGGGCCGCACCTCCGGCTTCGGCAGTGCCGCCGAGTACGTGACCGTGCCCGCCGAGCGGGCCGGCCGGCTCCCCGACGGCCTCGACCCGGTGGACGCCGCCGCGCTGCCGGTGGCCACCACGGCCATCACCGCCCTGCGGGACAAAGCCCGGCTGCGCCCCGGCGAACGGCTCCTCGTGCGGGGCGCGGCGGGCGGTGTCGGCAACGCCGCCGTCCAGCTCGGACGGGCGTACGGCGCCGAGGTCACGGCCCTGGCCCGCGCCGCCAACCTCGACTTCGTGCGCGGACTCGGCGCGCACGAGGCCATCGACCACCGGACCGTGCGGCCGGCGGAACTGGGCCGCTTCGACGTGGTCCTGGACACCGTGGGGACCGACCTGCGGGCTTTCAGGCGCCTGCTGAATTCCGGCGGGCGCATGGTCACCATCGCCTTCGACCTGAAGCGGCTCGCCGCTTCGCTCGGCTACCTCGCGGCCAGTACGGTCCACGGGCGCGGGCGGGTGCGCTTCTTCAGCGGCAACCCCACGCAGGCGGACTTCGACAACCTCGCCCGCCATGTGGCCGAGGGCAAGTTGAGCCCCGCGGTGGACACGGTCTTCCCCCTGGAGGAGACAGCAGCGGCACACCGGGCGCTGGAGACGGGCGGCGTCCGGGGCAAGTACGTGGTCAAGGTCGCGTAGGACCCCTGTGAAGGCGCTGATCACAGCCACTCGTCGATGGCGGCGACGAGGGCGGTCGCCTCGTGGCGGACCGTCGGCCTGTCGTATCGCGTGGCGACGGCACGATGCCTCCCGAGACGGCTGATCCCGCACTCGACCGCCTGGCGCTCGCAGTGGTCGGCCGGGGCGAAATGCGGTGGTCGGCCGCCGAGGTGTGGCAGGCCGTGGGCGGGGAGAGGCCCGTCAGCCGCCACCCGCTCATCCGCGTCCCCGGCTCCTGGTCCGTGCACGCCACCCTGGAGCTGGAGATGCCCGGCATCGAGTACCGCAGTGGGCAGCACGAGGGCGGCGGACGCGCCGTGTGGACGGCCCACCCCGACGGCTCCTGGGCCCGCGCCCACGCCGAGAACCCTCGTGACCTGCCTACGGTCCACCAAGGCGGTCCCCGCCGCCCGTGGGACCTGCTCACCGACGCCCTGGACCGCCTCATCACCGGCGGGGAGCTGCCGGTGACCGGGGCCCGCGCCACGATCACCTCCGACGGGCAGACCGTCCTCAGCCACGGCCGGTGGCATCTTGGGCGGTGAATGATCGCGGTTCATGGGGCGGGGAGATCTCACGGACGAACAGCGGGCGGTGCTGGAGCCGTTGTTACCGACGGGCACAAAGGCGGGACGGCCGCCCGTCCGGCCTCGGCGGCAACTGATCGACGGCATACGGTTCCGGGTCCGTACCGGGGTTTCGTGGCGGCACGTCCCCGCCGAGTACGGGCCCTGGAACCGGGTCTACGACCTCTTCCGCCGATGGCAGCGGAACGGTACCTCGCACCGCATCCTCACCCGCCTCCAGTCCCTGGCCGACGCGGACGGTGAGATCACGTGGGACCTGAGCGTCGACTCCACGGTCTGCCGCTCCCATCAGCATGCGGCCGGAGCCCGCAAGCAGGGTGATCTGCAGAAGGAGCCGCCGGGTGATGTGGTCGCCGAGCCTCGTGATCACGGGTTGGGCCGCTCGCGCGGCGGGTTCAGCACCAAGCTGCACCTGGCCGTCGAGCAGGGCCGGAAGCTCATGGCGATCGTGGTGACGGCCGCCGTGCTTCGACCCAGCGGACCACCGCGAGCGCCACGCAGTCGAGTGCGGGATCAACCGACTCGAGCGTCATCGGGCCGTGGCCACGCGCTACGACAAGCTCGCCGTCCGCTTTGAGGCGACCGTCCTCGTCGCTGCCATCAGCGAGTGGCTGTGACCCTCGGTCGTCACGCGGCGGAATCCACATTCCACGCCGCGGGCAGATCGCTGCCGCAGAAGGCACAGACGAAGTCGTCCTCTCGGACGATGTTGTGCTCCTGGCAGTCGGGGCACCGCCGGAACACCACCTCGTGGGTGAAGCCGGAGGGCCGCTGAAGCTCTTCCAATGCGCCCGCATCGCGGTTCGCAGGGCTTCGAGTTCGGTTCGGGGGAACGGCCGCCCCCCACCGGGCCTCGTAGGACTCTTCGCCCTGCTCGTAATCGATCCGGTCGAAGGCCTGGACGGCCGACCGCGCGAGTGCCGTGACGGTGTGACGGCCCGACCACGGAACCGTCCCCGGGCTCTCCGGGGCCCGGACACCGTCGGCCAGGTCCAGGCGGACGTCGACCACGGTCCCGTCTCTGTGGAAGAGGAGCCCATTGTCAGTCCGCTCCGGACCTGAAAAGCCTGCGTCCTCGACCAGGAACACGAACTCAACGCTCGCTTCCGCCCGGAATGCCTCGGACGGATCCCACAGCGCTGAACAACCGACACAATGTCCGTATCGTCCGGATAAGATCCTGTGTGTGATCGGCTCAGGAAGGCTCCGGCGTCGCCCCCGT
>NZ_NCTE01001298.1:10004-12659 GCF_002114215.1 Streptomyces sp. 13-12-16 | reverse complement strand
CGCGACCCGGCCGGCGGCCTCGTCCGGACGCCGTGCGCCGGGCGCAACGGCATGGCCGCGGGCACGGCGACGAGGAGGGTGACGCGGGGTGGGCCGGCGGCCGGCACCATCGGGTGCCGGCCCCCGGCCCGCCCGCTGTCCGTTCCCGGTGGGTCAGATGCCGCAGGTGGGAGCCGACCAGTACGGCGACGGGTCGAAGGCCACGTGGGTGTGGTCGTTGTGGCCGGGGTAGCCCGGGCCGAGGATCTCCGAGAAGCCGTGCGTCCTGGACTGCTGGGCGAGGCGGCACAGGGACGGCGAGCCGACGAGGTCGGCCGCGTCGCCGTAGAGGTGGCGACTGGTGGCGGAACCGCCGACCGCGTTGTTGCACGCGCGGGAGCGGAAGCCGCTGGAGACGGTGATCGGGACGTCGCCGAGGGCGTGCCGCATCGCCTCCAGCTTCCACATGGTCTTGAGCGCGTTCGACCTGGCGGTGGCCGCGGAGACCGCGCCGCCGGACCAGTCGGAGTTGCACTTGTTGAGTTCGGCATAGTCGAAGTGGACGGGCGTGCAGTCGGCGTCCTGGAGAGCGTAGATCTTGCTGAAGGTCGCGGGTCCGGCGACCCCGTCCGCGCTCAGTCCGTACGCGGCCTGGAACTTCCTGACGGCGGCGGCGGTCCGCGCGCCGTACTGGCCGTCGTAGGAGAGCCGCTCGCCGGAGGTCACCCAGCCGGCTACCCGGATCTGGAGCTGGGTCACGTCGCTGCCGGAGGACCCCTGGGAGAGGGTGCGGTTCCAGCTGTAGCAGGAGTCGGCCTGCGCGGTTCCGGCGGTGGCGCCCACCCCGACCACCATGAAAGCCATGAGCATGACAAATGAGAGAAGCAGGCGTGACGCGCGTCTGAGCATTCCGGCCTCCCGACCGTTGAGTCGACAACAACCGGAGCCCAGCGTGCGGCAACGCGCTACGCGCGTCAATGGTGCCCCGGGGAAGTGAGGTCGACGTTTCCGTGTCCGGCGGGATCACGCGTTCCATGTCGGGAACAGCCGGCTCCCTTTCCGTGCACCGCACCTCACGGCTCCCCGGCGAGCAGCCGTGACCGCGTCCCGGGGCCGGCCCGTACGGCCGGTCGCGGACCGCCTTCGACCCCGTTCACCTGCTTCTGCCCACTCGAGTCGCCGTGCCCGGTCCCTGAACGGCCGCACCGCGCTGGACGCCGGAGCCACCGTCGCCCGTCGCCGACGAGCGGGCCGCAGCCGAGCCCACCGCCCGCGTCACCGGCAGCGGCGGCCACAGTGCGTGCGCCGGAAACTGGGCGGAATCACGAAAAAGACCGTCATCCACAAACTTGACCGATTCAAGAAAGGGCGTACGGTCGTAGGGGAGATTGCAACCGTCCCCGAAAGCACGCTCTCATGGATCGCACAGCTCCCCGGGAAACCCTCCCGGCTGGAACGATCGCCGATGTGGCCGTCCCCGGCCCTCAGCGGTCGACTACCGCCCTGCCGTCCGGCGCGGCGGCCGAGACCCGCGTGGAGTCGTTCGTGGGCGGGCCCTGGTCCCTGCCGTGGTCACCGACCGCGTGCTCCTCGGCGAGGACCGTCATACGTGACGTGCTGCCGCAGTGGGGTCTGGGTGACCTCGTACCGACCGCCGAGCTGCTGGTCAGCGAACTGGTGAGCAACGCGCTGCGTCATGCCTCCGGCCCACTGCGCCTCACCCTCGAGCGGGTGTCCGACCTCCGCTGTCTGGTCAGCGACGGCACCGCGGACCTTCCCCGCCCGACCGACGCGGGCCCGGAGGACGAGGGCGGTCGCGGACTCACCCTCGTGGACATGCTGGCCGCACGGTGGGGCTGTGAGGGCGGGCCCGAGGGCAAGAGCGTGTGGTTCGAGCTCTCCGGCGACCCCTGCGCGCCCCGTCTCGACGGCGACACGGAGGGCGAGGCGGCATGACGGCGTCCGGTGCGGCCGATGAGCCGATGGCCCTGGCCGCCGAACGGCTGCGTACGGCGGGTATGCGAGTGACCGCTCCGCGCATGGCCGTGCTGACGGCCGTCTCCGACTCGGGTGGTCACCTCGACGCCGACACCCTGCGTGAGCGCGCTCGGCGGATCACCGGCCGCCTGTCCCTGCAGGCCACCTACAACGTACTGCGCGCCCTCACGGACGCAGGCCTGGTCCGATCCACCCAGATCGCGGGTCACCCCACCCGTTACGAGACCGAGCGCCACGACAACCACCACCACTTCGTGTGCCGCGCCTGTGGTTCCATCCGCGACGTGGAGTGCACGGTGGGTGCGGCACCCTGCATGGAGCCGCGGCTTCCGGAGGAGTACGACACCCAGGAGGCCGCAGTCACGTTCTGGGGCCTGTGCCCCGGCTGCCGGGCCGCGGGGCCGGTTTCCTGACCGGAACCGCCCTCGTGGTCCCATGACGGGCGGGGAAGGCCCGTGTGCTGCCGTCCGGTCGTGTCGGAGAACCGTACGAGCAGCTGATCACCGGACACGAGTACCTGCGCTGTCGCGGATCGATGCCCGCATCGTCCCGATAGGATCCCTTTTGTGATCGGCTCAGGAAGGCTCCGGCGTCGCCCCCGCCCCCGCGGCGGCCAGCGGGAAGCCGTGCTGCTGTCACCCGTGCTCGTCACCATCGTCGTCACCGGTCTGGCGGCCT
>NZ_NCTE01001298.1:9486-9994 GCF_002114215.1 Streptomyces sp. 13-12-16 | reverse complement strand
CACCCTGGCGGCCGCGTACGCGAGCCATCTGCGACTCCAGCGGGAGGAGACGCTCTTCCAGGTCCGGCTCGTCGCCGACGCGGCGCAGAAGGTGCTGCTGCGACCGCTGCCGCACCTGATCCGCAGCATCGAGATCGAGTCGCTGTACCTGGCGGCCCAGGAACAGGCCCGGATCGGAGGCGACTTCTACGAGGTCGCCGACACGCCGCACGGCGTCCGGCTGCTCATCGGCGACGTGCGCGGCAAGGGCCTGTCGGCGGTGGGGGTCGCCTCCGCGGTGACCAACTGCTTCCGGGAGAACGCGTACGACCAGCCCGACCTCAGGGCCGTCGTCAGCCGGCTCCAGATCACCGTTTCCCGCTACGGCGCCGCGGTCCCCGCCGACGATCAGACGGAGCACTTCGCCACCGTCCTGATCGCCGAGATCCCGCACGGCGGCGGACACGTCAGCATCCTCAACTGCGGTCACCCGCCACCGGTGTTCGTCCGCAGCGGGGAGATTCACGTC
>NZ_NCTE01001298.1:0-9476 GCF_002114215.1 Streptomyces sp. 13-12-16 | reverse complement strand
CACCCTGGCGGCCGCGTACGCGAGCCATCTGCGACTCCAGCGGGAGGAGACGCTCTTCCAGGTCCGGCTCGTCGCCGACGCGGCGCAGAAGGTGCTGCTGCGACCGCTGCCGCACCGAGTGCGGGATGTCGAGATCGAGTCGCTGTACCTGGCGGCCCAGGAACAGGCCCGGATCGGAGGCGACTTCTACGAGGTCGCCGACACGCCGCACGGCGTCCGGCTGCTCATCGGCGACGTGCGCGGCAAGGGCCTGTCGGCGGTGGGTGCCGCCTCCGCGGTGACCAACTGCTTCCGGGAGAACGCGTACGACCAGCCCGACCTCAGGGCCGTCATCCGGCGGATCCAGAGCACCGTTTCCCGTTACAGCACCAGTGTCCCCGCCGACGATCAGATCGAGCACTTCGCCACCGCCCTGATCGTCGAGATCCCGCACGGTGGCAGGCACATCAGCATCCTGAACTGCGGGCATCCGCCACCGGTGTTCCTGCGCGGCGGGGAGGTCCAGGTTCTCGAGCCCACCCTCGCCTCGACCCCCCTGAACCTCTCCGCCCTCCTGGGGGACCACTACCACGTGGACACCACCGCCTTCCTCCCGGGCGACCAGATGCTGCTCTACACCGACGGCGTGACGGAGACCCGCGACCGGGCCGGCGAGTTCTTCCCGCTGGCGGACTGGACGCGACGGCACAACCAGGCGACACCCCGTGAACTGCTGGACCGGCTCCACGCGGACCTGTTCCACTACGCGGGCGGAAGGCTCGACGACGACATCGCGGCCCTCGCCGTGCGCTACCGGAACACCGGGGTCCCGGAGCGGTAGCCCGGCCGGGGACCAGGGCTGCCGCGGCGGCACGTCCGCGCTCCGAGGACCTCTCGACGTTCGAGACGAGGACGGACGCACCGCCCGCGTCCTCAGCGGGGTCCGGGCCGAATACGGCTTGCCGCGGCGGAGAACGGCGCAACCGCGATCGACGAACAGGGACCGACGTACCACCGCCGACCATGCGGCACCCCTTCGGACACCCTGAAGGCTGCGGGATTTTCGCCGTGGCGCCCGGCGGACGAAGTCACATGGAAGGATGTCGCCCGTGACCGGATTGTCTTCCTCGTCTGTCGCCGAGGGTGCGCCTCGAGATCACGGCCTGGGTCCGCGTGGTGCCGCCGTGCTCGTGTTCGGGTCGTCGGCCGCAGTCCTGGTGGTCGAGATCGTCGCCCTGCGGCTGTTGGCTCCCTACTTGGGCCTCACCCTCGAGACCAGCACCATGGTGATCGGCATCGCCCTCACGGCGATCGCTCTGGGCTCATGGCTGGGTGGACGCATGGCCGATCAGGTCGATCCGCGCCGGCTCCTGGGCCCCTCGCTGGGAGTGTCGGGAGCGGTCGTGGCGCTCACCCCCGCCGTGCTGCGCAGCACGGCGGAGTGGGCACCCGCGGTGCTCTTGTTGATCGCGTCGCTGACCATCCTCGTGCCGGGCGCCCTGCTGTCCGCGGTGACGCCCATGGTGACCAAGCTGCGACTCACCAGCCTCGCCGAAACCGGAACGGTCGTCGGCCGGCTGTCCGGCGTGGGAACCGTCGGTGCCATCTTCGGTACCGTCCTGACCGGTTTCGTCCTCGTGTCGCGGTTACCGGTCAGCGGCATCCTGATCGGCCTGGGGACACTGCTGGTGGTCGGCTCGGCGCTGTTCGAATGGCGGATGCGCAGGTGGGGCGGCACCCCTGCCCTGACGCTGGTGGTCGTCGCCGGAGGCCTCGCCACCATGGTCGCGCCGGGCGGCTGCGACATCGAAACCAGGTACCACTGCGCACGGGTCGTCGCCGACCCCGACCGGGACAGCGGCCGCATCCTCGTCCTGGACGGCGTACGACATTCCTACGTCGACATCGACGACCCGACGTTCCTGAAGTTCACGTACGTGCGTGCCATCGCGTCGGTGGTCGATGCCGCCTTTCCCGAAGGGGAGCCGCTCGCCGCCCACCACCTGGGCGGCGGCGGACTCACCCTGCCCCGTTACCTCGCGGCCACGCGCCCCGGAACGCGCAGTCTCGTGTCGGAGATCGACAGTGGGGTCGTGCGCATCGATCGCGACCGACTCGGTCCGAGGCCGGAGCACGGTATCGACGTACGCGCCGAGGACGGCCGCCTGGGCCTGCGGCGACTCGGCACGGGCAGCCGCGACCTCGTCGTCGGCGACGCCTTCGGCGGCGTCAGCGTCCCGTGGCACCTCACCACGGTGGAAGCGATGACCGATGTGCGGAGGGTGCTCGACGAGGACGGTCTGTACGTCGCCAACCTCATCGATCACGGTGACCTGGCCTTCGCGCGTGCCGAGGCGGCCACACTGAGCGAGACGTTCGAGCACGTCGCCCTTCTCGGCGAACCCGGTGACATCGGCCCCGGCCCGAGCGCCACCCCCGAGGGAGGCAATCTGGTGATGGTCGCCTCCAACCGGACAATCGACCTGCGCGCGATGCGGGAAGCACTGAACACCCGGAAGACCGGCTGGGAAATCTCCACGGGCGACGACCTCACGTCCTGGATCGGTGACGCCCCACTGCTCACCGACGATTACGCGCCCGTCGACCAGCTCCTCCAGCCCTACAGCCGGAGCGGCCGGTGAGGAGACACACGGCACCACATCGCGGCGGGCCGGCCGACGGCACCGGAAGAGCGGCGGGGACACCGCTGAACGCGGGCAGGAACCGCTGTGCTCCGCCCACGGAACAGGAAGCCTTTCCTCGCTCGTTCGCGCCGCCTCGTTGGCTGGTCCCTGTTCTCCGCCCGACTGGGAGACCTCCTCGCAGGCGCCCCTTCCTGCTCCTACGGACGCTCCCGTACGCGACCGCATCCACCATGGACCCACTCGATCCGGTCGCCACACGCGCGATCGGCTGAAGCCGTCTCGCCACCCGAACCGTCCGAACGCCTCCGCCGGGACGGAACTCTCCTCAGAAGTCGTCTCCATGGGTGGTGCTGACCTGTCGGTACAGGTGGGCCAGATCCTCATCACTCACGGGGTAGGGGCTTTCACGCGGCAGGAGCTTCCGGGCGGTGTCCAGCTCTCCGTCTCGTACATGGGCGTGGACCGTACGGGCCAGCGGTGTGACATCGGCCATGGAGACGATCCACTCGTCGGCATAGCGGTGTGCGGCTTCGCCGGTGAGGCCGAGCTGGAGCGATCGGTACGGAAGCGGCTGGAGGCGCAGGTCGCGTTCGGGATCCCACTGCACCCGGGCGGGAGCCCGCCTCAACTGGCTCTTCCATGTGGCGCGATCGGTGTGGAGGCCTTGTTCGTAGTGGGACAGGCAGGCGTGTCGCAGTGCCCACTCGAAACCCTCCCGGGTGATCTCGACGGCGAGGACGCTCTCCTGGCCTTCCTTGCCGCCCCACCCGCAGCGGTACATCATCCACAGGAACGACGGCTTGATCCACGTCATCCGGTCCCGCTTCCACTCCGCCGGGAAACGGCCGTCCCGGGCCGCCGCCAGGCCGATCACCGGCGAGTACGCCTGGTAGACGGTGATCGTGCGGTCCGTGTGCAGGGCTCGGATCCGGTACTTGGGTTCTGTCACGGGACCAGGGTGACCACACGTCTTCGCGCACGCCATCGAATTACCGTGACGGGAGGCCACCGAGTCCGCGGTGGCGGCCGAGCCGCTGTGAGGTCTCGATCCCCTTGCGGGCGACGCGGTACCGGATGCCGTGCCGGGACGAACCCGGGCGAGGCGGTTGGCCGGCGTTGAGGGCTTCGCGTACGGCTGGTACCAGGTACGGGTCCGAGGTATGCGGTGTTCAGCCTTGGAGCCACGGAGTCCGGGTGGCGTACAGCGTGCCCAGGGCGGCGGCGAGGGTGCCGAGCAGGAGCCGAAGTGCGGTCTCCGGAAGGTGGGGCTGCAGGCGGGCGCCGAGGTAGCCGCCGATCAGCCCACCGGTCCCGCAGGCAAGACCCAGCTGCCAGTCGGGCGCCACGTCCCCGGAACTCACGAGCGACAGCACCCCGAAGGCGGCGGCACCCACCACGGACGTGGTGAAGGTCGCGGCGAGCGCGGCCGGGGCGACCCGTTGGACGGGCAGACCGCGTCCGACGAGGATCGGCCCGATCACGGAGCCGCCTCCGATGCCGTACACCCCGCCGACCGTGCCCACGACCAGGGCGAGGACGGTGAGGGCGCGCGCGGACGGCTCGGGCGCGGCCCGTCGGCGGCGAGCCGGGAAGAAGGTACGGGCGCACAGCCACAGGCCGAGTGGCAGCAGGAACAGGGCGATCAGCAGGCGGAAGACGGCCGGTCCGGGAACGGCGAAGACGCGGACGACGGCGCCGAGTACGACTCCGGGCAGCGTGCCCGTCACCAGGCGTCGGACGAGGGGATCGCCCAGGATGCCGCTGCGACGGTAGCGCCACAGGGCGCCGGGCCCGGCAACGACGTTGAACAGCAGGTTCGTCGGAGTGACGGCGGGGCTGGGCACGGAGAACAGGCTCAGCTGTACGGGCAGCAGGAACACGGCTCCCGACACGCCCACCGGGGCGGTCACCGCGGCGATCAGCACTCCGGCTGCCAGCCCGCCCAGCACCGTCCCGTCCACGGCCGCCCCCGTTCCTCGATCACCAGGCCAGTATCAGGGCGAGGGACCGGGCGGGGCGGACCGGCAACAGGATGTTCACGCACAGCAGGAGCAGCCCGGTCGGCACCCGGACCCGGCCCCGATGGGTCCAGCCGCCCGACTGCCGGACTTCGACGGCCGGCAGCCGGCTCCGTGTCAGC
Source organism: Streptomyces sp. 13-12-16 (assembly GCF_002114215.1). GTDB lineage: Bacteria > Actinomycetota > Actinomycetes > Streptomycetales > Streptomycetaceae > Streptomyces. Next base: position 4,712 of record NZ_NCTE01001298.1, on the reverse strand, counting down.
CCTGGCAGCCGCACCCGGAGGTGCTCTTGGCCTCGGTGACGGTCAGGGCGGGGTCGGCGGACGTCTCGGCCGGTGTGCAGCAGGCGCTCACTCCGCAGCAGGCATCGGCCGGCTCCCCCGCCTCGGAGCGGGTGTCGGCGGCCGCCGGCTTGACGGCGCGGACGACGGCGGAGTGCATGCCGTCGGCGACGGCATGGGTCGGGGTGATCGAGATATCGGTGAACCCCGCGGCCTGAAGGCCCTCCCGGTACTCGGCGAAGGACAGCGCGCCCGCGATACAGCCGACGTGGTCACCGCGTTCGCCGCGCTGGGCGGGCGTGAGCGTGTCGTCTGCGACGACGTCGGAGACGCCGATCCGGCCGCCGGGCCTGAGCACCCGGAAGGTCTCGGCGAACACGGCGGGCTTGTCGACGGACAGGTTGATCACGCAGTTGGAGATCACGACGTCGATGGTGTCCGCGGGCAGCGGGATCGCCTCGATCGTGCCCTTGAGGAACTCGGCGTTCGTCACGCCCGCCCGTGCCGCGTTGGCCAGGGCGAGGGTGAGCATCTCGTCGGTCATGTCCAGTCCGTACGCCTTCCCGGCCGGTCCGACGCGGCGGGCGGACAGCAGGACGTCGATGCCGCCGCCGGAGCCGAGGTCCAGGACGCGCTCGCCTTCGCGGAGCTCGGCCACGGCGGTGGGGTTGCCGCAGCCGAGGGAGGCGGCGACGGCCTCCACGGGCAGGACGTCGCGCTCGTCGGCGGCGTACAGGGTGGAGCCGAAGTTCTCGTCGACCTCGACCGGCTCGGGCCCGCAACAGGCACTGCCGCCCTCGGTGACCTTCACGGCCGCCGCCGCGTACCGCCGACGGACCGTTTCACGCAGGTCGGTGGTCTGCTCGCTCATGATCCACTCCCAGGTGACGGGCCACGGGGGGCCCGGAACAGTCTGTATTGATGTTCATTGATTCAACCTTGCGCCTTGGATCGAAAAACGTCAACATAGAAGCATGCCGAAACAAGGGCTTGTGGTGATCGGTCAGGACGCCGCCTGCTGCCCGGGTCTGTCCGCCGCGCCGCTGGACGAGGACCGGGCGGCCGGGTTGGGGAAGGTCTTCAAGGCCCTGGGCGACCCGGTCCGGCTGCGGCTGATGTCGATGATCGCCTCGCGCGGCGCGGGCGGGGAGGTCTGCGTGTGCGAGCTGACCCCGGCCTTCGAGTTGTCCCAGTCGACGATCTCCCACCACCTCAAGCTCCTGCGCGAGGCCGGACTCGTCGACTGCGAGCGCCGCGGGACCTGGGTCCATTACCGGGCGCTGCCTGGCGTCCTGGACGAGCCGGCCGCGTTCCTGACCACCACACGGCCCGCCGAAGCCACCGCGTGAACGCCGCCCTCGCAGCAGTGCCCAGGCCTGGCCTCCTACCTGTGCGAGACGGTCCACACCGACGCCGCCCGCCGCACAGGCGGCCGTACCGGTTCCGAGGAGAAGCGATAAGGAGAAGCAGCGAGGATTCTGATCGCCGCGGCCGGACCGCGCGGCGGCGTCGTGCCCTGCACGGGTCTGGGCGCTCACCCGCGCCACGCCGGATACGACGTCACCCCGGCCGCCACGGACGCCTTCACGCCCCTGGTGCGCGATGCCGGGCCGGCCTTCCGCTCCCTGTCCGCCGGCCCACGCGGACGCGGCGCCGTCACCGGCAGGCGTGAGCCGACGATGCGCAGCGCCGCAGCCTTCGTCACCGAACTCGGCCGTGGCTTCGCCGACGCGATGGCCGAGGGTACGGACCTGCTCCTGCTGTCGACCACCACGGCCCCCCTCGGCCGGCATCCGGGCCGGGCCACGGGCATGCCGAACCTGGGGATGTACCTCCCTCCGCCGAGACCCGCGGGAACATCCTCCGGATGCTCCCGACCCGCTTGGTACTCCGGCCCGGGTGCACGCCCTCGTCGCGGATCTGGCGGGGTGACCGGGGCCGTTACGGCTCGGCGTGCGCCGGACGGCGCTCGCGACCGCCGGGGTGCCGGTGCCGCCAGATCCAGAAGACCGTACACGACAGCAGGGCCCACCCGCCCAGCACCAGGAACGGGAACGCGTGCTGGTGCCCCTGGAAGTACACCGCCGTGTGCTGTGCGTTGACCGAGGCGCCGGGCGGCAGCCACTTGCCGATCTCGCCCAGCGGGGACGGCAGCAGCGGCCAGGACACCGCACCGCCTGACGAGGGGTTGCCCAGCAGGATCATCAGCCCCCACGTCGGCAGCATCGCCCAACGCCCGAACAGGGTGTTGAACATGGTGAAGACCATGCCGCTGGCGAACAGGGTGAGCGCCAGGATCAGCCACGACTCCGCGAACGGCAGGTCGAGCGCGCCGAGCAGCCAGTCCACAGTCGCGACGATGGCGAATCCGCCGAGCAGTGCGTAGGCGAGGGTGAACAGGACGCGCTCGAAAGGCGTCAGGGACCGTGCGTGCACGCTGAGCTGGATCGCCCCGACGAAGCCGATGATGACGGCGGCCAGCGAGATGTAGAAGATCGCCAGTCCGCGAGGGTCGCCCTCCTGCAGCGGGTTGAGGTCCCGGACGGTGACCTCGACGCCGGTTTCCTCCCCCACGGCCGGCGCCGTGTCGGCCAGCACCTCCGCGACCGAGGCCCCGGAGGCCCCCGACAGGTCGAGGACCGCGGTCCTCCCGTCGTCGCGGATATCGAGGATCGCGAAGACCTCCTGGTCGTCCATGGCCTGACGAGCCTCGGCGGCACTGTCGTACACGTGCACTTTCACGGACGCGTTCAACGCCTTCTCCAGGGCGTCCAGAAAGGCCTGCCCGCGGGCCTGTTCGTACGAGCCGACCACGGCCGTGGGGATCGAGCGCGGCGTCGGATCGGCCATGGAATAGGTGTACGAGCCGGCGAAGAGACCGGCCGCAGCCGCCAGGATGAGCACCAGCACGATGGCCGGCCACAACGGTGACTGCCGGAACTCGGACCACCGCTGTCCGCGCGTCGGCGGCTGGGCGTGGGCACCATGAGACATGTCGGCCATGGCCAGGACGTTTCCATAAGCAAGGTGCAAGGGCATCAATAGCGCCGTCACCCGTGGGAGCACCCACGCCGCCCCCGCGGGCGTTCTGGTGCGGGGGCACCGTCTTCGGTGGCTGGGCGTGCGGAATCCGCGACAGGTCGAGCCATCTCGCGCAGGCGGTGCCGGTACTCGGGGTCGTCCGCTTCGCTGAGTACGGGTGTGACCCGATCCGGGCGGGGACGCGCCGGAGCCACATCCTGGAACGGTCCCCGTTTTGTCAGTGGCCACTCATAGGCTGCCGTGCATGGCCCCTTCCCGGACTCGACCGCGTGAGCACCTCGGCGTGCCGCCCGGCACGGTCACCGCCGTCTCGTCTCCGAACCGGCCCGCTCTCTCCGGCGTGACAGCGACCTGCTGCTCAAGGCCACCATCACCCCCACCACCTCGAAGAGCGCACCGCTGGTCCCCTTCGCCACGCACCGGCTGGGCGTCCCCGGCATCCCCGGCGGCGCCCGCCGCCCCACCGCGCTCCTGTCCACCGGCGGGGACCACGCGCTCCAGGAGAGCACGCAGGAGGTGTTCGCCGACCTGACGAACCGGTTCGGCCTCGAGCCGTGGAGCAAGCACCGAGCGCACGCCCAGCCACCTCCGACAGAAAGCAGTCCTCGCCGTGTTCCAGGAAACCCCCATCTACAGCCGTCTCGTCACCGAACGCGGCGACGTCCCCGCCCAGGTGCGTGGCGAAGCCGATCGCATACACCGCGACCTGGCCCAGGTTCTGCGCAGGGCGCCCGCCTCCCCGCCGAGCGCACCGCGGAACGTTTTCGAGCCGAAGACCCCTCCTGCCGCCCTGTAAGGACTCGGACGCCACCCGGGGAACCGGCCGCACCGCGCCCCGGCACGATGAGCGTCGTTGTCCGGGGCGCCGCCCTTGTCCGTCACCCTGCGGATGCCGAGGACCGGATGCTCGACCACGGCGGGCAGTCGTCCGGCCCCCGTTTACCCGGCGTGGAGCCCACGGAGGGACAGCCGGACACCCGTACCCCCCGGCACACGACCGTCGGCGGCAAGGCACCGGCCGACGCGACCCCACCGCGCAAGGCGGTTGCCGGCCGGGCCGCTGGAGGCCGAGGCGACGACATCGCGCCTTTCTGCGGCGACTTGACCCGCGGACCGGACGTGCCGAGGGCGGTTGTGGGACCGTGGCCTTGGGCCTGGTTCGTCACTCCCCCCGTGGTGACGGACCAGGCCTTCATGGCCGGTGCCGAGAAGCAGGCCGCCGCTCGGCGGTACCCCGGCCGGCGGTTCCCCGGACACCGGGAGGCCGGCCCGCTCGCGGTCGGGGCGCAGGAGCCGGTGCGGTCGTGTCTCGTGGCACCGTGGTGGCGGGAGGCTCCCGGACGGACGGCCGAGCAACTCCGGGCGGTCGCCGACGAGTACCGGCAGGACATGCCCGTGCGGCCCGGGCACTCGGTCTCGGCCCGGCCGGGCCGCCCTCCGAGGCGACCGTTCAGGCCCGGCTCGTGGGCCTCTCCCGGGGGCCGGTGGCCATGGACTGCCCCGTCGTCGGCTACGAGGACGATCCGCTCGCCCCCTTCTCCGACGCCACCTCGGCCAACCCCTGACCGCACGGCCACCGGCGCCCGGCCCGGGCACCGGATCGCCCGGGCCGCTCCCAGCCCGCCCGGACGGACCGGCACCGCGAGGCGCGT
>NZ_NCTE01001297.1:510-10729 GCF_002114215.1 Streptomyces sp. 13-12-16 | reverse complement strand
CGGCGCCCACGGCGTGCCAGGCGTCGGTGTAACGGGCCCACAGCTCGCCGGCGCCGGCGGGCGCGGGGAGCAGGGCGCCGCCCGCGAGCGCGCCACCGCCGAGGAGCTGGCGGCAGGCCGCCAGGGAGACGAGCAGCAGCACCAGGAAGAGCACCGGTCCCGGCTTGCGGGCGATGCGCTTGAGCCGGGCGAACTGCTCGACCTCCAGGAAGTCGGCGTCGTCGCCGCCGGGTCCGGACTCGACGGCGCTGCCGTGGCGTCCCGCGCCGGAGGCGGCTTCGGGGTCGGAGCGGCCGACGAGGCTGCTCGCGACCTGTTCCACGGTGACGCGGACGGTCGCGCCGGGCGGCGGGAACAGCGGCCGCATCTCGCCCTTGTCGGTCTGCGGGCTGCCGCGGTGGCGCCGTCCGGCGAGGATCCGTTCGGGCCGCAGCAGGGTGCCCATGAGGCCGCGGATCTCGTCGACGGCCTGTCCGGGGACCTTGCCGACGAGGTAGGCGAGGGTGCGCAGCAGCGTGCCGAGGACGACGCGCAGCAGCACCCAGGGCAGGGCGGCCGTGCGGGCGTTGACGAGCAGGGTGTAGACGGCGCCCGCCTTGTCCACCTTGTGCGGGGAGGCGGAGGTGCGGCCCACGCAGTCGACGGTGCGGCGCTCGCGGGAGGCGGCCTCGGCGTGCCGGACGACCGCGTCGGGGGCGATCAGGACCCGGTACCCGGCGGAGTGGGCACGCCAGCACAGGTCGACGTCGTCGCGCATGAGGGGCAGGTGCCGGTCGAATCCGCCGAGCCGGTCGAAGACGTCACGGCGGACCAGCATGCCGGCGGTGGACACCGACAGCACGGGCCGTACGTGGTCGTGCTGGCCCTGGTCCTGTTCGCGGCGGTCCAGGCCGGTCCAGCGGCGGCCGGAGTTGGCGATGGAGACGCCGACCTCGAGGAGCTGCCTGCGGTCGTACCAGCCGCGGAGCTTGGGGCCGACGACGGCCACGTCGTCACGGCCGAGTTCGTACTCGTTCTCCACGACGCGCAGCATCTGGGCCAGCGCGTCGGGTTCGGGCGCGCAGTCGTCGTGCAGCAGCCACAGCCACTGCACCGGCTCCCCGTGCGGGAGTTCCGGCAGGTCGTAGGCGTCGTCGCGCCAGCTGCGGGTGACCGGGTCCCAGCCGCTCGGCCGCTTCAGGTACGGCAGGTCGTCCGGCGTGAGGTGCGGGGCGCTGCGGTTGCACTCCTCGACCGCCTGGCCGAAGCCGGTGCGCCGGGCGAGGTGCAGCACGTGGTCGTCGCCGAGGGCCTCGGCGACCAGCCGGGCGGAGTCGTCCGCGCTGCCGGTGTCGGCGCCCATGGCGAACTGGGCGGGGCGCTCCTGGCCGAGCAGCCCGGCGAGCGCGTCGGGCAGCCAGCGGGCGCCGTCGTGGGAGACGAGGACCGCGGTCACCACGTGACGCGGGAACTCAGGTGAGGCAGCGAGGTCTTGCCGGGCTGCCGTGTGGCTGTGCACGGACATCGAGGTACGGGCCCCGGTTCGGTGGTCTGGGGGGAACGCCTGTGCCCGATGGGGGCAGCGGGGCGTCTCGGACGAGCGACCACACTATCGGCAGATTGAACGGGGCGACGCGGAGCGTCTCGATGAGGGGCGACGGGCGGGCACGGAAGCCCGCCGCCTGTGGACAACCCACCCGCGACGGGCCTTGAGTGACGTAAGTGACGTATGTACGAAGTGACGTGCGTACGGCGGTGATGTGCCGGTCCGTCAGACGGCGGCCTTCTTCAGCCGGCGGCGCTCCCGCTCGGACAGGCCGCCCCAGATGCCGAAGCGCTCGTCGTTGGCGAGGGCGTATTCGAGGCACTCGGAACGGACCTCGCACGCGAGGCAGACCTTCTTGGCCTCCCGGGTCGAGCCGCCCTTCTCGGGGAAGAAGGACTCGGGGTCGGTCTGGGCGCACAGCGCGCGCTCCTGCCAGCCGAGCTCCTCGTCCGCGTCGTCGACCAGCAGTTGCTGCACCAGCTCGGTCATGTGCGCCCCTCGTCCGTCTTTCGCGTCCCCGTGATCCAGCCGTTACCGATTCCGGCTGAACGACACGAGTGAAATTACAAGTGTGCTGCTCCGGGCGAGTCAAGCCGAGATCTGCTATTGAGCCCCTTATTCACTCTGCGGAACCAAGGCCGAGCGGAAAGTGTTGAAATCGTCCTAAACCTTGACACGCGTACGGGACCCTTGAGGGCTTCCGGTCCCGCGCAGAACCTCTACGGGGAGGACGCCCCGGGGATCGATCTCGTTCCGACACCCGCACCGAAGCGAACCGGATCACAGTCGGATCACGGGATCGCAACGGCGTGCGGGTCGCCCGGCCGTGGGCACCATGTGTCCCGGGGAACGACTGAGCAAACCTTTCACCTGCGAGATGAACCGGATGAGGTGAACCATGTCCCACATACCGGGCGTCGAGTTGACAGTGGAGGAGTGAACCGCTGTCCTAGTGGGCATGCTCGCGAATTCGGCACTCACCTCGACCCGCTCCGTCGGGTTCCTCGGTGCTGCCCGCGCTCGCTGTCGCTGTTCCGGCTGTTGAGCCCTTCCCCACTCTCGACTTCGCTCGAGCGGGGGACCCCGTCGCTCCGGCCACCGCCGAGTCACCGACCCGGCCGCTGCCTCCTTCGCCCGCTCCCACCGGGGCCCCTCGCCACCGCCGCCCGCGACCCGGGCGTGACGCGCCGCGACACCCGCACCCCCCACCGCTTCTCCGCCAAGGAACCTCCGCATCCATGAACAGCGACAGCGACCTCCAGATCGCCGGCGACATCCTCGAAGTCCCGCACCTGCTCCAGCCCCCGCGCGAGCACCCGGCCACCGTCGCCGAGTTCGCCGGCCTGGCCCGCTCCATCGCCGCCGACCGCTCCCAGTGGGAGCACCTCGTCGAGTACGACGCCGCCAGCCGCTGGTACCACCGGCTGCGCACCGGCCCCGGCTACGAGGTGTGGCTGCTCTCCTGGGTGCCCGGTCAGGGCAGCGGACTGCACGACCACGGCCGCTCCTCCGGCGTGCTCACCGTCCTGGACGGCGTCCTGACCGAACGCACGGAGCGCGGCACGCGCGCGTTGACGGCCGGCGCACAGCGCGTGTTCGCACCCGGCTACGTGCACGAGGTCGTCAACGACGCCCTGGAACCCGCGGTCAGCCTGCACGTCTACCACCCGGGCCTGACGCAGATGCCCATGCACACCTCGCCCCACTGCGAGGCCCGCACCGTGCCCGGCTCGGTGACTGCCTGACGCGATGCCGTAGCGGCCTGCAAGGATGGCCCCATGCGCATTGTGGTTCTGGCAGGCGGCATCGGCGGTGCCCGTTTCCTGCGCGGTCTGAAGCGGGCCGTGCCGGACGCGGACATCACGGTCATCGGCAACACCGGGGACGACATCCACCTCTTCGGGCTGAAGGTCTGCCCGGACCTCGACACGGTGATGTACACGCTCGGCGGCGGTATCGACGAGGAGCAGGGCTGGGGGCGGGCCGACGAGACCTTCCACCTCAAGGAGGAGCTCGCGGCGTACGGCGTCGGCCCGGAGTGGTTCGGGCTCGGCGACCGGGACTTCGCCACGCACATCGTGCGGACGCAGATGCTCGGCGCCGGGTTCCCGCTCAGCGCGGTGACCGAGGCGCTCTGCGACCGCTGGCGGCCCGGCGTGCGCCTCATCCCGATGACCGACGACCGCGTGGAGACGCACGTGGCCGTCGAGCTGGACGGGGAGCGCAAGGCGGTCCACTTCCAGGAGTACTGGGTGCGGCTGCGGGCCTCGGTGCCGGCCGAGGCGGTCGTGCCGGTCGGCGCGGAGCAGGCGAAGCCGGCGCCCGGCGTCCTGGAGGCGATCGCCGAGGCCGACGTGATCCTCTTCCCGCCGTCCAACCCCGTGGTCTCCGTCGGCACCATCCTCGCCGTCCCCGGCATCCGGGAGGCGATCGCCGACGCGGGCGTGCCGGTGGTCGGCCTGTCGCCGATCGTCGGGGACGCGCCCGTGCGCGGCATGGCCGACAAGGTGCTGGCGGCCGTCGGCGTGGAGTCCACGGCCCCGGCGGTGGCCGAGCACTACGGCTCGGGCCTGCTGGACGGCTGGCTGGTCGACACGGTCGACGCGGGCTGTGTGGAGCGGGTCGAGGCGGCCGGGATCCGCTGCCGGGCCGTACCGCTGATGATGACCGACGTCGACGCGGCCGCGCGGATGGCGCGGGAGGCTCTGACGCTGGCGGAGGAGGTGCGCGCGGCATGAGCGACTCGGGCTACCGGGTCCGGCCCGTGGCGGGCCTGCCCGAGATCCGCGAGGGCGACGACCTGGCCAAGCTGATCGCGGCCGCCGCACCGGACCTGTCCGACGGCGACGTCCTCCTCGTCACCTCGAAGATCGTCTCCAAGGCGGAGGGCCGGATCGTCGAGGCGACGGACCGGGAGGCCGCGATCGACGCGGAGACGGTGCGCGTGGTGGCCCGGCGCGGCTCCCTGCGCATCGTGGAGAACCGGCAGGGCCTGGTCATGGCCGCGGCCGGGGTCGACGCCTCCAACACCCCCGCCGGTACGGTCCTGTTGCTGCCCGAGGACCCGGACGCCTCCGCGCGGGCGATCCGCGAGGGCCTGCGCGACGCCCTCGGCGTCGAGGTCGGCGTGATCGTCACCGACACCTTCGGCCGCCCCTGGCGCGCGGGACTGACCGATGTCGCGATCGGTGCGGCGGGCGTCCGCGTGCTGGACGACCTGCGCGGCGGCACCGACGCGCACGGCAACCCGCTCAGCGCCACCGTCGTCGCCACGGCCGACGAGCTCGCCGCGGCGGGCGACCTGGTCAAGGGCAAGGCGTCCGGCCTCCCGGTGGCCGTGGTCCGCGGACTGCCGCACCTGGTGGCGGCCGACGACGGCGAGGGCGCGCGGGCGATGGTCCGCGGCGCGCGCGACGACATGTTCCGCCTCGGCACGTCCGAGGCGGTGCGCCAGGCGGTGACCCAGCGCCGTACGGTACGGGCCTTCACGGACCAGCCGGTCGACCCCGGAGCCGTACGCCGCGCGGTGGCCGCGGCGGTCACCGCGCCGGCCCCGCACCACACCACGCCGTGGCGGTTCGTGCTGCTGGAGTCGCCCGGGTCCCGCACCCGTCTCCTGGACGCCATGCGCGAGGCCTGGATCGCGGACCTGCGCCGCGACGGCAGGACGGAGGAGTCGATCGCCAAGCGCGTCCGCCGCGGGGACGTCCTGCGCAACGCGCCGTACCTGGTCGTCCCCTGCCTGGTCATGGACGGTTCGCACACCTACGGGGACGCGCGGCGGGACGGCGCGGAGCGGGAGATGTTCGTGGTCGCCACGGGCGCCGGCGTGCAGAACTTCCTGGTCGCGCTGGCCGGGGAGCGGCTGGGCTCGGCGTGGGTGTCGTCGACGATGTTCTGCCGCGAGGTGGTCCGCGAGGTCCTGGACCTGCCGGCGGACTGGGACCCGATGGGCGCGGTGGCGGTCGGACACCCGGCGGAGGAGCCGCGCCCGCGGCCGGAGCGGGACGCGGGCGGTTTCATCGAGGTGCGGTGAGGCGGGGCCTACCCTCATAGAGGCCCCCGCTTCACTTCCACCCCTGGGATCTCTCGTGGCAGGACGTTTCGCACCGCGCCCGACCCGTACGACGGTGCGCGGCGGGCATGTCGTCGTGCCCGGGGTGGTTCCCCGGCGGGCACCGGCGCCGGCCCTCGTACGGACGTGGGTGCCGGAGGGCCCCCTGGACCTCGGGCTGGTCCTCGGGCCGCTGCGGCGCGGTCCCGGTGATCCGACGTTCCGGGCGCTGCCGGACGGCTCCGTGTGGCGGGCCAGCCTGACGCCGGCGGGTCCGGGGACGCTCCGGGTGACGGGGCGTGCCGGGGAGATCCGGGGGGAGGCGTGGGGTCCGGGCGCCGACTGGCTGCTGGACAAGCTGCCGGAGCTGCTCGGTGCCGCCGACGATCCGTCCGCCTTCGTGCCCCGGCACAAGCTGCTGGCGCTGACCCGGCACCGGCGTCCGGGACTGCGGCTGACGCGGACCGGGCTGGTGCTGGAGTCGCTGATCCCGTCGATTCTGGAGCAGAAGGTCACGACGGGTGAGGCGTACCGGGCGTGGCGGCTGCTGGTACGGAAGTACGGGGAGCCGGCGCCCGGGCCCGCGCCGGAGCGGATGTCGGTGATGCCGGCGCCGCGGACGTGGGCGCTGATTCCCTCCTGGGAGTGGCACCGGGCCGGGGTCGACAACAAGCGGGCGTCGACGGTCCTGCGGGCGGTACGGGTCGCCGCACGGCTGGAGGAGGCGGTGGGGATGCCCGCCGCCGAAGCGCAGGCGCGGTTGGAACTGGTGTCGGGGATCGGGCCGTGGACGTCGGCGGAGACGGTGCAGCGGAGTCACGGGGCGGTGGACGCGGTGACCGTGGGGGATCTGCATCTGCCGGGGATCGTGGGGTGGGCGCTGGCGGGGGACCGGTACGCGGACGACGCGGTGATGTTGTCGCTGTTGGAGCCGTATGCGGGGCAGCGGCATCGGGCTGCGCGGCTGATTCTGTTGAGCGGGAGGGTGCCGGGGCGGCGGGCGCCGCGGATGCCGTACGGGGACATCGGGCGGCTTTGAGGGTTGGCCGGGCCGGGGGTGGGGCCCCGGCGCGCGTTACGGGGTGCCCCGTGCTGGTGTGGGCCGGGGGTGGGGCTGCGGCCCCGGCGCGTTACGGGTGCCCCGGCGTTGGTATGGGCCGGGGGTGGGGTTGCGCAGCCCGGCGCTTGCGGGGTGCCTTCCCCGGAGGGGGTACCCCCAGCGCCCACCGAAACCGCACAGGCGCCGCAGGCATGGGAGGCCCGCCCCACCGAAGCCGCACAGGCACGAGACCCGCACCCCACCGAACCGAACGCCGCACCGCAGGCATCCCGCACACCGAACCGAAAGCCACGCCGCAGGTGTTACTGGTCCGAGGAGAAGCGGACCGCTCCGGCCGGGATCGTTGCGTCGCACCAGACTCGGGCGCCCTCGCGGAGTTCGTTGTGGGGGCCCACGGTCGCGCCGTCGCCTATGACCGTGCCGGTGAGGACCGAGCGTTCGCCCACCCGTGCCCGCGTACCGATCAGCGAGTCGGTGATGACCGCGCCCGGCTCGATCACCGCCCCCGGCAGGATCGTGCTGCCGAAGACGCGCGCGCCCTCCGCCACGAACGCGCCCTCGCCCACCACCGTCCCGCCCGCCAGCTTCGCGTCCGGTGCCACGGTCGCCGTGGGCAGCACCAGCCGGTCCCCGCAGCGTCCGGGCACCGCCGGCGACGGCGCACGCCCCAGCACCAGATCCGCCGACCCCCGTACGAAGGCCGCCGGGGTCCCCAGGTCCAGCCAGTACGTGGAGTCGACCATCCCCTGCAGATGCGCCCCCGCCGCCAGCAGCCCCGGGAACGTCTCCCGCTCCACCGACACCGCCCGCCCCGCCGGGATCGTGTCGATCACCGACCGGCGGAAGACGTACGCCCCCGCGTTGATCTGGTCGGTGACGATCTCCTCCGGTGTCTGCGGCTTCTCCAGGAAGGCGAGCACCTTCCCCGTACCGTCCGTGGGCACCAGCCCGTACGCCCGTGGATCCGTCACCTTCGTCAGGTGCAGCGAGACGTCCGCGCCGGTCGTCTCGTGCGTCCGCACCAGCGCCCGGATGTCCAGCCCCGTCAGGATGTCCCCGTTGAAGATCAGCACCGGCTCGTCCGGCCCGGAGTGCAGCCGGGACGCGACGTTCCGGATGGCGCCGCCCGTACCGAGCGGCTCCTCCTCCGTCACGTACTCGATGTGCAGCCCCAGGGCCGCCCCGTCGCCGAAGTACGGCTCGAACACCTCGGCCAGATAGGACGTGGCCAGGACGATGTGCTCGACGCCCGCCGCTCTCGCTCTCGCGAGCTGGTGCGTGAGGAAAGGCACTCCGGCCGCCGGGACCATGGGCTTGGGCGTGTGCACCGTGAGCGGGCGCAGTCGCGTGCCCTTGCCGCCGACCAGGAGGATCGCTTCTGTCACCTGTCGTCTCTGCTTCCTGCCGGGACCGGCCGAACTGTCTTTCGGCCGGCCAGTGTATGCAGACCGGCTCCGGCAGGAAGGAGCGCCCGGCCCGCCTCAGCGGCCCTGGTAGCGGGCCGCCGTGGAGCGGGCGGTGCCGAGCTTCTTGTAGAGCTTCCCCCCTGGGCACGAGGTGTTGAACCCGTCCCGGTGACCGGAGATCACGTTCAGTCGTACCTTCTTGCCTTTTCGGTAGAGATTGCCACCTGCGGACTTCAGATATGTCTTGGCGCGTGGATTCATCCCGTGCAGTCCGAGTTTCCACGCGGTGAGCCGGGCGACGGCCTTCACGGCGGAGGAGGACGGCTTCTTGGAGCCGTAGGAACCGATCACCGCGATACCCGTGGTGTTGGTGTTGAACCCGAGGGTGTGGGCCCCCTTGACCGGCTTCGCCACTCCCCCGGCCCGGCCCTCGTAGATCCTGCCGCACTTGTCGACGAGGAAGTTGTAGCCGATGTCCCGCCAGCCCAGGCTCCGTACGTGATAGCGGTGGAACCCGCGGATGAGCGAAGGGGCCTGCGAGCACTTGTAGCCGTTGCCGGAGGCGGTGTGGTGCACGAAGGCCGCCTTGACCTTGCCGGTGTACACGAACCGCTTCTCCCGCAGGCTCTCGTCGGCTCCCCAGCCGCGCCGGGTGACGATGGCGGGGCGCGGCCCGATGTACGGCTTGGCCCGCTGCTGTTCGGTCAGGTCGGCTCCGCGCAGGGTGAGGTACTCCTGCCGGGTCCGCTCGCCGGTCAACGCGGGGATCTCCAGGGTGCCGAGCGGTGCGAGTGCGGAGTTGGCCGCGGAGGCGGCGGCCACCTCGGCGCTCATGACGCCGGTGCGCGGGCCCTCCAGTGCCTCGTCCCCCGGGTCGACGAGTTCGAGCCGCAGCCCGGAGGGCAGCACCGAGTGGTCGTCGCCCCCGGGCTCGTCGGCCCCCATGCCCTCGCCCTCCTCCTCACCGGGCTCGTCGGCCCCCATGTCCTCCCCCTCCTCCTCACCGGGCTCGTCGACCTCCGTGCCCTCCCCCTCGTCCTCACCCGGCTCCGGCAGGACCCGGATCTCCACCCCGTCCGACTCGCCCACCCACAGCGGGGCCGTGGCGCCGCGCACCCCGTCCGCGGTGCCCTCCGCGCTGCCCGGATCGGCCCCGTGGTCGGTGTAGTGCGTCTCGACGTCCCGCCAGCCGGACCAGGCACCGGTGCCGGCCTCCCGGGTGCGGACCTGGACGCGGCCGTGGAGTTCGGCGGTGGGGTCGTCCCAGACGACGCCGAGGAGGGAGAAGGGCCGTACGGTCCGCGGGGCGAGGCCGAGGACGGCGGCGCCGGAGACACGGTCACGGGTGAGATGTCCCAGGGGCAGCGACTGGGTGCTGCCGGGGATGTCGGGCCGGGCCGTCACCGCTGCGCGCGTGGCCGCTTCTGCCGTCGGCGCCGGTCTCGCGTCCGCCGCGGTGGCGGGCGGGGCGAGCGGGAGGGCGAGGGCGGCGGCGCAGGTGACACCGATTGAGGAAGCAAGAATTCCACGCATGCCCCTGAGCTTGGACACAGTCAGACAAATCTGTCCATCCGGGAGTTGACGGCCCGTCGGAGCGCGTTCCCCCGAACCGGTGCCCCCGGTGAGCGGTGCGCGCGGGCGGGCCCGCGTACGCTTGCGCGGGTGAACGCCACCGACCGCACCCCTGCCGACCTGCTGAGTTCCGCGCTGGCCGCGGACCCGGGACGCCCCCTGGTGACCTTCTACGACGACGCCACGGGCGAACGCGTCGAACTGTCCGTGGCCACCTTCGCCAATTGGGTGGCCAAGACCGCCAATCTCCTCCAGGACGAACTGTCCGTGGAGCCCGGTGACCGGGTGGCCCTGCTGCTGCCGGCGCACTGGCAGACGGCGGTCTGGCTGCTGGCGTGCGCGTCGGTGGGCGTGGTCGCGGACGTGGCCGGGGACCCGGCGGCGGCGGACGTGGCCGTGAGCGGGCCGGATCCGGAGTCGCTGGAGGCCGCGCGGGCCTGCTCGGGGGCCAGGATCGCGCTGGCGCTCAGGCCGCTCGGCGGGCGCTTCCCGCAGCCGCCGGAGGGCTTCGCCGACTACGCCGTCGAGGTACCGGGGCAGAGCGACCGCTTCGTGCCGTACGCGCCGGTCGACCCCGAGGAACCGGCGCTGATCGTGGCGGG
>NZ_NCTE01001297.1:0-361 GCF_002114215.1 Streptomyces sp. 13-12-16 | reverse complement strand
GGGAGTTCACCGGGGCGGAGGTGGTCGAGCGGGCCCGCGCCGAGGCGCCGGAGCTCGGCCTGACCGGCCCCGGCTCGCGGATCCTGTCGGGGCGGCCGTACGACACGTGGGAGGGCCTGAACACGGGCCTGTACGGGCCGCTGGCGACCGGCGGCTCCGTGGTGCTGTGCCGCAACCTGGGCCTCCTCGGGGGTGACGCCCTGGACAAGCGGGTGGAGAGCGAACGGGCGACGGTCATCGCCCGATAACGGCACACCACGGAGGACACCACCCACCCCGGCGGACGCACCCCCGAAACCCGGCCCCCGCACCAACCCCCCGTCCGCCCCACCCCCTCCCCCGTCCGGCGCACCACCACCCG
>NZ_NCTE01001296.1 GCF_002114215.1 Streptomyces sp. 13-12-16 | reverse complement strand
CGTGCGAGTGGCGGTGCCCCGCGCCGCGAGGAACACTGGCTGGACGGGCCGATGCCGTTCGTCGGTCCGGGAACCACCGGGTGAGACGTGGTCTCACGGCTGTATGTCACCAGGGAGACGCGCATGTCCTCGAAGAGGCGCCGCAAGAAGAAGGCGCGCCGCAACCATGCGGCGAACCACGGGAAGCGACCGCAGTCCTGAAGGAGAAGCACCGCCGGGGCGGGCGTGGCGAGGACGAGCCTGTGCAACGGCTTCCCCTCCAGGGCCGACCCGGTGAGGGCCTGCCTCGACGCACGGCACGAGGAGTGGCCGGGCCCGTACCGGCGCCGACTGGAGCAGGCCCGGGACGGTCGCGGGGGCGGTGCGCGTACCGGTGACGTCGGTGCCGTGGGGCACCACGGGCACCACGCGGCCTCCCCCCGCGGTGGGACCGCTCGCGATCGGGGCCGTCGCCATGGACTTGGGCGGACTGCCCCCACCCTCGTCACCGTCCCGCACATCCGTCGGTGGGCCCTTCGGCCGCCGCGCACAGGGATGGGGTGCTGAGGCGAGGTGACGGGCACCCGGGTGGTGGCCGCCCCGCGGTCCCGGTCCGCCGCCGGGCGGTGCCGGACGCGCGTCGATCCTCATGGCGGAGCAGGATGGAACGAGAGGGGCGGCGAACCGGGGAGGTGCGGTGATGGACGACGAGGCCGAGAACGACGAGGCGCCCGTCAAGGAGGACGACCCGTACGACGGCGGACCCGACGCCGAGGACCTCGAGGAGTACACGGAGCCGGAACCGTACGACGACGAGCCGGGCGCCTACGGGGCGGAGGACGTGGCCGCCGCCCTGGGAACCCCCGTGGTCGCCGATGCGAACCCCGACGTCTTCCTGGACGTTCCGGTGCTGAAGGTCGACGAGATCGACCTGGACGTCGAGGACCTGCGGGCGCACGTCTCCCTGCAGGCCGAGGTGCTGGACCTGCTGAAGCTGAGTGTGGGCGCCGACGTCGTCCTTGGCCGCGTGCACCTGGGGATTTCGGGTGTGGAGGCGCAGGCCCGGCTCAGGGTGCGGCTCGACAATGTCGCCATGATCATCGATCGGGTGCTCACGACACTCGATCGCCATCCGGAGATCCTGCGCGATCTGACGCGAGGGGTCGGATCAGCCGTACGGGACGTCGGTGGCGGAGCCCGTCAAGCCGTGGGCGAGGTGGGTACGGGTGCCGGACGGGCCGTGCGGGACGTCGGCCGGGGAGCCGGGACCGCCGTCCGGGACGTGGGCCGCGGCGTCGGCTCGGTGGCGGAGGACGTCGGCCGGGGAGCCGGCACGGCCGTCCGGGACGTGGGCCGTGATGCCGGACGCGCGGTGGAGGACGTCGGTGGAGCCGGCCGGGCGGCTGTCGGCGAGGCCGGCGGAGAGGTCGGCGACATCACCGGGAGCGCTGCGGATGAAGCC